>PKZC01000156.1 GCA_003132905.1 Bryobacterales bacterium | reverse complement strand
GTTATTGCTTTGTGTTGCACGAGCAATTGGCCGATCATCCTTGGATCGCAACACCACACCCTGTTTGGGAACAAGCATCAAAGGTTCTCGGGATCCCACTGACGCCATCGGTTTCTATTACACGGGGTGAGCCGTTTTTTGCGGTCGGCGCCTCACTCGCGTGCGTACTGGCGTTGATCTGTGGGCTTATCGTCGGAAATGATCGCCATCGCGCGCATCAGCTTCTTCAGGTGATGGCGTGGTCAGGTGCAGCTTACGCAGCCTATGGGGTTTTATCCTTTCTGATTGAGCCAACGATGATCTTATGGCGCGAGAAGCGCGCTTATCTAGGCAGCGTTACCGGAACCTTCATCAATCGCAATACGGCGGCCGCCTATTTTGGCTCATGTGCAGTAGTGTGGTTCACTCTTTTTCTGGATCAAGTTCGTCGCCATTTAAGAACTGGCCCAATCGTTTGGAAGAAAGTTCCTCAACGCATTCTTTCGAAAGCCCCGCGCGCGATCGTAGTTTCGTTCTCAATGCTATTCGTATGCCTGATGGCCATGTTCTTGACGGGGTCACGCGGCGGTGTCGTGCTTTCGCTGTTTGCGCTAATTATCACCTTCACGGTCTTTTTTCGTAATGACTTGCCGCGNNCGTTTGGATTGCGTTAGGCGGCGGCGTGGCCGTCGCTTTGGTGTTGTTGCAGTTCATGGGCGGCGTCGTCAGTAACCGCTTTGACGTTCAGGGACTTGCTGACGAGGGTCGGTTTGCAGCCTATCGGTCGACGCTTCGAATGATCGCCGATCATCCCTGGTTCGGGACAGGGCTCGGGACTTTTGCCTGGAGTTTCCCGGCCTATCGCAGCCCAGACGTCTCTATGTGGGGCGTGTGGGATATCGCTCACAACACTCCGCTTGAACTCGCGTCCGAAGTCGGGCTCCCGCTGGCCGGAGCTGTCTGCCTAGGCTGGGTCGTGATGTTGGCGGTCCTGATCCGCGGAATTCGCACGCGGCGCAGAGACGTTATCATTCCCCTTGCAGCCTTTGCGGTCACCACCATCGCAGTCCTGCATTCCTGTATTGATTTTTCGCTACAAATTCCTGGTTATTCGATCGTCGTATTTGCCCTGGTTGGAGCGGGTCTTTCCCAGTCTTTCGGTTCAAAAGCAGGGGAATCTGCCGTCTCGGCTCAAGGCGGCACCCAGAAAGCAGACATGAACGATCGGGGGCGGGATTCAGGTTAATTGTTCCATTTGACGTCCATTGCCCTGGCGTCCGTTGGCAACGGCAAGCGCGCGTGGTAAATTTATTACAACTATAGGAGGTCGTCATGTGGCCAACGGCTTTGCGTCAGATGCTCCAAACGGCCATTATTGGTGTCGCGGTGGCGTTCACCGTGGTTCCGCCGGCTATAGCGCAGAATAGCTCGGGCGCAACAGTTGCCCAGTTCCTCGCAAGTCCTAGCCAGGTGCTGCAGCAATTTCCAAATGGTGGCCCGGAATTGATCTCGTTGGTTCGCGATGGCTGTCTAGGAAATCCTTCTGCGCTCTNNGCTCTCGTCAATAATCGCGCTGTTGGGTAATGCTAAAACAGACCAACAGATGGCCATTGGCAGTGGCCTGGGCCAATGCGCCCAGCTTTCGGTGCGCACCAACCCGGCCTTTGCGGATCAAATTCAGAACGCGATCGCCCTATCAGGCATTCAGAATGCCATTTTAGCCTTTGCCGGCGTGACCGGAAACGTGCCCATCGCGTCAACCGGTGTCGGCGCCGGCGGCGTCGGCGGCGGCGCCGGAGGTCCGACGGGTTCCGGTGGTGTCTCTGGTGGCACCAATACCGGTACTTCAACGCCTGGAGTGTCGTTCACTGCAACGTCTTCGGTGAATTATTTTACTAGCGCTAATTCCGCGCACGGGGCCACGGTTTCCGGAAGCGTAAGTCCGCACCACTGATGGGAGCCTGATTCAAAGTTCAACGGAACCGATCGACTCGATCGTGTGTTACGGACGTTCATATGCGTGTTAGCGAAAACTGTTAATGGATGCGGATAAGATATGCTGGAGGTGAACAAGCAGTCGATTGTCCCCGATCGCGAAGCCGACTCNNCGCCAGTTTCCCATCATTCTGCTGATCATCGCTTGCACCACCGCGCTTGGTCTCATTTATCTCTTCACCGCGACGCCGAAGTTTACCGCCACGGCGAGAATGGTGATCGATACGCACAAGTTCCAGCTGTTTCAGCAGCAAGGAGCTTCGCTGGGCGATATTGCAATTGATCCGGCAATGACCGAGACGCAAGTCGAGATCCTTAAATCAGAAAACATCAGTCTGGCGGTCATCAAGGATCTCCATCTCACCGACGATCCTGAATTTGTTGGTCCCGGTGGCGGCCTCGTCAGTGCTGTATTTGGACTAGTGTCCGGCATCTTTTCTTCCGACGAACCCAAGTCCGATTTCGAGCTTACCCGAGGTGCCTTGGCAAGATTCGAAAAGCTCGAAGATATAAAACGTGCCGGCCTTACCTATGTTATGGATATTAATTTCACCTCGGTGGATGCGGAGAAAGCCGCACGCATCGCCAATGTGAGAACGCCACAGCAATAATCCCTCAGTG
>PKZC01000216.1 GCA_003132905.1 Bryobacterales bacterium | reverse complement strand
ATCGCGATGACGCCGCCCATGGAGCCGGTAGTGATCGTGGCTGATGCGGTGATGCAGGAAGAGCCGATTCCTGACGCCGATCGCGGCCTGAAGATTCCCAAGCTCACTTTAGCCTCGCCTCCCGCGGGCGATTACGGAGCAGTAAAGCAAGCAGCGAAAATGCTGGTGGAAGCCGAAAATCCGGTGATCATCGCCGGGCGAGTGGCGCGCACTCCGGAAGGCATCGATCTGANNTGATCCAGCTGGCTGAGACGCTGCAAGCGCCCGTCATCGATCGCCACTTCCGCATGAATTTTCCAACCGCGCATCCACTCTACGGAGCGGGTAACGTGGGTTCCGCCGATGTCGTGCTCGGCCTGGAAGTTCCCGACATGTGGTTTGTCACTCACTCGCAAACGCCGGTGAACCGAATGGGCATGCAGGCCAAGCGCATCACCAAGACCGACGCGAAAGTGATTACGATTTTCGCGGGCGATCTTTTCGGCAAGAGCAATTATCAGGATTTCGGACGCTACGACGAAGTGGATTTGGCCATCGCGGCCGACGCGCAAGCCACGCTGCCGCTGTTAATCGAAGAATGCCGCAAGTTGATCACTTCCGATCGAAAAGCCGCCTTGCAGCAGCGCGGCGTCAAACTGGCGGAAGTGAGCAAGCGCAATCGCGAGCGCGATATCGAGCAAGCCGCCTGGGGCTGGGACGCCAGCCCTGTTTCCACCGCGCGCATGGCCGCCGAGCTTTGGAACCAGATCAAGACCGAAGATTGGTCTCTGGTGTCCGATCTCACTTTCGTCTCCAATTGGCCGGGCCGTCTTTGGGACTTCGATAAGCCCTATCACTTCATTGGCGGGCACGGCGCTTATGGCGTTGGCTACGGCGCTCCGGCGGCCGTGGGCGCTGCGCTTGCGAACAAGAAACACGGACGCATCAGCGTCAACATCCAGTGCGATGGCGATCTAAACTACGCTCCCGGCGTTCTCTGGACCGCCGCGCATCATCGCATCCCGATGCTGAACATCATGCACAACAACCGCGCGTATCATCAGGAGCTGATGTACGTGGAAGACATGGCGGCTCGAGCGCGCCGTGGCGTGGAGCGGGCTTGGATCGGCACCGCGATTACCGATCCCAATATCGATTACGCCACCATGGCGAAAGCTTACGGAATGTTTAGCGAAGGGCCTATCGATAATCCCAACGACTTGGGTCCGGCCATTAAACGCGCCATCGAAGTGGTGAAGAAGGGCGAGCCGGCCATGATCGACGTGGTCACTCAACCACGTTAATTCAGCTCAGCTAATAAGGATTCGCAAATGAAACGACTACTTCTGCTGGCCTCGTTCGCGGCAGCGACATTGATTCCCGCCATGAGCCAGACTCCCGCCGGCGACGCCGCAAACGGCAAGAAGCTTTTTCTGCGGGACGGCTGTTTCCAGTGCCATGGCTACGCAGGACAAGGCGGCGCGGCGGGTGCGAGAATCGCAGCCATTGGGCTGAACGCGCAAGGGTTGATCCGCTACGTTCGCGCACCCGGCGGAGCGATGCCCGCCTTTACCGATAAAGTAATCACCGATCAGGAACTGACCGACGTTTGGGCCTATTTGCAGACCATGCCCAAGGCCAAAGCGCCCAAAGACATTCCGCTGTTGAACGCGCTCGATAAGAAATAATGGATTAGCTCGCAGCCAGCGCCGCAAGGCCCGCGCTCGCGATCTGTTCGTCTTCAGGCGATTTTACGCCCGATACCCCGACCGCGCCCACGCATTCGCCTTCATACAGAATGGGCACGCCGCCTTGTACCGGCAATCTTCCCGGAAACATAAGCGTCGCGGTTCGTTCTTTGGAAACGTCTTCGAGAAACTTGGTGGGAACGCGTGAGAGCGCCGCCGTCCGCGCTTTCATCGTCGCGATCTCGGGACTCGGAAGTGTCGCACCATCCATGCGCTCCAGATGCAGCAAGTATCCGCCCTCGTCCACCACCGCGATGCTGACCTTCCAATTGTTCTTGACCGCTTCCAATTTCGCGGCTGTCACGATGGCGTGCGCTTCCGCTGATGTTAGGCTGAATTTCTGACGCATGTTCTCCTTATGATATTTCTAAACGTCGATCTCTGGCACGCTCTAGTGGCATTCGGCGCCGCTTTCGTGGCCGGGGCCATCAACTCGGTCGCCGGCGGGGGCACGCTGCTGACGTTCCCCACCCTCATCTGGCTGGGGCTGCCCTCCATCAATGCGAACGCTACGAGCACCGTCGCCATCTGGCCCGGCACGGTTGGCACGATCTGGGGTTATCGACAGGACCTGCGTGCGTCCAGTCCACGCATGCTGGCGCTAGTATTTCCGAGCGTGATCGGCGGGATTGTGGGCGCGCTACTGCTCAATCGCACGCCACCGGCTGTCTTCGACGCGCTGGTTCCGTTTCTGATCCTGTTCGCGACGCTGTTGTTCATGATTCAGGAACCCATCCGGCGGCGTCTGAAAATTTCGCATCCCGAGTCTCACAAATCCACGCGCTGGCTGATCGGCGCGATGACCTTTCAGCTCTTCGTCGCCCTCTACGGAGGATATTTCGGCGCGGGCATCGGCATTCTGATGCTGGCTGCCCTCAGCGTGCTTGGCCTCACCGATATTCATCAGATGAACGGGCTGAAAGCACTGCTGGGCGCGAGTGTCAATGGCGTGGCGGCCCTGTATTTCATTTGGGCGCGCATGGTTTACTGGCCCGAGTTCGTGGTGATGGTGATCGGCGCGATCATCGGCGGATATGGTGGCGCGCTCATTGCACGGCGCATCGGGGGACCCGCAGTGCGGCGCATCGTGATCATCGTCGGCCTTTCGATGGCCGCGTCGATGTTTGTTAAATTCTTCCGCGCGTTGTGAAACTATTTCAGTTCAGCGTACATTCCAGGCACGCTCCACTTCTGTTGCAAACTGTCCGGCGCCCATTGATACTCCGCAGTCATGAACTTCGCGATATCGTCCTGGCTCTTGCCTTCGTGAATCAGCCCGCTCACGCGATTGCGCATCTTCTCCACGTTGTTACGATAGGTCATCAATCCGGCTTTGTTGGTGATGGCGCCATGGCCGGGAATCACAGTATCGAAGTCCAGCTTCAGCGCGTTGTCCAACGTCTTGGTCCATTCCACCACGCTGCCGCCGCCGTTGTAGTCGATCAGCGGGCTCGTTCCAGCCATTAAATCTCCGGTGTGCAGCGTGCGCAATGCCGGGAAGTAGATGACGGCGTCGCCATTGGTGTGGCCGCGCCCCATATAAATCGCGCGCACTTCTTTGCCGCCCAGGTACACGGCCGTCTCCGTGGTGAAAGTGATCCGCGCCGGGCTCACGTCCGGAGGCTGAACATTCCCTACCTGTTTGTGCTCCACGATATTGGTTCGCGCCATGGCCGTCGAGATGATCTCGGCCGTTGGTAGGAATTTCGTGTTGCCGCCGCTGTGATCCTGGTGATAGTGAGTATTGATCACGTACTTGATGGGCTGGTTCGTTACGCTCTTCACCTGATCGACGATGCTTTGGTGATCCCGATCGAATTTATCGTCGATCAGGATAACGCCCTCGTCGGTGATATAGACGGCAACGTTACCGCCGTCGCCTTCGATCTCGTACAGATCGTCTTTCACTTTGTTGAGAGCGAGTTTGGCTGGCGCCTGGTTCTGCGTATAGGCGATCCAGGCCAATGTCAGGAACAACACCCCAGCGGCTATGCGTGTAACAAGTGTGCGGCTCATTGCCGGTCACTATATCAAATCAATGAGGCTTCAGGTTTTTCTCGAACAGATCCTTGAGGTTTTTCTCGAACAGGTCAAAGATACGCTTGTACTCGTCCGCCCAACTGGTTGGCTCCACAAACCCGTGGTTCTCCACCGGATAGACGGCCAGTTGCCAATTCTCTTTGCGCAGTTCGATCAGCTTCTGCACCAATTCCGCGGTGTCCTGAAAGTGCACGTTGGTGTCCGCCATGCCGTGGCAGATCAGAAGCGCGCCCTTCAAACCCTGCGCAAAGTAAATCGGTGACGAACGCTTGTAGGCTTCGGCATCCATCTGCGGGAGATTCAAAATATTCGAAGTGTATCCGTCGTTGTAATTCGCCCAGTTTGTCACCGGCCGCAGCGCCGCCCCAGCCGCGAAGACGTCTGGTTGCGTAAACATCGCCATCAGCGTGATGAAGCCGCCGTAGCTGCCGCCGTAAATGCCGAGACGTTTGGGATCGACGCCGTATCGCGACACCAGCCAGCGCGCCGCATCGATATTGTCGTCCAGATCTTTGCCGCCCATGGTCTCGTAGATTGCGGTTCGCCAATCGCGGCCATAACCGGCCGACCCGCGATAATCGATGTCGGCAACCAGATAGCCGCGTTCCATCAAGAATTGATGGAACACGTACTCACGCGCGTAGTACGACCACATACGATCCACGTTCTGCAAGTAGCCCGCGCCGTGCACGAACAGCACCGCGGGTCCGCCCTTGCGATAATTCGCCGGCTGGTATACGTGCGCCCGCACCATCGCCCCATCGCGCGCGGGAAATGTGATTATCGGCGTATCCAGCCATGGGTATTCCGAAAAATCCGCAGCTGGCGACGACGTCAACTTCTTCGTCGCGGCATCGGCGCGCGCCTCCTGCGCATACCTCTCCGGCGGCTTGTTCGTGTACGAATAAACATCGGCCAACCAGCGTTCATCCGGCGACGGCACGCAAGAATGACCGCCGGGAAGCGTAGTCAGCCGGGACCGAGCGCCACCTTCCGCGCCCATTGCATAAACATTCTGTTCGCCGGGGTCAGCTTCGTTCGTCACCAAAAAGAAATGGCTTTTGTCGTTTGAAAGGATTGCTCGGTCCACTTCCCAATTACCCGATGTGAGCGCCTTGGGCTCGCCACCTACGAACGCGACGGTGTAAAGATGCGAATAACCTGTCCGCTCCGATTGAAAATAGATCTCCTGATCGCCCTTCATCCATCCCAGCGTTTCGCGGCCCGGCCCACCGATCCATCGGTCGTCATGATCGTGCGCCACTATACGCGTTTTTCCCGTATCTTCGTCCAGCGCCAGAATCCAGCGGTCCTTGTTGTCAACCGCCCGCGCATTCACCACTGCCTTCGTTCCATCGTCTGACCACACTGGCTCCGCCAACTGCACGTCCCGATCGGCAGGCGTCTTCGAATCCGCGCTCTGCACTGCCGCTTTCTGACCGTGATCCACCCACTTCACTTCGCCAGTCTCCACACTCAGCAGTGCCAGCCGAACCAAGCTTTGCGTATCGCCCACCTTCTCGTACGATGCAATGTCCTCTGTGTATCCCGATTCCGTGACAAAGTTCGGAACGTTCGTCCGCTTCGAGCCCTTGGCTGGTTCGTGAATGCTCGCGATTACGTATTTTTCGTCGGGCGCAAGCTGGAGTGCGGCCACGGTCTGCCCCGCTTGCAAGATAAAAGGCTTTCGCGGATGTTCTTGCTTGCGCTTGGCTTCCTGAGCCTCCCGCTCGGCGGCCCGCTCTCGAATCGCGTCGAACAGATCTTTCTGGTCCTTCTTCAGCGCCTCCTGGCTGGCCGTACCTTTCTCTTCGCCAGGAGGCGGCGGGCTTCCAGCCGCCCGAATATCCGTTAACTCCTCTAACGCGCCATCCAGGGCCATCACATATAGATTATTCGCGCGCGTGAATGCAACGCGCTTTTCATCATGCGTGAAGCGCGGATTCGTTTCCCCATCTTCAGTCTTGGTAAGTTGCCGTGTCGCGCCCGTGGCCGCGTCGTAAAAGAAGATGTCGCCATCGCGGGAGTAAACCGTTCGCTTCTTATCGCGAGTTGTGCTCCCTGCCGCCGGCGGCGCGAGTTTCGCCTCGGCATCGGGTAGCTTACGCAGTCCGGATCCGTCGCGCCCAACGACGTAGGTGTCCACAGGCTGAATCCGTGGATCGCTAGCCTGCTTCCACTGAAAATAGATGCGTTCCCCGTCGCCCGACCAGCGCACCTCGGAAGGCTCATAGCCGTACAACGCCGGCCCGCGCATGATGTTGTCGATGGTGAGCGCGAATTTGCTGGCTGGGCTCGCTCGAAACTCAAGCAGACCGGTCAGCAGAAACGCCAGGAGAGCAAGCGTGGACCGCTTCATTTCTCCTTATTATGCTAGCGCAGGCTACTTGCGAACAAACGTCAGAGTCGCCTCGGCGTGCTGGCCGTGCGTGGAGCTTTCGGTTATTTCGAGCGTCATGTGTTTGCCGTCGTCGGAAAGCGTGTGAACCCAATGGCCTTCCACAGGGTCGCCGTTGATCTGCGCCTTCCACTCGGTGGTCATCTTATTGCCATCCAGCATGGTTCGGAAAACCGCCATGAATGGACCGATCTGGCTCTGCTGATCCTGGCCGTCGGTGTTCAAGTGCAGCTTATTGGTCATCACGCCCAGATAAAGCAGTGGCACAACGCCGTTGTCCGGCTCCTTGAAACTGTATTCAAACGTGAGACCGGACTCATCCTGTTTGATCTTGGTCTCCAGGTTGTTAGGCGCGTCCCCCGGCCGGGCGCCATGCTTGTCGAGGATCCATTTCCCGGAAAAGCTATCCGGGGCATCCTTGGCGCCCACCAGACCGACAAAGGTTACGAAAGCCATTGTAAATAAAACTATTATCGATTTAGCGAGTCTCAAGACACAGTCTCCTTGCCAGTAGGATGCCGATAGAGGGCTAAGGATTACATTTCCCTCTGATGAATCTTTTCGATGTGATGAATCTTGCGGACTCAAGGGTCGGATGCCCTGCCCTCTTGCCCAGCTATACTTGGGGCATCCGTCTATGTTGTTGACTACAGCGGCCTATTTCAGTTTTCTCGTGGCCGTTTTCTTCGCTTACTGGCTAGCCGCGCGATATCGGCTGGGGGCGTTGGCTGTCATTCTGTTTGCGAATTACTTCTTCTATGCCCGCTGGGATCTCATCTATCTTGCCATCATCCCCGTGGCCTCCACGTGCGATTTTCTGATCGGTCACGCGCTTCACCGTTCAGACCGGCCCGGATTGCGCCGTTTCTTGGTGACTCTGAGCATCGCGCTCAACGTCGGGCTCATGGCTTCGGTGAAGCATCTGCCCGCCCTGCCGTGGGTGCTGCCCCTGGCGCTTTCTTTCTACGGATTCCAGTCGCTCACCTACACCATCGATATTTATCGCCGCGACGCCAAACCGGCTCAAAGCTATCTGGCGTATCTCGCCTCCGCGAGCTTCTTTCCCACTACCGTCGCAGGCCCCATCACACGGCTCTCGACGTTGTTGCCGCAGTGGTCCAAGCGCGAAATGCTCACCCCGCAAGACGGCGGCAGGGCGCTGTTTCTGATCGGAATGGGACTGGTGAAAAAGCTGCTCATCGCCGATTTCTTAGCTGAGACCCTGGTGAATCGCGTTTTCGATCTGCCGAAACTTTACTCTGGCGCCGAAGTGCTTGCCGGCGTTTATGGTTACGCGCTGCAGCTGTACTACGATTTCTCCGGCTACAGCGACATTGCGATCGGCTCTGCCCTCCTGCTCGGCATTACGCTCCCGCGCAATTTCAATCGCCCTTATGCTGCTCAGAACATTTCGGATTTTTGGCGGCGCTGGCACATCTCTTTTTCGAACTGGCTGCGCGATTACCTCTACTTCTCGCTGCCCGGCCTGCGCTCCCGCTGGAAAATCTTCGCCTACCTGAACCTCGTGATTACCATGGTGATCGGCGGGCTCTGGCACGGTGTGGGCTGGACGTTTCTTGTTTGGGGCGCCTGGCATGGCGTCGGCTTGGCGGCGCACCGCTGGTGGCGAGCTTTGCACGGCAATCCGAAATTGACGTTTACTACCGGGGCGCGGGTTCTGTGCGGCTTAGCCACCTTCCACTTCGTGCTCATCGGTTGGGTCTTCTTTCGCGCTTCCAGCCTCTCCACGGCGCGGGATATTCTGTATCAAATCTCTTCGGGCACCATCTCCTTTGCGAACATAACTCCAGCGTTCGCGGCGGTGCTGCTCATCGCAGCCCTTGCGCACTTTGTTCCGCAGCGCTGGTATGACAGCGGCCTCCAACTTTACTGCCAATTCCCTTATTACGCGCAGGCAGCAGCCATCGCCGCGCTAGCCGTGGCCATTCGATACGTCGCCGGATCGGGCTCCGCCCCGTTCATCTATTCGCGGTTTTGATCATGCTGCCCAAGAAGACATCGATGGCCATTGCAACTTTGGGCGCGCTGTTGTTGCTGCTCGAATTCGCGAAACTGGCCCGGCCTTTTACTCTTTCCGAAGTCCTCGATTTTCGTCCGCGCGATATCCCGAACGTCGAACCGGTGACACCGATCCCAATCGTGAAAATGCCCGCGACGGCTTCGAAACGTCCGATTATCGAGCCCAATCTGATCGATCAGCACGACGCCTTGCGAGCCTTTTACCTGGCTCTATGGCGCACCGAGTTAGGCGCGCCGGGCGCGATCACCCGCGTACTTCACTACGGCGATTCGCCAGTCACAGCCGATTCCATCACGGCCGACGTGCGTTCGCTCCTGCAGCAACACTTCGGCGATGCCGGCCATGGCTTCGTCCTGATTGCGAAGCCCTGGGCCTGGTACGGTCACCGGGGCGTTGAACTGGAAGGGAAGGGCTGGCGCATCAATGCCGCCACCCAAGTCCGCGCTCGGGATGGCTTCCATGGCCTGGGTGGCGTAAGCTTCGAGGGCGACACTGGCGCATCGTCCAATCTCACCCTGGCCGAAGATCACTCCGAGATGGAGATTCATTTCCTGCGCCAGCCGGGCGGGGGCGTGCTGAGCGCGGAGGCTTCCGGACAAAAGCTGGGCGACGTGAATACCGAAGGGCCCGTCCAAGAGCCCAGCTACCAAACCTTTCCGCTAAACGCAAGCGCGCGCGAAATCCACTTATCGGTGGAACGCGGACCCGTCCGTCTCTTCGGCGTCAGTTTCGAGAGGAACACGCCGGGCGTCGTCTACAATAGTCTTGGGCTGAACGGCGGACAAGTGCAAACGGTGGTCCGCTATTTCGACAAGCCGCAGTGGACCGAAGAGTTGCAACACCAGCATCCGGATCTGGTGGTAATCAATTACGGCACGAACGAGAGCATTTATGCCGACTACATCGAGCGCTCCTATCCCGGCGAGTTGCGCCGCGTGATCGAGTCCGTCCAGGCGGCCGTCCCAAGGGCATCCGTTCTGATCATGAGTCCCATGGATCGCGGGCAGCGCGATTCCGATTCCCGCATCACCACAGTTCCCACACTCCCCCGTCTGGTGGAAATCCAGCGTCAAATGGCCGCGGAGATGGGCTGCGCGTTCTTCAACACTTTTCAAGCCATGGGCGGCGCGGGTACGATGGCGCGCTGGTATGACAGCACACCCAGACTGGTAAGCGCCGATTTCACCCATCCCTTGCCGGCGGGTGCGCGAAAAGTAGGCGTGCTGCTGGATCAGGCGCTCGAATCGGGCTACCGGCAATTCAAAGCGCGCGAGCAGCGGAGAGCGCATTGATGGCCAAGCTTGTTTTGATTCTGATGGCGCTACTCGCCGCCGTGCCCGCTTCTGCGGTGACCACCAGTGCTAAGAAAACCAAAAAGACAGCGCACAAACGACATGTTCGGGTACCCGTGGTTTATGTCTCGCCCCTGGTTCGAAGCGTGGCTCTGCGTGCTATCAGCGAACGAACCTCCCAGCCCGTCGGCGTACTCGAAGGCGGCGGAGCTCTGGTGCCGTTCTTCGAGCAGCTCTCGCATCCACCGGAAAACATGTCGCTGCACATTTTGCAGTACGGTGATTCGCACACCGCGTCGGACGATTGGGCCAATCAGATGCGCCAGTATTTTCAAGCCAAATTTGGCGCGGGCGGCCCTGGATACACGCTACCCGGGCATCCTTTTCTTGGCTACCGCCGTTTCGACAGCCGGGGCAGCAATTCGCGCGGCTGGTACACCAGTGGAATCGTGACGCGCAAAGGCGATGGCATCGATGGCATGGGTGGAATCAGCCTGACGGCGCAATCGGCGGGCGAAACGGTCACGCTCAGCGTGGAGTGCGAGCAACTCGAGTTGCATTACTTGCGGCAGCCCGGTGGCGGTCAAATGGAATTTTCGGTGGATGGCGCGCCAACCCAAACTATCGACACCGATGGCGAAGAAGGGCCGGGTGTTTATAACTACGCTGCGTCGGCCGGACCGCATCAGTACATGCTGCGCACGCTCAGCGCCGCGCCGGTTCGCCTGTTTGGTTGGGTGGCGCAAAATCATGCCGGCGTCACCTATGAGACCCTTGGCATCAATGGCGCTCAGGCCAACCTGATGCTCGATTGGAATTCGGCAATTCTGCAGCCGGAGCTTACCAGCCGCGATCCAGCCCTGATCGTTCTTGCGTACGGTACTAACGAAGCGCTCAACCGTTCCTGGACAGCCGAAGAATATCGCGCGGCATTGACCGAAATCATTCGACGACTACGCGCCGCCGTTCCCGTCGCCAGCATCCTTCTGATCGGGCCGCCGGATTGCGAATATCGCGCGCACGGACGCCGCGTTCCGTTCCCGCATCTGGATCAGGTGATCGAGATCCAGCGCGAGGCTGCTCAAGCCAACGGCTGCGCATTTTGGGATTGGCGGGCCGCTATGGGAGGCCCGGGATCTGTGCGTCAATGGTTGCAGGCTGGCCTGGGACAGGGCGATTACACGCACCTCACGGGGGCCGGATATCGAACGGCCGGCGGCATGCTCTTCGACGAACTCATGGCACAGTACAACCGGTTTCTCACCATCCGCGCCGAGGGAAGTCATAGTCAATAAAAATGGACAATAGAGAACGCATCATGGGCATCGTGCGGAAGGTTTCCAACAACTCCACGCTTCCCGATCCGGATGAGTCGCTGTTCGATTCCGGGTTCTTGGATTCGTTTGCACTGCCCGACCTGGTGAGCGACCTGGAGCGCGAGTTCGGGATCAAGATCCCGGATTCCGATTTGAATCCGCGTAAATTCGAATCCATCGCTCTGATTCAAAGCTATATCGAGAGTAGGATGTAACTCGTGGCGACGATCCTGGGCTTCGGAGCCTACCTGCCGTCGCGCGTCGTCAGCAACGCTGAACTCGCCTCGTCCTTGGATTGCGAGGCGGGCTGGATCCTGGATGTTTCGGGAATCGAAGAGCGGCGTTATGCGGCGCCTGAAGAATCGGTCGCAAGCATGGGGGTCGCAGCGGCTAAGCAGTGTTTGGCGCGCTCGGCGGTCAAGGCCAGCGATATTGGAATGATTCTGGTGTCGTCGGGATCGTCGGAGCGCCGCTTTCCGGGACCCGCATCCACCGTCGCGCATAGTTTGGGCGTCGATGGCATTCCGGCCTTGGACGTGCCCATTGCCAGTGCGGGCAGCCTGGTGGGCATGGCGCTGGCTTCGCCGCTGTCAGCCATTCATGGGAATATTCTTGTCATCGCGTCCGAGAAGATGTCGGCGATTGTTTCGGACCATCCTTTGGAGCGCGGTATCGCGCCGCTTTTTGGCGACGGAGCGGGTGCATGCTTGATCGGACCCGGAAACGGCTCCGTCCAGATCGTCGATTCAGTGCTGCATTCCGATGGCGCTTTCGCAGAGGACCTGCGGCTGGAATTCGAGGCGCCACTCGAAATGAACGGCCGCTCCGTTATTATGCAGGCCTCACGCAAGATACCTGCGGCCATCGGCGAACTGCTGAAACGAAACGGCAGCGCCGCATCGGCGGTCAAAGTTTTCCTGATGCACCAAGCCAATCAAAATTTAATGGATCGCGTCGCTCGCGCTCTCGACGTCAACGCCTCAAGCTTTTACTCCAATATCCGGCGGTACGGCAATACATCTTCCGCCTCGATGCTGATCGCAGCCGCCGAATGGTGGCACGATCCGGGACCGCGCTCGGGCGATATCATTTGCTTCGCTGCGTTCGGGGCCGGATTTCATTGGGGCGCGCTACTGGCCAGAGTTTAATCGGCGCTTAATCAAAAACTTCTGGAATCGCCACATAAATCGTGGTAATTTGTCAGAGCAGTATCCAGCCCAAACGAAAGGAGGCTTTCTTGCGAATCCACGAACTTACGAACCGTTTGAATATCAGCGCGCTGCGGGAAAGCCTCCATTGCACCCTCCGTCACCGCTCGTAGCCTAACCCCTAACAATTCTTAGAAAGTCGGAAGAGGTTTATGGAACTATGCATAAGCCCGGCCGTGGCGCCGGTGCGTATTCACATTCTTACGCCCGCGCAACGGGCGGCGGCCGAAAGTCTGAGGTCTGCCATTGGGTGCGGCAACGTCGTCGTACTGCAAGGCGATGTCGGTCGAGGGAAAACAACGATTCTGAAGAGCGTGCAAGCGGACCTGGGAGGACTGTTCCTTGGAATGCGGGACTTCATATTGGCGCTTGAGGCGCGTGAGCCTTTCGCCATCGAAGAGGCTTGGATACGCCTGCTGGAGGCCAGCCTCGCAGAGCACGACCTCGTCTTTCTGGACGACATGCATCTCATCGCGAGCGTCGTCGAGGGTTACGGATATCCCCGCCCCAATCTATTAAACGCGGCGATCACCGCTGTCATGGAACAAGCCGACGGCAACAAGAAGCTCGTCTTTGCCGTTGAGGAGGATGCGCCGGAACCAATCAGCCGGCGTGCGCAGGCTTTCGAAATCGCTGAGTTTACTTCGGCGGATTACGAAGCGATCTGCTGTTCTTACGTTGCGATAGGAGCGGATTCGCTGGACTATGAACGCATTCACCGGTTTGCTCCGTCGCTCAATGCCCACCAACTCAAGACTGCCTGTTCTTGCTTGGGCACCGTCCCGGATCTCGACACAGACCGGTTCATCGACTACCTCGTTTCGCACAATCTGAACAGCAACGTTCAGATTAAGGAAGTAGCCGCTGTCGACTGGAAGGACCTGAAGGGCGTGGACGATGTGATTCGCGCGCTGGAAGCCAAGATTGCGTTTCCGCTCGAAGACCATCGTATGGCGGCTGAGTTCCAGCTGAAGCCGAAGCGAGGCGTCCTGCTGGCGGGTCCACCGGGAACCGGAAAGACCACCATTGGCCGAGCGCTCGCTCATCGCTTGAAGAGCAAGTTCTTTTTGATCGACGGAACCCTCGTAGCGGGAAGCAACAACTTCTATTGCGAAATATCGAAGATCTTTGAGGCAGCCAAGCGGAATGCTCCCTCCATCATCTTCATCGACGACGCCGACGTGCTCTTTGAGGGCGACGCCAAGGCCGGGATCTATCGCTATCTTTTGACGATGCTGGATGGTCTGGAAAGCGTCAGCGCGGAGCGAATCTGCGTCATGATGACTGCGATGGAAGTGAGCAGTTTACCCGCGGCTTTGGTTCGCTCGGGACGTATAGAGCTATGGCTCGAGACTCGTCTGCCGGACGAAGCCGCGCGCAGGACCATCTTCTCCGAACGGGTGGCTGCTTTGCCCGCGCCGCTAACCCGCTTTTCTCACAGGT
>PKZC01000131.1 GCA_003132905.1 Bryobacterales bacterium | reverse complement strand
TGCACAAGAACCGCCGTACGGCCAAACGGTAAATGGATAGGGCGGATCGGATTCGGGCGCGGGATATCCGCGGAAACCGGGATCGGGGCTGGGCGGCGTGCGATCGTGCCAATCGTCGACATACGCTTTCGCCAGCCGATTCCAGAAACCCTGACGGACCACATTGGTTTTTTCAGGCGCAACAGTCACCGTGGCGTTGGTTAAAGCTTCTCCCATCGGGTTTCGAATTACACACTGGATATCGCCGTCCGCGTTGGGATCGGATGGGTTTCGCGAATACACAAAAGCTCAGCGCCGTTAGCGCTGCCCCCAAGCCAGTAACATGGCTTTTGAATCAAGATGCCATCCTCCGCGAGTTCAACTTCTAGAGCTCGAGTTTGCCTTGGAAGTGCATCTCGTCCACGTTGAAGGTCTGCGATACCTGGAGCCGGCCAATCAGCGCATCGAATTCCACCAGGCCGTCTTTCCTGCTAATCTCCGCCGAGTAAGGGAACAAAAAGACCACCACTACGTTGTGCTCCAGCTCGAACGCCTCTACACGGAGCGGCTTGACGTTCGGTTTTCCCACGCGCTTCAAGAACGCGGACTCTTTGAAGTCACGCGCCAGGCTGATCGGATCCCCATTGGCGTAGCTGGCCGGAACACCATAGACAGCGATGCAGTATCCGTCATCGGACAACGTGGGCGGCTGGGCCTCCCCTCGCTTTAACTCCGCCATACGGATCGGAAGAGCGCTTTCCCATCGAACTAACAGTCGAATGATCTGGGCTTTGGATGGCCGCGTGGGAGCTGGCACGAATACGTTTTGCGGCATGATCGGCCTGACTCGCTTGTCGTCTATCCCGTCATAGCCGACGCCTGTGGGCTGGCCCATGTTCCCACCCGCTCTTCGCTCATCTTCGCTCTGTCGGCGGGCGATGCCAGCGACGGTCATTTTGGCCCAGGGAGATCTTTCGAGAACCTGGCGCGCATCCGCCATTTCGGCTTTCTGTCCGTGCGGCGACGGCGAGAGCTCATTGCCGTCTGTCGCCAGGTGCTCGCCGAGAAAGCTAGGCCGCGCTCTCCCACGCAGACGGTACCGGCAACGGCCCCCACCACCTGGCCGTGCCCGTGTTGTGGGGGCACCATGATAATTATTGAAAAGCTCACTGCTGAGCAGATTCGCCTGCGATCAGAAGAATGGAAGAACTTAATTGACAGCTCGTAATCTCAGCTGGCCGAGGTCCAAACTTCATGCCGTTACGCAGCTCACGCCATACGTGTGTCTATACTCGCTTCCTTCGATCGCATTGCTAGTGCCAACTCCCAGTCTCCAGCCTCCTCGGCACCAACGATCACCTTCTCAAAAGGCCGATCCATCCTCCTTAAAGGCGCGCTCCAACGGGTACCCTAAGTACCAAAACGCCATTGAATACCCATAGGTGCCGCGTCCACCGCGAACGCCAGCGGCTTACTTGAAACGGTCTTATCGAAAGTGCACCGGCCGGAGCATCCGCCTGCGCCCGAGCCATCCGCGCCGGCGCACTTCCGATAAGATCTATCGTTTTCGTTACTAATCCCGATTCGACCTGCATCAAGTCGAGCCGCAGATCGATATCAGGTGCGAGACGGCCGAGTGCAAAGAGAGTCCCTTCTAGTATAGGTGGTATCTTTCTGTGAGCCACAAGACCAGACCGAAACGCACGAAGAAGGGAACCTTACCATCAGGGTCGAAGGCCATGCGAATCAAATCGTACTCCAGCCTCGATAAGTCTTCCCATGTGGACACTCCAGGCCTACCGTGGAGCGAACGAATTCGGGTGGCGTTCATCAGCGGGACCTCTTTTGAAGCCACGGCACGAGTTGGCCGGCGCCGTGCAAAACGGGATGATGGCGCTCAATGTTCACCTCGCCCGCCGTCAGGCTTGCTCGAAGTGAGGCACGCGGGCGGCTGTACGCGCCCGATGGACAGCCCGAAGCCGGGCTACGAGTTCGCGGAAGCCGAATGGCTTTGTGACATAATCGTCCGCACCGGCTTCCAGAGCATACACGATGTGGTTCACCCCATCACGAACACTCATGATGACAATTCCAGTTTGCGGGGCGAAATTACTGATCTCCCGACAAGCCTCAACGCCCCCGACACCCGGCATCTCGAGGTCCAGTAGGACGAGATCAAAAGGCCGCTGCCGGATGGAAGCCAAAGCTTCTTCCCCATTCTGAGCTTCTTCTGCTGCAAATCCGCTGGCACTTAGGCATTTTTGCAACGCCATCCGCAGCGCCGGTTCATCGTCGACGATCAGGATGCTCGTGGGTTGTGATGACAAGGTCAGTCCCTCCTGGGCTTCTGCATGCTGGGATCTACGGCTTCTTCTCCACGATGTTGTTGCCGAAGATGAACCCGATCTCCGCGACGGCGCGGGGTTGGTTCGCGTTTATACCGTTGGGGCCGAAGGCGTCGCCCGGCGTGAGGCTGCTCGCGTGAACCCAAGCCAGATCGCCGCGGAAGAAGAATCCGCCGTACTGGAACGTGGGCGTCACGGTGATGGAGGTTCCGGAACTGCCGGGGCCGTACATCAAGTTGATGGCATCGGCGGCAGGGTTTCCCGAACTGGTGATGTATTCAAACCGTACCGGCAGCGAGAAACCGTGCTTGAAGGCATAGCTCGCGAGGATGGCGCCACCGTTGGTGTGGGCGCCCTGCGGAATGCCGATGCTCGCATTGGTCGGCACGTCGGTGAATTGATAATACGGCTGGATGATCCAGGAACCCTTGGTATAGGTGTAGATCACGTTGTAGATGCTGCCGTTGTTTTGCACGGGCGTCGCGTAGGTCTGGAACTTCGTTTGGCTGTAGTTTCCGCCCGCCACGAACGAAATGGCGTGCGGTCCGTTGGCGTAGGCCAGGGAGCCCGAGAGCCAGGTGTAGCGGTTGGAATAAAAACCATCGTTCCAGCTCAGCGAAGCGGTGAACTTGCCCATGGTCTGATTGACCTGAATACCACGATTCACGGCGTTCTCCTGATTCCACAGCAATCCGCGCTCGATGTTCATGTTTTCAAAGCTGAACGTGTACTCGGCGCCGATCAAAGTGGGCAGGGAGCCGATCTCGAATGACGTGTTCTTGCCGGCCTGGAGTTTCACGAAGGCTACCGGCACGGGGCCGTAAAGTTCCGAGAGAGTCTTGTCGGTTTGCAAGAACGGAGTTCCCAGGGCCGGAACGGTATACGCGCCGGCCTGCACGTAGAACTGGAACCAGCCGTCGGTCTTTTGCAGGAAAATCTGGCCGTTGCTCAGGGCCGCCTGCGTGTTGCTGTCGCCGGGAACATGATTGCCCTGCCACATGCCAAATCCGGTGATGATGCCATTGGCGTCGATCTTGCCGAGAGGTCCGGCGTCGAAAACGAGCGGCGGAAGATTCGACAATGGTCCGGTGATGGAAGGAGTCGGCAGAGGCCCTGCCGCTGGTGGGGTGGCCGTCTGATCGCTTGGCGTCTGGCCATCCTGCGCGGATGGCGCTTCTTGTGCATGACAAACCGAGCCAAACACCGAGCAAATCGCCACTAAGGCGACGCTATTTATGTATGCGAATTTCATAATTTTCCTTAAATGAATAGACTTGTTTCCTCAGCTTCGATCGACACAGCGAAAATCTTTAACGCACAGGAAAACGGCCGTCGAGCCCAGGATTCAGCAGCAGGAATTGACGCGTGGTTCTCCCAGAAACTGAGCGATTCCGGCCTTGACCCGATCGACCAGTTTCTGAGTCGTGGGACGGAGCTTGGGAAAGCCATCCGGCGAATCATGTGGGCTGTACGATTGAACACGGCGCCGTGACGGCGTTGAGCCATATCTTGTCCCCTTGTCAAGTAGAGTACGAGCGCGACCCTAATAATGTCCTTGAACCGCCCTAACGTTTTCCTAAAAA
>PKZC01000084.1 GCA_003132905.1 Bryobacterales bacterium | reverse complement strand
AAACCGAAATCATCGCCAATGTTGTGACGAGTCCGCATCATCTTTCGGCAACCATGGTTACCGGACGCGTCCATCGCATGACCGAACTTTTCGGCCGCCTAGGGCCCGGCGCGAATCTCGATCAAACGCGCGCCGAGCTGCGTACCGCCTACGCCGGCATGCTGAAAGAACATCCTGAAGCGTATTCGCCGCGAGCCGACTTCCGCATCGACGCCGTCCGGCTGCGCGATCAGATCACGTCGCGCGCCCGGACCGTGCTGTGGGTTTTGCTGGCTGCGTCGATCCTGGTCTTTGTCATCGCCTGTTCCAACGTCGCCAATTTGATTCTCGCGCGGACGGTCCGGCGCGAAGGCGAGTTGGCGATCCGGGCCGCTCTCGGNNGCCTGCGCCAACGTCGCGAATCTGTTGCTGGTGCGCGCCGAAGGACGCCAGCAGGAACTGGCGATCCGGGCCGCTCTCGGCGCAGGCACTGGAGCACTGAGGCGGACACTATTGGCGGAAAGCCTGCTGCTGTGCGTTGCGGGCGCGGCGTTGGGTGTGCTGAGCGCGCGGCCGATGGTTGCTATTTTGGCTCGATACGCCTCGCGCTTCTCGGTACGCGCTCTTGATCTTACAGTGGATTCCGGCATGCTCTGGGTGGCCGCGGTGCTGGCGGTTGTCTCGGCGGTGCTTTTGGCGTTTGTCCCGCGCCTTCCGTTAGGCGACGCGTCGCATGGATTCAGTCTCACAAGCGGCAGTGTGCGCGTAACCGGAAGCGCCGGCCGGAGGCAACGGGTCTTTGTGGTCACCCAAATCGCAGCGTGCTTTGTGTTGCTGGCGGGCGCCAGCATGTTGCTCAAGACGCTGCTTGCCTTGCAAGCTGCGCAAACCGGCTTCGATATGCACCAGGTGCTCGCGATCAACGTACCCGTGATGTCGTACGGAAAGACGCCCGAGCAGATCACCGGTTTTTATAAAGAGACGATCCGGCGGATCGGCGAGTTGCCCGGAGTGGACCGAGTGGCAGTGGGCAGCGTTGTCCCCTGGCGTGACGCGGGCAGTTTCGGCCCCGGGTTTCAATTCTCAGCCGACGGCCACATCAAAGCAGCGGGTGAAGAAGATCCGCGCGCGCAGTTTCGCTCCGTCTCGCCCGGATTCTTCGCAGCGCTGGGTGTCCCGCTGATCGCCGGCCGCGATTTTGACGCTCGCGATCGCGATAAGAGCGAACCGGTGGTGATCGTCAGCCAGAGCGTGGCACAGCGCATGTTCCCCAATCAAGACGCCGTGAACCATCACTTGATGTGGACCGATCCGATCATGAAATTTATCGATGTGAGCCCGGAGACGCGCCGCATTATCGGGGTGGTCGCCGACATGGATGACGAAAACGTGATGCCGGGTCCGGCCCTGAATGTATATCATCCTATGGATCAGGAGCTGGGCGGAGGCCGTTTGTTTATTCATGCGCGCTCGAATCCTTACGCGCTGGTATCGCCAGTGACCCGTATCATCCGTGAAATGTCCTCGGATCAGGTTGTGGAACGCGCGGCCACGCTCGAAGACGTGCGGGCCGAAGTGCTGACGCCGGATCGTCTGAATACCCTGGTATTCGGCGTCTTCGCGGGAGTGGCGCTCCTCATCGCCGTGGTGGGCGTCGCTGGAGTGCTGGCGTTTTCGGTCAGTGGCCGCACGCGCGAGTTTGGAGTCCGGCTGGCCATTGGATCTCAACCGTGGCACCTGGTGAGGGGAGTCATCGCCGAAGGCGCATGGATGGCGGCGGTGGGCGTGGTTGCGGGCGCAGGGTGCGGGTTCGCGCTGGCTCGTCTGGCGGGCAGTTATTTCGAGGGTGTTCGTATGCCGGGCGCACTGCCTGCCATTGGCTCTGCCTTCATCCTGCTGGCTGCCGCAGTTATCGCATCGGTCATTCCCGCCGCGCGCGCCGCGCGAGTGGACGTCATGCAGGCCTTGCGATCCGACTGATGGCGGAGGCTGGCCTTTCCTCGATCCTGAACGCGCGCATGTGGGTTCCCGTATCATGGAGGCGTATGGCCGTCTTGTCCGCGTTCCGGACTGCCCCACGCTATTCAACTCTCAAAGATGGCGGAAGCTGATGTACTCAAAAGCCACGGAGAAGAGATGACAACTGACTCCGACGACGAAATTGAACTGGAAGGCGAAGAAGAGCAGGCGGAGGCTCCCGCTGCCAATCGCGGAGAGGAGCGCAAGATATTCACCTCATCTTCCGACCCAACGATCAAGGACCTGCACGACCGGTACAAAGATGGAGAGTTGAGTCTGCAGCCCGATTTCCAACGCCAATTCGTGTGGGATCCTACGCGATCAAGTCGACTGATCGAGTCAGTTCTTCTGGGGGTACCGCTCCCAATCATCTACCTTGCTGAGGAACCTAATGGCAACGAATCAGTGATCGACGGACAACAGAGGCTCACCTCCTTTTTTGAATTTCTGGATGGAACGCTGAAGCTAAGCGGCCTGCGTGTTCGGGAGGCGCTGAATGGGATGAAGTTCTCAGAGCTTCCAAGGGAGGCTCAATCAATCATCAAGAAGACGCCCTTGCGTGCGATCACTATTAAGAGGGAATCGGATAAAGACCTGAAGTTTGAGATTTTCGAGCGGCTGAACAGCGGTTCTGTAGCCCTTAACGACCAGGAATTGAGAAACTGTATATTTCGCGGACCATATATCAAGCTCCTCAAGGAGCTAGCTGAAGACGCCGATTTTCGGCGGCTTCTGAACTTTTCCGGCCCCGACAAGCGCATGCGAGACGTGGAGATGACCTTGCGATTCGCAGCCTTTTATCATGCGACCTACCTACATTACTCTCCGCCGATGAAATCGTTCATGAATAGCGACATGGAGAAGCACCAATATATTTCGCCCGCAGAACAGGAGAGGGTTCGGCAGGCCTTCAAGAAATCTTGTCAATTGACCTTCAGCCTGCTCGGAGAGCATGCGTTTAAGCGCTTCTATAGAGGAGACGGCGATGACGCTAATGGCCGGTGGGAACCGAAGAAGATCAACTTGTCGTTGTATGACGTGCTGATGTTTGGTTTCACGGCATACGAGAAACCGCAGATCTACCCCAGACTCGACGCGATCAGGGAAGCCTTGATCGATCTGATGGCGAATAATGATGTGTTTATTTCTGCTATTGAGCTCTCGACGAGCTCAAGGCAGGCAGTGGAGACACGCTTCGAGATCTGGAGATCAGCGTTGAAGCAGGCTGTCGGGCCAATTACTTTGGAGCCGCGGTGTTTTTCCGGCGCGCTTAAGACTGAGCTTTTCGAGAAAGATCCTACCTGCGCTATCTGCAAGCAAAAGATCTCGGCCATTGATGACGCAGCCGTTGATCACATTGAGCAGTATTGGCAGGGAGGAAAGACAATCGACAAGAATGCCAGGCTGACACACAGGTATTGCAATTGGAGCCGTTCCAAAGGCAACGTAGCAAGCGTCAACTAGCAAGACCGTGCCGTGAATCAACGGGATTTGCAGAAGAGCCGCGTTGGGGACACCCGACCGCTGCCACGCGGAGGATGCGGCACGTGCGGTCCGCCGGCCCTCGGCAGGAGACGCCAATCACTTCGGTCGCTGGGAGGGGCTCAGCCTGTGGACAACTCCTTGCGCCAGCTGGCACCTTGTGTGCCGACGCTGGTGCGTCGTCAAGGGGAGCCTGATGCCGGCGCTTGACGTAGCTCTTTGGGCAAGTAGACGTATTTGCCAAGATCGACCGCAATCTCTGGGTAAAGCGCCAACAGGGAGTTCGCCGACTGGGAGCGCTGCATGATTCTGACGGATTTGCGACGACTGCTGCCGAAGTAGAGGTTATACTTTATCAGGGCAGCCCGCGCGAGTGTATTGCGCTTGCCCTTAACGAGAGCATCTAATGGGCCCGGACACAGTGAGCGATACGCCTGAGGAGGGCGACTTGCGGCGTCCTCTATATGCTTTATGTCCAACCCTTCGATCGGCGTTCCTCTCGGGCTCCTGCCGCCATTGTAGGGAATGCAGTATCGGCGTATCTCCCAGACTGCCCTGTCCAGCTTCGCGATCTCCAGGCCATCTGCATAATAAGGGAACATAAAGTACCGGTCCGGGCCGTATTTATCGATGTATTCCATGAACTCGCGGGTTTCTGCAGAGACCTGCAATTGAAACTGGCCTTCAAGCTTCTTGAGTGGCTTCAGCAGCGAGTGGCACGGCTTGTTCCATTCGACCCGGCGGAGCAACAAGATACACTTTATGTATTTCTCAATCGCCTGCTGGCTACTCCAGAGTGCCTGCGATATCAGGTCAGCGCGATAGGCCAGCCGCGCCAAGATGTAGTCGCCATCAGCGACATCTCGGAAGGATCGCAGAGCGATGTTGTTCAAGAGCGCATCGCGTTCGGCGGGAGACATCAAGCCAATTATAGGGCTCCGCCGTCGAAGTCGTACCTGTCGGACCCCTCGCGCCCTCCGCAGATTCAAGAGCCAGCCCGGCACTGCGGTACCATGAGATGGAATGCCTGCCACTACTGAAGCAGGGGTGTTCGACGAGTCCGGGTTGCTGGCAAAGGCCCGCGAGGGCGACATTGCGGCCTTTAGCGAGCTGGTGAACCGGTACTCCCGTAAGATCTACCGCCTGGCCAAACACATTACGCAGAACGATTCCGACGCCGAGGACGTGCTGCAAGAGACTTTCATGAAGTCGTTCGAGCACCTAGGAGACTTCCAGGGCCAATCTAAGTTCTATACCTGGATAGTCCGAATTGCCGTCAACGAATCCCTGATGAAGCTGCGCAAGCGGAAGTCCGACCGGACGGTTTCGCTGGATGAGCCCCTCGATACCGGAGAGGACACCGTTGTTCGGGAAATCGCCGTTTGGGACGAAAATCCCGAGCAGCAGTACTCCCGGGAAGAGCTTGCTAAGATCCTGGACGAGGCGGTGGAAAGCCTAAAACCTGCTTTCCGAACCGTTTTCGTATTGCGAGACATCGAAGAGATGAGCACCGAAGAGGCCGCGGAAGCGCTGGGTATTTCGGTGCCGGCGGTCAAAAGCCGCTTATTGCGCGCGCGTCTGCAATTACGTGAAAAGCTGACGCGTTTCTTCCGACGGAAGGGGGACGACGTTTTTGCTTACCTGTAAAGAGTTTTTGCAGGAGCTCACCGACTACATGGATTCAACCGTGGACGTAGAACTGCGCCGCAAACTGGAGGCACATATCAGCGAGTGCCCCAATTGCTTCGTGATTCTCGATACGACCCAAAGAACCATCAAGGTTTATAAGGGAATGGAGCCGCAGGAACTCCCCCCAGAGGTTCATGTCCGGTTGATGAAAGCGGTGGAGCGCAAGATGGCTGCCGCCAAGGCAGGCTCCAGACCCTCAGCTACCAAGCCGGGCGCGAACGCTTAGGCGCTTTCAGCCCGCGCCAGCGGACGGGACATCTGGATGCCGCTAGCGTCGAAGCCCTGCCTGAGCAGCGCGTCCCGCACTTGTTCCACTTGAGTGGAATAGGCGGGAAACTCGACCAACACCTCCGCTGGCCGATGATAGAGCTGGGGATTCACCGGAAAGTCCAGGGAAGCCAAAGCTTCCAACAAATTTTCCAAAAGCTTGGGTTCCGTCGCAATGGCGAGGGAGATGAGTTCACCCTCCCGCCCAAAAAGAGCGGATTCGGGAGGTAGAGACGCCGTCATGCACTGATCCTCTCAGGCGACCCGGTCCCAAAATAAAAATCCCCTGGGCTAGTGCCACAGGGGGTTTAGTTTCGTGAAGACCGACTCACCTTTAGCACTTTTTAGCGTGGTTGCAATTAGCCAGCCCCACCTTGCGATAGAGCCTAAATCAATCCACGATGCAATTTAATAGTACCACTGGACCCGGCCGGAATGCAATGGGCATCACAATGGGCAACCCAGCTCAGTGGGTAGGAAGCTGCTCGGAAAGCTGCTCAAAGCGTTTGCGCTGTTCCGGGGTTAGAATCTGGACGATCCGGTTGCGGCCAGTGGCACGGACGTCTTCAATCTGCGCTTCCAGATCTTCGTGGTATTTCACAAAATCATCCAGAATCGTCTTTAAGCGCTGGGACTGTTCGGGAGTCAGCTTTAATTCTCTGGTGAGTTGATCGTAGGAAAACTCGGCCTTTTCCCCTCGCCAATAGACCGCATTGCGATGGAGTTGCTCATGCAGGCCGGCGCGCATTCCGATGGCTCCGGCCATGGCGCCGGTCAGGAACACCAGGACCAGGGTTGTCAGGATGCGTGGATTCTGCCAGGTTGGCTGATCCGAAGCAAACATGGTTCTACTGGTGATAGCTGGCAAGATCCACCAGAACGGCGTCGCGCTGCTGCTTCTGCTGAAGCACGTCAGCTTGCTCTGTGTTGGTTTCAGTCTGGAGGTTCGCCGCGGTAGCGCGCGGGGTATCGGTGAGCACTACTACAGATGGAGATGAGGCCAATTCCGGACCGCTTGGCTCTGAGGTAACCAGATAGGTTCCTAGCAGCGCCACTAGCGCGGCCGAAGCCACAGCCAGCCGCAATCCGAACCGCCGATCCAAAAACACGGACCAAATCGACGGTGGTTGCGCCTCAATCCGCTCGATTACTCGGGCATAGAAGCCGACGCGCGGCTCGACATCACGGGAAGCCCGCAGTGAGCGCAAAAGTTGCGATTGCGTTTGCAGCGCTCGCAGCTCATGGGCGCATTCGGAGCACTCTCCCAAGTGCGAATGAAATTCAGCGGGAAGCTCCGGGGCCGAAGCCCGCAAAGACTCTTCACCTTTTAGATACTCTTCCAGGTGGCGACTAATTTCCTGATGCATGACTTCTTCCCTCAAAAAAGACCGCTAACTTTTAACGCTTACGGATCGAATCGTCCGTTTCACCGTCACTTACGTTCCCACTGTTCTATCACACGGCTTAGATCACATCAACTCAACCATCTCATCAACTCAACGACTGCGCCCCGCGAGTTAAGCGCTGCGCCACCTTCAACAGCTTCTGGCGCGCTCGAAACAATTTCACCTTAATTGTATTTTCGTTCATGCCGGTCATCTGCGACAACTCTTCCACCGAGTGTCCTTCCACTTCTTTCAACAGCAGCAGACTCCGGTCTTGATCCGACAGTTTGGCCAGCAGCTTCAAAACCAGGTCTTTTCGCGCCAGTTGTGTGTCGACGGCCGGGGCCTGCCCGCTGGCGGTCTCGCTGTTTTGCATCCGCTGGGCGTCTTCTTCTGAAAAATCGCTTTCGTAGACCAGCTTCCGGACGCGTTTTTTGCGCAGATAGTCGTAGCATTCGTTGACCGTGATCTTATAGATCCAGGTCAGCAGCGAACTGCGAAAATCGAAGCTTTGAATAGAAAAGTAAATCTTGGCGAAGACCTGCTGGGCGATATCCTCGGCATCGTTATGGTTTCGGAGGATCCCATAAATGATCGAGAAAACCTTGGCCTGATAGCGCTCCACCACTTCGCGAAAGGCCATTTCGTCTCTGGCCTGAACGCGCCGTACCAGGGCGGCCTCTTCAGAATTCCGGTGATCCACTCTGGTTTTAGCCTGGACCCGGGCGCCCGCCACGGGTAGGGAAAGTGTGCCAGCAAGACCGCTCATACACCTTGCCAGACGTATGCCAATCGCTTGCGGTTGCAGTCAGTTGGGAGAAAACAGCGGGAATCTGGCTGGTTTGCATCTGGCGCTGCATCCTATGGGGCAGTTTAGCATCCATATTTGTAGCGAAGGGTTGCGTTAGGCCTGACGTCTTGCGATGCCGAGGCGTTCAGGCGATAATAAGCCTAGAGAGTTCAGTCAACAGGAGATCTTAAGAAATGGTTCAACTGACCGAGACGGCCGTAAGCAAGGTGAAGGAGATTCTGGGAAGTCAGGATCCCAAGCCAGCCGGGCTCCGCATCGCGGTGGTAGGCGGTGGATGCTCCGGGTTCAGCTACTCCATGGCTTTCGAAAACACGCCGAACATGCTGGATAAGACTTATAAGTACGACGATTTGCAGGTGTTCATCGATCAGGCCAGCCTGTTGTATCTGGACGGCGTCGAAGTGGACTACGTCGAATCGATGGAAGGGTCGGGATTTAAGTTCAACAATCCCAACGTGAAAAGTACCTGCGGGTGCGGTAGCTCCTTCAGCGCCTAAATACTCAAGAAATTGAACGAATCGGGCGTCGCGAGGCTCTGCCTCCGGCGCTCTTCTCGTATATGAACCTCACCGGGCTCCTGACGGAACAGCCGAACCCCGCTTCCGACCATATTGACGCCCTCCCGACGGGCGACGTGCTCGCCATCATCAACCAGGAAGATCAGAAGGTGGCGTCCGCCGTCGCAAGCGAGCTGCCTCAAATTACCCAAGCTGTGGATCGCATTGTCGATTTGTTGCGCGCGGACGGACGATTGTTCTATATCGGCGCTGGAACCAGTGGCCGGCTGGGCGTCCTGGATGCAGCCGAGTGTCCGCCGACGTTTCAGGTAGCGCCTGAGTTGGTGCAGGGCATTATCGCCGGCGGCGAAACAGCACTGGCCCGGGCGACCGAGGCTTCTGAAGACGATCCGGAAACCGGGAAGCGCGACCTCGCCGATCGCGGCTTTCGTAGCAAAGATGCTTTAGTCGGAATAGCCGCCAGCGGGCGCACGCCGTATGTGCTGGGCGCCGTCGAAGCAGCAAACACGCTGGGCGCGCTGACCATTGGGATCAGCTGCACGCCGGATTCGCTGTTGGCGCATCGCGCGCGGATTGCAATTACGCCGCTGGTGGGTCCGGAGGTGATTGCGGGCTCCACGCGAATGAAAGCGGGCACAGCCACCAAGCTGGTATTAAATATGATCAGTACCGCGGTCATGATCCGGCTGGGCTATGTATTTGGCAATCTGATGGTGAATGTGCAGCCGCGCAATTCGAAGCTGCGCGATCGGGCGATCCGGATTGTGTTGTCGAACACGACCTTGAGTTACGAACGCGCGAGCGAACTCTTGAGCGAGGCAGGCGACCATGTGGCGGTAGCGATTTTGATGGCGCGGTTATCGCTCGATCGTGGTTCGGCGGAAGCTCGGCTGGCTGCGGCAGCGGGCCGAATTTCCGAGGCCTTAGGGAACCAATAAATATATCTTAGAGAACTAAATACATATGGACAAGTTCCGGATTCACGGCGGTGTCCCGCTCGAAGGCGAGATCGCAATCAGCGGTTCGAAGAACTCCGCGCTGCCCGCGCTGGCGGCATGTTTGCTCACCAGTGAGCCGGTCAAACTGGAGCGTATCCCGCCGGTGCGGGACATCGGAACCATGCAGCAGTTGCTGCAGCACGCGGGTGCGCAGGTAGAAGTATCGGATGGCTCGGTGACGGTGTGCGCCGCGAAGCTGGACCATCCGGAGGCGCCCTACGATCTGGTGAAAACGATGCGCGCTTCGAGTTTAGTGCTCGGGCCGTTGGTGGCTCGAACGGGGCGGGCGCGAGTATCCATGCCGGGCGGCTGCGCCATCGGTGCGCGGCCCATCAACTTGCATGTGGCGGCGCTTGAGCAGTTGGGCGCTGAGATTCACCACTCGCATGGATACGTCGAGGCCCGGGCTCCCAAAGGCCTGAAGGGCGCGCAGGTGCATTTCGATCGCATCACCGTCACCGGCACCGAGGACGTCCTGATGGCCGCCGTCTTGGCTGAAGGCGAGACTGTGATTCACAATGCCGCGCGTGAACCCGAAGTGCAGGATCTGGCGCTCCTGTTGAGCAAGATGGGCGCTTGTGTGGAAGGCGCGGGTACTTCCACAATTTCCGTGCGCGGCGTTTCCAGCTTGCATGGAACAGGGCACACGATTATTCCGGATCGCATTGAAGCCGGCACCTTTCTGATCGCCGGCGCGATTACCCGGGGCGATCTGGTGGTCTCCGGTTTTATTCCAGAACACGTCGGCGCGCTGGTGATGAAGATGAGGCAAGCTGGCGTCGATGTGACCGAATCGGGACCCGGGGCGTTGCGCGTACGGGCCTCGGCGCGGCTGCGTGCCGCCGACATCACTACCGAAGAATACCCGGGGTTCGCTACCGACCTCCAGGCCCAATACATGGCGCTGATGACGTTGGCTGAGGGAATCTCCTTGGTCAGCGAGACCATCTTCGAAAATCGTTTCATGCATACCCAGGAACTGGCGCGGATGGGCGCCAATATCCGCGTGGAAGGCCGGCAGGCGATTGTGGCGGGCGTGGCTGAGCTCACCGGAGCGCAGGTAATCGCTTCCGATCTCAGAGCCAGCGCGTCGCTGGTGCTGGCGGGGTTGGTGGCGCGCGGGGAAACGGTGGTGGATCGCGTCTATCACATCGACCGGGGCTATGAGAGAATCGAGGAAAAATTGGCGCGCGTGGGCGCGAGGATCGAGCGTATCGTTCGTGGAGCGGAATGACACCTAAACATCACAATCCAGCTTTTCTTGCACTGGTCAATGCAGCCAAGAGCAAGATTCAAGAAATCGATATCGCCAAGTATCAACGCTTGCGCGCGGCAGGTGAGACTCACATCCTGATTGATACCCGCGAGAACGACGAATGGGCAGCGGGACACGCCGCTGGAGCGGTTCACTTAGGGAAGGGAATTATCGAGCGCGACATCGAAGCCAAAGTGCCGCAAAAGGACGCCAAGCTGGTGCTCTATTGCGGCGGAGGTTACCGCTCGGCTCTGGCCGCCGACGCACTACGGCAGATGGGATATACGAACGCGATTTCGTTGGATGGCGGCTGGCGGGCATACCAGGCGTCCGGTCTTCCAGTTGAGAAGTAGCGAGGCCGGAAGCGGGGTCAAAAGCGCACGAGCATGGTGCTCGACAGATAGAGCATCGCCCCGAGGGTGACGATCTCCAGATACTTGATCACGCGGGTGAAACCGCTGTTCATGAATTCAAAACGGAGTATGAGAGCCAGGCCCAGGCCGGTGCACATCAGCCAGAAAGGCACCACGCCTTCGATGGATCGCATAAAGCTGAAGAACATTATGTAAAAGAGGATGGTGNNGATGGTGAGGTTGCTGTCAAACCAGTTCTTCCACTGGGTGTACATCACGAACACCCCAAAGGCGATGATTAGAACCGCCGTCACCGAAGCGGCGTTCGAAAGAGTCATGTGTCAAAATCCAAGCACATAAAATGAGCCCGGCCAAAAAGCGGCCGGGCCCGAAAGCTGAACAAATTTAGAAGGCGAAGCTGATGCCCGCCGATACGACGATGTCCTGCAGCCAGCCGCCGACGCTAGACCCTGAAACCGGCGCGATCAGCTTGCTGGGAAAGGGCGTCAGGTAGTCATGCACCTCAAGGCGCAGCAGCGTTGACTTGGCGACATTAAACTTTATGCCGCCCCCCACGGAAACCAAGGCTCTCAGATCCCGGACATCGCTAAACACTGCGATGTTCGACAGGGGCTGGACAACCTCCTCGGTGCCGGTGCCCGAATACCATTTCACTCCGCCGCCCGCCGCCACGAAGGGCCGCACTGCAGATTCAGACGAAGTGAAGTTGTACAGGAAATCATAGTGGATGGCGTTGCTTTGGCTCCCGAATGTCGTGCTGGTGCCACCGGACGAGAGCTTCAGATCGCCGTTCTCGTGGTCATAGCGCAACTCGCCGCCGAATAAGCCGCTGCCGATATTGTTGTCGAGCCACGCGCTCAGAGCCAAACCGGGGTTGCGTGTGGCATTCGCGTTTCCCTCGGGACTATCGATGGTTTCCGAGGTTAGAAAACTGCCGCCGGCGCCAAAGCCGACCTCCCACTTCTGTGCGAATGCCGCCGGAGTCGCCACGGCAATCGCTAAAGACATTAACGATAGAAAATGTTTCATTTGCCTCTCTCTTATTCTCTCTCTCTCTAGAATTTGCGGTTAATCCACCACTCGCTCGGGGATCGAAGTCGAAACCGCTCCCTGGGAAATGACGAGGGGGACAGACATTCCGTCGGGGACATCAAAGGGCACTGAGACGTTGATCTGATCGACGCCAACCATGCCGGGCGCCAAACCGGAAAAGAGCACCGGCAAGTCCGTTCCTCCGAGGGTGACGGTGGGCTGAACATTGGAGACGGCCAGGGGACTGACAGGTCCGGGCTGGCCGCTAGCCACGGCGGGCGATGTCGGACCCAGCCCGGTGAGGTAAATCACCAATGCCGTGTTCGATTTTCTGTGAATGGGATGGGAAGCGGTCACCAGTTCGTTGTCATCGTTCCGGACCACGGTAGGTATGCCGGTCGTGCCGCCAAGGGAAGCCAGGAACACGCTGGGCGCATTGGGCTCAACCACCAGGTTATAGTTGTTGCTCTGACCACCCGGCGTTCGCAAGATGAGTGTTACATTGCCGATCTCCTGGTAGGGCATCTGCGCGTTCACTTGCGTGGGTGAGACGTACAGAATGGGAACCGGCAGGCCATTGACGCTGAGACAGCTGTTGGCCAGAGCGGTCGGCAGCGGAATTTCAGCGCTTGCCATATTGACCGGGCTCAAATTCGTTCCATAGACGGAAATCAGCCCGCCGGGCGCGACGTCATTCTTTCCGTCGCCCGCGTTTACCACGGAGGTAATATTGGGCGGCGCGACGGAAGCGGAATAGTTCCAGGGCAGGATGGTGACGCCCGATACGGTCAGGTTCGCAATCGCAGTCTGACTCGCCAGAGGTGCGATGGTACGCGTAAAGGGCGAAGCCGTGGTTCCGAGCAGCGGAGCTTCCAGCATCGCGGTTGCATTACTGACCGAACTGGACGGGTTGGTCATGTCGATCCGTTGGATCACTCCGGGGGACGTGCTTTGTCCAACGCCGGGGCCGGGCGTGGGAGGGCCGTTGATGGTCGTGCAGGTTGAGCCTGTCCCGGTGCCTATGCACGTTACGATGGAAGTGCCGGTGGGGGTGGTTGTCGTGCAGGTTGAGCCTGTCGCGGTGTTTACGCACGTTTGGGTGGTCGTGGTGCTGATGGCGCCCGGTGCGGGGGGGGGCGCATTGGTGCGGAACCCAGTCTCGTTCACGAAAGCGAATCCGGATGGAGTACCGGTGCCGGTTTCAAACTGCAGCACGGGCACCAGCGAGGAATCCAGAAGATTGTTGCCGACGACATATTGATTGAAGGCGGACGCGGCGTAAGGACCGGAGAGAGCCGTGAAATCCTTGCGGGAAACCGCAAATGAGTTCGAATTGGCGTCATAGAGATAAACCGTCCCGTCCGCCTGGGCAATCAGGATGGAAGATCCATTCTGCGAGGCGGTCAGCACCGTGTTGGCGTTTGTCAGGTTAGTGAACACGCCAAGCGATGACAATTGAGTTCCGGAACGCGATGGGATATCGAGCTGCAAGATGTGAAATGTGCCATCGTAATAACCACCCTGGGCGAGAGTTGCGTTCGCCGAGGAGGCGATCGAAAGAGCGATGAAGCCGGATGGTAGTACGATCGGCGTGTCGGCTTGTAAGGTGTCCAGGTCGTATACATTAACCAGTTGCGATCCTTGATTGCCCACCAATAGATATTGCTGGTCGAAGGAGATTGCCATGGTGGTCGGCTGGTTGCCGGTGGGAAGCGCGGCGATCTGAGAATAGTTTGAGCCGTCGAAAGCCAGCACTTCATTCTTGTCGCTGCGTACCACGAAGAAGTGGTTGCGCACCGGGTCGGCCACTATGTCGGTCAGCGTGCCGGGGATGTTGATGGAGGTGCCAACCTGATTGGGTCCGGCGCTATTCACCAATACGCTCACGCTCGGTATGACGTTAATCGCCGGGCCGGATTGAATAGTCAAAGTAGCTGCTACAGTCCCGGTTTGATTGAGAAATGCGGCGGGATTCGCCGATACCGTCACAACGGCCGGAGTGACGCCGCCGGAAGGCGAAACGGTAACGCCGTTGGTATTGGAGCTGATGCTGAAGGGCGTATTGTTGCCACCTGGATCCACGATGGTGAGCTGCTGGGTGGACACTCCCAGATTGCAGAAGCTGCCACGGAACACCAGGGCTTCCTGCTTCGCTACTACCTGGGGCTGCTGGGCCAGGCTCCCGACCGGCAATACGGTGATGCCGCTAGCTGAAATGGCATAGAGCGTGTTGGAATCGCTCGAGAGCACGCTTTTTCCGCTCAGGTTCTCCGGCAACTGCAGGCGTTCTTGAAGTGTAAGGTTGCTCGAGGTGACTACTTGCAGTGTGGGCGACTCGCCCTTTACGACGGGAATCTGGGCGTAGAGTAGACCGCGGCTGTCGTCAAAGGCGGTGCTGCCAACATCAAACTGATTGGTGTGTTGCGGGAAATAGTTCACAAAGCCCGCCGAGCCGAGCATGACCCAGCCGGCCATAACCAAGGAGCCATCGTGGTTGAGACTGACGACGCGAGGCCCGAGAATTCCGGTACTCGTGACGATGCCACCCGGAAAGATGGCCTTGGCGTTTACGTCGTAGCGGAACGTGACCGTGCTGGTGGTGCCGCCCAAGCCGTAGACTTGCAAGCCGTCCGCCGAGGCAGCAACCGACGCCGCGCTGATATCGGCGGGGAAATTCGCTGGCGCCACCGGCAAAGTATTCGCCACTACATTTGCAAGCGTGTCGAGTTCTTGTGTCGTGCCCGTGCTGGGGTCAAAGAGCAGGAAGTCCGAAGTGGTGACAACCAGCGCGATACCGTCGGCTCCGAAGGCGACGCCGAGCGGCGCATTGCCGAGCGAGAAGGTCTGGGTTCCCTGGTTGGTCAGATCGATCACTGTCATTGAATTACTGGGCGNNCGCGTTCCCGAAGTTGGTAGCCACCAAATAGTGGCCATCGGGCGACATAGCGATGGAGTTGGGCTGCGCCGCCACGTTGATCGAAGTCTGGATCGTATTGCTGGCGAGTGACATCACGTCGATTCGGTTAGCCGTGAAGTTCGCGATGTAGAGAACGCCGCGCGTGGGGTCCAGTGCCAGGTCCGAGGCCTCGCCCCCGATGGACACGACTTTACCGAAGGTCCCCCCCCAAGCCGCCGTGGCGATCGAAGCGGCCAGTATGGCCTTCCAGCAAAATGACTTCAGCATAACGATATACTCCAAGAAAGCATCAGATTTTCAGATTTCTTAATTCAATTGCTAATATTACGCGCGGCCTGGCCGCACTCAGTGAAACAAAAGTGGACCGGGGTCCACCGTACCAGCTGTGGTGCGCCAGGGACCTTCTTCCCTGACGCCCCGCCAGACGCCCCTCTGCCGAATTACTCAGCGCTCTTCTTGCGCCGTAGAACGATCAGACCCAGAAACAGGACTGCCAGCACCGCGCAAACAATGCGAATCATCGAGCTATCCATCATCGCTTTTTCTCCTTTCCCGCGAAAATGATTCCGCTACACGTTATCCATCGCCGCATGTGAGTCGTCACATGCTATTTCGTCACATACTATTCATCATGGGGAGCAGTTCCCGCATGATCTTAATGACAATCGGCCCTACTGTCACCACGAATAAAGAGGGCAAAATACAGAAAAAGATCGGGAAAACCAGTTTTACACCCAGCTTGGCGGCCTTCTCTTCGGCGATTTGGCGCGCCTGGACTCGCATGTAGTCCGAATGGGCGCGCAGACTCTGCGCCACCCCGGTCCCAAAGCGGTCGGCCTGAATCAGCACCGCAACCAGCTTTTTGAGGTCCTCGACGGCGGTACGATCAGCCAGGTTCCGCAAGGCCTCGGCGCGCCGCTTGCCGGCCTTCAACTCCAGGTTCACGATGGCCAATTCCTCGCTAATTTCCGGATGGGCATGCTCCAGTTCCTTGGCCACCTGCATGATCGCTTGGTCCAGACCGAGTCCCGACTCGACGCAGACCACCATTAAGTCAAGAGAATTGGCCAACCCTCGCTGGATCTGCTTCTGGCGGCGCTTGGCGGCCATCCGTACATATTCGTTGGGCCCGAAGAATCCGGCAGCCACAGCCACCAAGATCGCCATCACCTTGTTGCTCTGCTGGGCCGACGAGTTCAAGACCGCCACCGTCATGATCACAGGCAACAAAACCGCCAGGATGGCCTTGGCGCCGTACAGGATCTTGAGCGCGTTGGGATTCCGGTAGCCGGCGCGGATTAAGCGGCGCTGCATCACCGTGACGTCTTTGGGCGAAGCGGGAACTAGATTCCCCAGGCGCTTCACCAGATCGTGGAACAGCAAGCTGGGATGTACCGGAGCCGCGTCATGAGTGCTCATCCCGGTGCCGGCTACGCGCTCGATAGCCTCCTTCGGCTTGACATACATTTTGACGCCGGCAAAGGAGAGTCCCGCCGCAAACAGTACGAAGACCACGAAGCTGAACAGAAGCAACATGGGTTAGACCTCGATACTCGTGATTTTCTTCATGATCAGGTAGCCGGTGATCTGCAGGGCGATCGCGCAACCCAGCATCATATGGCCGGTGTCGTCGAGAAAGAAGAACCGGACATAGTCCGGGTTGGTGTAAAACATGAGGACCGCTACGCCGATCGGAATGCAGCTCAGGGCAATTCCCGTCATCCGCCCATGTGCGCTGATGGCCCGGATACGGCCCCGCAATTTGAAACGCTCCCGGATCACGTAAGCGAGTTTGTCCAGAATCTCGGCCAGGTTGCCGCCAGTGCGCTTTTGCAGCAATACAGCGGAAACGAAGAAGTGTACATCCAACGAGGGAACGCGCTTGGCCAGTTTTTGAAGCGCCACATCCAGCGGTAAACCCAGATTGTGTTCTTCGAAGGTTCGGCGGAATTCGCCCGACAGCGGTTCTTGAAACTCGCGGTGAATCATCTCCAGCGATACCGAAAAAGCATGTCCGGCGCGCATCGAGCGCGATACAAACTCCAGGCTGTCGGGAAACAACTCTTCAAACCGGCGCATCCGCGCCGTACGCTTGCGGATCACATAGAGTGTCGGCAGCGCCCCCGCTAGCAACGCCGGTAGATAAGAAAAGCGGTGCAGTTGGTCAGGAAGCAAAATCCAGCAGATGGCCCAAACCGCCACCACCGCTAGCAAACTCGTGTTCACCAGCCGCTGCGTGGTCCACTTCATGCCGGCCTGCTCGATCATCTCCTGCAACTTGCTCTGGAGTTGGAAGCGCCGCAGAAATTTGGTTGCCAGCAGGACATTCTTCTCCTCGGTATGGATGAGCGAACCGCCCCCTCCCGCGGAGCTCTTCGCCGCCTTGGTCTTGCTGGTTCCGATCAGGCGGCTCTTCAGTTTGTCCAGATCCGAGTGGCGGAACGCATTCGAGCAAATCCACCAGACAACCAGGGCGCAGGCCCATACCGCGATGGCGATTATTAGGAACATGGCGTCAAACCTCCACCACCTCATCAAATAAGTCCGCTCGCAGGCGGATACCGGCCGCTAGCAGCTTTTCATAGAATTTTGGCCGGATCCCGGTGGCCGCAAATCGTCCCACCACTCGGCCGTCCGGATTGAGCCCGCGCTTTTCGAAAACGAAGATGTCCTGCAGGGTGATGACATCGCCTTCCATGCCCGTGACTTCGGTCAGATTGACCACCCGGCGCGACCCGTCGCTCATACGCGAGGCCTGCACCAGCAAATGCACGGCGCTGGCAATCTGCTGCCGTACCGAAACCAGCTGCATGTTGGCGCTGGCGAGCGACACCATGACTTCCAACCGCGAAATCGCATCGCGCGGGCTATTGGCGTGGACCGTGGTCAGCGATCCATCGTGACCCGTATTCATGGCCTGCAACATGTCCAGCGCTTCCTCGCCGCGGACTTCGCCCACCACGATACGGTCTGGGCGCATACGCAGACTGTTGACCAGCAATTCGCGCTGCCGCACGGCGCCATGGCCTTCCAGGTTCGAAGGCCGTGTTTCCAGGCGCACCACGTGCGGCTGCTTCAACTGCAATTCGGCCGCGTCTTCAATGGTGACGATGCGCTCCTTGGGCGAGATGAAGGCCGAAAGAGCATTCAGGAGCGTGGTCTTACCGGAACCAGTGCCACCCGCGATGATGATGTTCATGCGGGCCTTGACGGCCGCTTCCAGAAGTTCCATCATGCCGGGCGTCATGGCCCGGCGGTCCACCAAGTCGGGCGGCATCAGCTTATCGGTGGAGAAGCGGCGGATCGAGAGTATTGGACCGTCCACCGCCAGAGGCGGAATGATTGCATTGACGCGCGAGCCATCGCTTAAGCGCGCGTCCACCATGGGATTCGATTCATCCACGCGGCGTCCGACCTGCGAAACGATCTTGTCGATAATGCGCAGCAGGTGCTGGGCGTCCCGGAAGCTGACGGTGGTCAATTCGAGCAAGCCCTTGCGCTCGACGTAGACCTGCTTGTAGGTGTTGACCAGAATGTCGGAAATG
>PKZC01000263.1 GCA_003132905.1 Bryobacterales bacterium | reverse complement strand
ACAACATGGATTTGGGCGATGCTTGGGAGTGGGCCGACGATCCGCGCTATGCCGAGAAGTGGGCATCGCTGGCGTATCGCATCGCGGCGAATTATTTCGTGTACGATTTAACTCACTAAAAGCCGCTCGGGCGAACCCAGAAGCTTTCGGTCCAACTTCCACCCGGCGCAACACTCTGCAGGTTCTTGAACAGCCCCTCGTGGGCCAGGTTAAAGCCGTCGGTGAGCCCGGTCATCGGTTCGAAGCACACCACGTCGCGCGTGTGCGGTGCGTAAACCACGGCGATGNNAACTTCACGGAAATTTTCCGGCCGTTTGCTTCCAGCGCGAATTCAGCCTTAGAATCTACGCCTCCAAACACGTCGTCGAATTGACGACCGGCCAGTGGCGTGGGATCGGGAAAATTATCCGGCTCGGTTTTTCCCGTGGGAATCAGTTTGTCCGAAAGCAGATAATGCTCACGGACCGGCAGATGCAGCTGCCACTGATCGCGCGGCGCTCCCGGCATTTGATACCAGGGATGAAACCCGATCACCAGCGGCATCGGGTCCGTCGAATGATTTTCGATGCTAGTTCTTACTTCGAGAATGCCGCCGTACAGACGATGGGTCATCGTGATGGTGTGAGCGAAGGGGAACTGCGCCATCCATTCCGGATGCTTCCAGAACTCCAGGCGACTGGTCACCTGGGCGCCTTGTTGATCGCCCTGCATCTGCGCCACCTTCCAAGCCGAAGCGTAGAGCAAGAGACCATGAATGGGCAGGCCATTGTCATCGCGCCGGATCTCGACTGCCGCCGGATTCAACTGATAGCGTTTTCCGTTGGCCCAGTAAGCGTCTCCATCCAGGCGATTGGCCCAAGGCCCAAGAAACGGGATGCCGGCCTGTGAAGGCTTCTGTTTCCATTCGCCGAGAGTCTGAGGCGGGCCCATGAGAATCGGTTGGTCCTTCACTCGCATGTCATAGGCGATGTTGCCGATGGACGGGCAAATCGAAACTTCGATGCCATGCGCCGAATCCGTCAGGCGAACGGTTTCGATGGAGTCGACAACGAGTTTCTGTGCGGAGTAGGTTTCAGCCACGAATCACGTCTTTATTATATGGAACCGCTGCCACTCAATCCGTAGTACCTGACAGTACGGTCCTAGTCCAAAGTACCTTGTCCAATCGATCCGATACAGTTGAGACTGTTAAGTGAAATCGTGATGGAAAGAACCGACCTAGATCAGTGGCGAAGTAGAGAAGTCGCGCGCCTTCTGGCGCTCGTCGAAACGCAACGCCGCTATTATCAGGACATCGTCTCGGCGGTTCCGGTCGGTCTGTTGGTTTTGTCCTCAGATTTGAGCATCTTACTGGCCAACGGCGCAGCGCGCAAGATCTTTGGATTGCATACCGGCGAGTCTCCCCGCCGCATGGACACCATCCTGCCGGCGAAGCTGCTCGATCGCATTGAAGAAGTGTTGAAGAGCGGCATCCAGCAGACGGGTTTGATGGTGCAAAATGGCCGCGACAAACGCCGCCTGCGCGTGGGTATTCAAGCCATTCGCAATTGGGATGAGGAAGCCGCGCAGGAAGCGCTGCTCACCGTTGAGGACTTGACGGATGTTTGGGCGTCACGCGAAGTGATTCAAATGCCCGCGCCGGTGGCTGCGGAGCTGGAACCTGCGCCGGAAACGCCTGTGGAACCTCCGCGCGCGGAAATCTTGCCGGCTATCTCAGCGCCGCAGATTGACATTTCCGCCCAGCAATTCGTCGACAACGTCGATGCCATCGTTTGGGCCGTCGAACTGCCTTCCATGAATTTCATCTTCGCCAGCCCGCAGGCCGAAAAGCTGCTGGGCTTCGCTCCGGAGCATTGGACCAGCCATCCCTCTTTTTGGCTGGATCGCGTGCACGATTCCGATCGCGATTGGGTGGCGAAGGATTATCAGCACGCTATCGAGAGCGGAGCGGCGTACTCCTGCGAATTTCAAGCCATCACGGCTACCGGCGGCAGCGTCTGGCTGCGGGAATATGCCCGGCACCTTCCCAGCGCAGAGGGCCAACCGCGCTACCTGATCGGCGTGGCGGTGGATGTTACTGAGCGCCGCATGCTGGAAGATCAACTGGTTCAAGCCGAGCGCGTGGAGGCAGTGTCGCGCCTGGCCAGCCGCATGGCGCACGATCTGAATAATATGCTGATGATCCTGACCGGCTATAGCGAGGAACTGCTGACCAGTCTGCCGGCCGGCAGCACGTTGCGGGCCGACGTTCAGGAGATCTTAGCCGCTACGGACCGCATGAGCGGCCTCACCAGCCAATTGCTTTCCTTCGCGCGACGCCAGGGCGGCGGCAGCACGGAAATGGATCTGGAATCCACGCTGGGAAGATTCGGTCCGCGCTTGAGCGCATTGCTCGGAACACACGTGGGAATCGAATTGCGCTTGTCTGGCGAGCCGAACCGGGTGCGTGCCGACTATTCGCAGTTGGAACAAGTGATGATCGCGATCGTAGAGCGGGCGCGTCAAGCTATGCACGCCGGCGAGAAAATCGTGCTGGAAACTTCACGCCTGGAAGTGGCCGAGGATCTGCGCCGTCCGAACGCTCCGCTCCAACCGGGAAGCTACGCAGTGATTTCGATCGTCGCGCCAGGACAGCCCCTGGACGCCGAAGCCAAGGCAGCACTGTTTGAATGTTCCTTGCCGGGCAAAGAACCATGGGACGACCTGGCAGCCACGTTATCTCGCGCCTACGGCGTGGTGCGTCAATGGAGAGGCGATATTTCCGTCTCAAACGGCCCCCGATCCGCCACGGTTTTCCGGGTTTTCCTGCCGCGTCTGGAATCGCCCGTGGGCGAAGTTGCGACCGAGCCGGCCATTGCCGTTGAACCGCCGCCTGCCGCCCCGGAACCAACAGCTCCACTTGCGACCATCTTAGTGGTGGAAGATGAAGCGGGCATCCGCGCTCTGGTGCGAAAGATTCTGCGGCGTCAAGGCTATGAAGTGCTGGAAGCTGCCAACGGCCAGGATGCGCTGGCGCTATGCCGCGAACATGGGCAGCGTGTCGAACTTCTGATTACCGACGTGTTGATGCCTCAAATGGGCGGGCGCGAACTGGTGGAACGGCTCCAGACCCAGGGACACGATATGAAAGTGCTATACGTCTCTGGCTACACCGACGACAGCACGGTTTATTCGGGCGATCTTCCGCCTGGCACCGCTTTCCTGCAGAAGCCTTTTACTTTGGGATCGCTGCTCGACAAGGTGAAAGAAGTTCTGGCGAAGTAGAACTCTGAGTCCAATAACCCTCGCTACCAATAGACGAACGATTCTTCCTCGCAAATCAATATGATCGGTTGGCCGCCGCTGGAGATGCTCTGCGCATGAGCGATAACCTCTTTCCCGCCATCGGATTCGACGCAGGCATTGAGATCGTTCATGGAAGAAAAATAGGCTTCTGCCAACCGATATGCCGCCATCTTGCCTTGCGGCGAGCCGGTGACTTTGGTCAGAACCAATCGCGTAAGGCCCTTTAACTTACTCTCGGCCAGCGCTACATGCTCGCCTAAGTACGCCCTTTCAAAGGCCGGTTCGTCTTGCGGCCGGGGATAAATGATTACTATTTTGACACCGTGAGTGCCCATGGAAAGAAGTCATCCACATCTTAACATCTGGACAAAACCATTCGGGCGGCGCAGCGAAGCAACCCGGTAGAATAGGAGCAGTGCTTTTGCGTGTGCACTTCCCGGGGCTATGCCTGCTTTTTCTAGGGCTTGGTCTTCAAATTCCAGTCGTCCGATGGCTGCTGGATTCTTACCGCGAGCGCCGTTTGATCTGGTTGGGCGCGGCTGCCTCCACAGCTCTACTCCTGGCCGGCTACATACTGGAATTCCAGCGTGTTCTGCGATACTTCCCCGTCAAGTTGTGGACTTGGCTGGAATGCGCCTCGCTGGTTGAGACCATGTGGCTGATCGGCTTTTGCCTGGCTCTCGCAGTCTGGCGCAAGGCCCCGCAATTTAGTCCCGCGCGACGAAAAATGCTGCAGGCAGCGGGCGCGGGCCTCTGCATCGCGCCATTGGCGGCCACGGCCGTTGGAATTGTACGGCGCAATCGATTCCGGCTTTCTGAAGTGCCCATCCCCATCCCCAATCTACCCAGAGACCTGGAAGGATTGCGGATAGTGCAAATCACCGATATCCATCTGAGTCCTTTTCTGAGCGAGCGCGAATTTGCGATGGCCATCGACATGGCTAACGAAACGCGCGCGAACCTTGCATTGGTCACGGGCGATCTGATCACGCGCCCGGGCGATCCGTTGGACGCCTGCCTCCGCCAATTGGCTCGGCTTCGCGCCGATTCAGGCGTGCTTGGCTGTCTCGGCAATCATGAGATTTATGCGCGCGTTGAGAACTATGTCACCGAACAGGGCCGCCGCATTGGAATCGACTTTCTGCGGCATCAGGCCAGACAACTCCGGTTCGGGAATGCGACCATCAATTTCGCGGGAGTCGACTATCAACGAATGAATTCGCATTATCTGAAAGGCACGGAGGAGTTGATCGTTCCCGGAGTAGTCAACGTCATGCTGTCCCATAACCCGGATGTATTTCCGGTGGCCGCATCGCAAGGCTACGCGCTCACCATTGCCGGCCACACACATGGCGGCCAGGTGGATGTGGAAATCCTGCATCAGCACCTCAACGTCGCGCGCTATTTCACCCCGTTTGTACAAGGTCTTTACCGGCGGGGAAATTCATCCGTTTATGTGTCGAACGGGCTGGGTACCATCGGGGTCCCGGTCCGGCTTGGCGCGCCTCCTGAAGTTTCGGTTCTTCGCCTGTGCGCTATCTAATCCTGAGCGATATTCACGCCAATTGGGAGGCGCTGGGCGCCGTGCTGATGCACGCCGATTCCCGCTACGATAAGATCGTCTGCTGTGGCGACTTAGTCGGTTATGGCGCCGATCCCGACGCGGTGGTCCGCTGGGTTCGTGAAAACGTCGACGGTATCGTGCGCGGGAATCATGACAAAGCTTGCGCGGGTTTGGAGGACCTGGAGTGGTTCAACCCGGTGGCCCGCCTGTCGGCTCTGTGGACTCAAGCCGTTATTCAGCCCGAACACGCGGAATATCTGCGAAGCCTCGCCCAGGGACCCGAGCGAATCAATGCGTTCCAGATTCTGCACGGCTCTCCGCTCGATGAAGACGAATATGTCACTTCCGAACAAGATGTGGCTCAAGTGGCGCCTTATCTGGACTGCAAAGTTTCCTTTTTCGGGCATACGCATTTGCAAGGCGCGTTCCTGTGCCATCGCCACGGCGTAGAGCGGCTGATTGCCACGGATCCGGAATCGAGCGAGGAACACATCGCGCTGGAAAATGACGTGAACTACCTCATTAATCCCGGTTCCGTGGGACAACCACGCGATGGCGATCGCCGTGCGGGCTATGCCATCTATGATCCCGACGCGGGTCTGGTAACTCTGTGCCGCACCGAATACGATATCGCGTCCGCCCAGAAAAAGATCCTCGAAGCGGGCTTGCCGCAGTTGCTCGCTCTGCGGCTGGATGCTGGCTTATAGCAGTTGAATGAAAGAGCATACGCTCTATGCGCTACTGGCGATGGTATTCGCCGTGTCGCGGCTAGGTTATTACCTGCTCGGCGTCCGCTTTGACGCGCGGCCAGTCCTAAACTATTACCAGTTCATCGATCCGGAGCTCCTGAAGCATCGGCTTTTTGAGAGCCTGCTCTATCTGCATATTCAGCCGCCCGGCTGGAATCTTTATGTCGGGACGGTTCTGAAACTTTTCCCAACATCCTATCCGTCTGCGTTCCATGTGTGTCACTTACTCATGGGCCTCGGAATATGTTGGTCGCTTTATTACTTAGTGCGTACCTGCCGGGTAAGTCGCTGGCTGGCTTTTTCTTTAGCCGTCTGGTTTATCGTGAGCCCTGGTGTCGTCCTCTTTGAAAACTACTTGCTTTATGAGTATCTAGTGGCCTTCTTGTTGTTAATGGCCGCCGTGGCGCTCGCTCGTTTCTTGCAGGACGCCCGCGCCCGCTGGATGATCCTCTTCTTCGCCGCGCTGTTCGGGCTGGTTCTGGTGAGGAACTTCTTCCATCTCGTCTATTTCATCGCTATGCTGGCGGCGCTGGCATTTCTTTCCAAATCGCATCGTCGCATGGTGCTGCTCTGCGGGGCGGTACCTCTGCTCGCGATCGTCGGACTCTACGGCACGATGGCGTACACGGTCGAGCGGCGCCGCAACGAAATCGGAATTCGTATCGCGCTCGGAGCCGCTCGTTCACGCGTGCTCGCGATGGTGCTCGGCGAGGCGGCCTGGATGGTGTTCGGCGGCATCGTGGCCGGAACCGCTATCGCGGCCGGAGCGACGCGGTGGGTCTCGTCGTTGCTCTATGGCCTCAAGCCAACCGACACTGCGACTTACGTGTTCTCGGGCGCCCTGCTCGCCGTCGTCGCACTTGCCGCGAGCGCCGTTCCCGCCTGGCGCGCAGCACGCGTCGATCCGATGGAGGCGCTTCGAGACGAGTAAGGACAAATACTACTTGGCCGCGGGTCGGCGCAGGTGCACGCGGGTCACACCAACCCGCGCGACCCCGCGATGACCCGCGGCCAGTTTTTTTGGCACCGCACGAATCAGGTCGCCTGTGTCGCGACGCGACATTAATCTTAGGGATGACCGACTCGCAATCGCATCCCGAAGAGACGCTCGATCCCGCTGACTGGCAGGCGTTTCGCTCGCTCGCGCACCGCATGGTGGACGATTCGCTCGATCACCTCGCGACGCTGCGCGAACGCGCGCCATGGCAGCCAATGCCGGCTGCCGTTCGCGCGGCGCTGGCGTCCGAACCGCTCCCGCGATCACCGCAGTCCGCGG
>PKZC01000274.1:19346-19492 GCA_003132905.1 Bryobacterales bacterium | reverse complement strand
CCGAACTGATGGCGCAGCGCCTCCACCTCCGGCGTAATCACACCTAGATTCTCCGCAACGATCGGAAGCTTGCCGAGTGCCGCCTCCAGCGCTTCGAATAAACTTGCTCCAGGGCCTTTCACCCAGCGGCCATGGATGGCGGTTGT
>PKZC01000274.1:0-19282 GCA_003132905.1 Bryobacterales bacterium | reverse complement strand
TTCGACCACACGTCGGCGCTGTCATGAGAGACGTAGATAGGAACGTCCCCCATCATCCGCACGCCGCGAGTCTGACAATAACTTTTCAGCTCGGCCCATTGGCGAAAGAATTCCCACTGCCAGAATTTCTGGAGCTCAATCTCGCGCGCATCCGGCTCATGTTTACGCCATTCCGTCCAGGCTACTTGCCCGTTGGCGTTCTTGAGCGCCATGAATCGTGCGAAATCGTCAAGCCAGGCCCGGTGCTGCTCACAGAAATCCTCGAACTCCCGAGTCGACTGAAAATTATGGAAAGCCTTGCGCAGCAATTTGAACTTGTACGGAATCACGCTCGCGAAGTCCACCGGGTCTTCCGGAAAAGCGGGCGGCCGGTCGAGATCGTCGGGCGATAGGTAACCGCGTCCGGCGAGCTTTTCCAAACTGATCAGCAGCGGATTCCCCGCGAACGACGACAAGCTCTGGTAAGGAGATTCGCCGTATCCGGTGGGCGCGAGCGGCAGCACTTGCCAGATGTGCAGCCCAGCGTCTGCGAGAAAATCCGCGAAGCGGTAGCTCTCCGGGCCAAAGTCGCCCACTCCGAAACGGCCGGGCAGACTGGTGGGGTGAAGGAGAATCCCACTCGATCGCGGAAACTTCATGCAGCCATGCTAGCAAATGGCCCGCGCCGCGCTTACAATAGTTCCAATCCCTCATGTCGCCGAGAAATAAATATGGATGGCCGGCGTTTTTCGCGGTTCTTATCTTGGCGCGCGCGCAAAATGTGACGCCTCCGGTTGCCACTCATCAGGTTGAACCTGAATGGGGAGCCGATTTAAGCAAAGCTTATTTGGAAGACCGCACTCCAGTGGAAATGGTAGTGGACGCCGAGGGCGTCCCCTATTCGCTAAAAGNNTCAGCCGGGCAAGAAAGACGGCCGCCCAGCCGCGTTCGGCTTGGTAATCAAAGTTCCCGTGCGCCGGACAATCAATCCCGATGTTGAACGCTCGTACGGTCAATATGGCCGCAACCCCTCTTTTTTATTTTCGAAAGAGCTGAACGATGCGATAAAGTCTGGTGCGGAGCTGGATGCGGCGGGAGCGGCTGAAGTACTGAAAAGTCTGGCGGCCGCTCCGGAAAATATCAATGCGCGCGCAACGTTGCTCGCATACTGGGCAAACGCGAAGCTCGCAAAAACTGAGGAACTACGCAAGGCTAGGTTGGAACAAATCGTGTGGCTGGTGCAAAACGCTCCGGAGTCTGTTCTTTGGGCCAGCCCACTGCTGCACATCAACGCGCAGGGAGGACCGCTTGAAGATCCGTCCGGCTATGCGCAGGTTCGCGGACTTTGGCTTCAGCAGGCGTCTTCCAATCGAGAGGATGCCGAAATGATCGGGCATGCGGCGGATTTTTTGAAAATCGCGGACCCCGAAAAGTCCTTGGAGTTACGGATGTCCATAAACAAGAATGCGAATCCGGCTTCTTGGCTCGGCGAGAACCTTGGGATGGCCGCGCTTGGGGTGACGGGGTTGGATTTTGAACGAGGACTCCCGGCCTCGGCTGCTGAAAACATGCCTGAGACCCCGTTCGCCCAGAAGGCGCGGAGCTCCTTGATGTCCACTAACGACGCATCTCTCCTTATGGCGGGACTGGCCACCGTCGCCATCGCAGGAAAGTCGTTGGCCAAAGCTGGGCACCTGCCCGGTGGTTACGCGGAGTTCTGCGAGGCGCTGCTCAATAAGGCTAAACAAGTCCAACCGGCCACCACAACTTCCTGCGACCCGTCGGGTGCACTACCAGAAGGCTCTTCTGGCAACCAGCCACTGAGGATCCGGGTCGGCGGCAACGTGCAAGCCGCGAACCTAATCAAAAAGGTTCAGCCCGCATATCCGGCAGAGGCGCGGTCCAGGCTTATCCAGGGGACAGTGGAATTCACAGCTACTATTGGCAAGGACGGCAAGATCGGCACTCTGACTTTAGCGAGCGGCCCCTTAGCACTTTACGAATCCGCGCGCGATGCGGTTCGTCAATGGGTGTACAAACCGACTCTGCTGAACGGAAGTCCGGTGGAGGTGGTAACCCGGATCGATGTCGCCTACACCTTGAGCCGCTAGTACAGTATCCCTGTGTTATTCTGAAACCAACGAAGAGCGTTGTATATGCGTCCCCGTACCGCACTCGCGGTTGGCTTCTTTGGATTGGTTTCGGCATGGGGCGTCCTCCATGCGCAACGCGCGTTCAAAGAATATCCGGCCATCGAGTACGAAAATTTCCCGATCCCGCCCGACTTCAACACTAAAACGGAATGGGTCCGCGCGCGGCTCCGCTACCCCGATATCTACGGCTATCCACAACGCCGTCTCCAAATGCGCGACGGCCGCGAGTTTCCCGGTTACTGGACCATGGATTACCCACGCTCGGATCGCCATCTGATGGCGGCCGTCCGGCGTCTGACTCGCATCGACACACGCTTGGCCGAGCAAGTCACCGAATTCGACCACACCGACGACGTTTATAATTGGCCCGTTTTATACGGCGTTGAGGTGGGACATTGGAAGCTGCCGGACGATCAGGCGGACCAATTCCGCGACTACCTGGCGCGGGGCGGCTTCTTCATGTGCGACGATTTTCACGGCAGCGACGAATGGAACATATTCATCTCCGGCATGAGCCGCGTATTTCCGGATCGTCCCATCGTGGATATTGAGAATGGCAGCGCGATCTTCCATACCATTTTTGATCTCGACGATCGCTACCAGGTGCCGGGTGAACAGGTGCTCTATACGAACCGCATCCCGGAGAAGGACGGTTATGTGCCGCATTGGCGCGGCATCTTCGATGACAAGGGCCGGATTATGGTGGCCATCTGCCACGACATGGATCTGGGCGATTCGTGGGAGCACGCCGACAATCCGAAATATCCGGAGAAATATTCCGCTCTGGGGATTCGGATTGGGGTGAACTATATTGTGTACGCGATGACGCACTGAGGTGCGCGGAGGAGTTCCGTCACGCCGGCCAGATCCGGAACGTCGGCTAGCTGGCCACCCGTTGTTCCACACCGCTCAAATATTCAAGAATCTCCTGCTCCCGCTGCTGTATTTCGAGAAGAATTGGTTCGGCGAGGCGCGAGTAGTCTTGAGGGGAATGAACCTTGCGAGCCTCCAGTAGGACCGTTCTAAGGTTAGCGACGCATTGCTGAGCGATTAGCATCTGGTCGTCGGTCTGTATCACTGCGGCTCCAATTCCACGATACCGCGTTTTCGCAAGCCTCTGGAAAATTGGTAACGTATCCAGCCACAAGTCCAAGGCTTCTTTACCGATGGAAGCGCGTGCCCAGAACACATCCGATTCGAACAGTAGTTTCGCGCGAACTGAGTCGAAGACGCACTGCGCCGCCGACGGTATATGCTCTACCTCGAAGTCGTCGTCCAGTAGGAGGAGAAGGTCAATGTCCTTGGGTGAAGCTTTGGTAGTAACAAAGCTACCCCAGACGAAAACGCGGCGGAGTTTTCGTGTGCTTAAGGCAATTGCGAGCACGGCCTGAAGACGGCCAAGCAGCCACAGGCGCCTTGGCGAAGAAGTCCCGAAGCGAGACGCGAACTCCTTCCACTCGGCAATGTGCACGCCAACCGGCAAATCTCCTTCGGCCGTGAAGTCAGGCAGCACTCAATGCTGCCACAAAGCCACCAGAACCGGATAGTACGCATACTCCGGCCACAGTGAAAACGCATCGCTGGTCAGACAGTTCGTTCCATCCTGGCAGGCCAGCGAAAGCGTTTCGGAGAAACCTTCATGAACATCGTAATCGCCCCAGTTCGGAAAGAGAACTTTCGCGGTATTGGCGAAACTTACATCCGGCTCCGTAACGGACAACATCGCCGATGTTCCAACCGACACTGCCGGGTCCAGCCCTGGAATCACTTGAATGCGCACGGCGGAGATTGGCGCGCTGCCTGGACAGCCGGAGACCGGAAGTGGATTTTTCATTCATCTTCCAGTGCGAAAACAAGGGCAAGAAATCTCTAAATCGTTTGTTGTCGCTGCGTTGGAATAGGCAGGAGTAGTCTCCCAGGAGAGACAGCCGCGGGTGTTAGCGCTACTTTCCGCGCCCCTTCGGCCCCTGCGCAATCGTCTGGATCGCGATAATCCAGTCCTTATTCGTCGCGTTGTCCCTGGAAACCGCGTACAGCGTCTTTCGGTCCGGTCCGCTGAACGTCACACTAATAACGTCGCGCGGTGTCGGGATCAAGCCGAGATTCTTGCCGTCGGTTCCGATCACGTTCACGCCGCCATTCGTCGTCACGTAGAGCCGTCCTTCAGAATCGAATGTGCTGCCGTCGCCGCCGAATCCGCCGCCCTGCAGCTTCGCGAACTCGCGCTGGTTGGTGAGCGAGCCATCTTTCTGCACGTCAAATTCCGCCACCGTCGGGCCATTGGTGACGAACAGATGTTTCTCGTCGGCGCTGAGAACAATACCATTGGTGAAAAGATTTTCGCCATACTTGGTGACCTTGCCTTGCGAGTCCGCGTAAAACACGCCGCCCATGGTGAAGTACACGCCGCCCTTGCTGTCGGCCGTCAGATCGTTGAGCACGACGCCGATGCAATCGAAGGAATCGCCATTGTATTTGTTCGCCAGCGTCTTGCGCTTCGGTGCTAGCTCTTCTACAGACGCATTCAGCCCGCGATTGTCCACGAACAGCGCGCCCTTGGAGTTCATCGCCACCGCACCACCGGTATTGGTGTCCATATAGGCGACCGATGTTTTACCATCTTTATCCAGCTTGACTACGTCGCTATTGTCGTTCTGCGCGATCAGAATCCCGCCGTCTTTGGTGGCAATAATCCCGTCGGCGTTGTTGCCGTCCACTTCCCAAATCTCTTTCCACTGCTGTCCGGCCGCGATCACGCCAGGAATCGCCGTTACTTCTTTGGATCCCTCGGGCGTGGCAGCGGGAGCCGGACCTCGCGCCGGACCCCGCCCGCCCGTCGTTGGAGGCGGCACCTTGCAGGTCTTCAATACCTCAGGCTCTTTGGAGTCGCGTGCAGCCTGCACTCCCGGACCAGTCGTCTTGCCGGCCGGCATCGGAATTTGGCTCCAAGCCACCATCGCGAACAAAGCGGCCGCAAGCGTTCCTATCGATTTCATCATCCCTCCCATTTCCGGGTTTCAGAATATCAAGGTTTGCGTCAATGCTTCCACCCGAACCGAAGAGAGCGGCCAGTTTCTATGTAAGTCTTGAAGCTGCTCATTGTTTCCGGCCAAGATTCCCGGGGCGACAATTCAAACCGCACCTCCGTGGGTTCGCCAGTAAGGATTACTTTGCCCCAGTTTTTCTTCAGCGCGATTCGTCAGCGTATCCCACAGATTCTTGGGCGTTGTGGCGATATAAATAACGTAGTTAATGGTCGTATCATCCATTCCGTCACACCTTGCATCTTACTTTTCCACAAATGCACGCAGACGGTCCAGCGCTTCGTCCCACTGCTTCGAAATCAAATCCAGATAGCGCTGCGCGTCTTTGAGACGCTGCAGTTCCAACTGCCAAACGCTCTCGCGTCCCTGCCAAGTGCTCCGCACCAGACCCACGTCCTGCATCACCCGCAGGTGCTTGGTAACCGCCTGGCGCGTAACTTTGGAGCCTTCCGTGAGCCTGGTGATGGACAGTGGTCCGTTATCGCACAGACGAAAGACCAGCCGGAGGCGCGTTGTATCTCCCAGCGCTGCAAATAGCGACGCCGATCTGGCCGCTTCTGCCGCCGCTTTCGAGCTACGGCGTGCGGACAAGGTAGGCCTCGATCAGCTTCACTGACATGCCCCAGCCTTGCTCGTTGGCCGTAAACGCTTTGGCTCGGCGCTCGAGCGGAATTCGATCGAAACCAGATTCGCTGACGGTCAGCAGAATACCACCGTCTGCTTCCTCTAGAGTGAAGACTACCAGCGTGGCCGGCTCTTTCGAGTAGTCGACCCCCGGTTCCATCGCGTAGGGATGCCAACGGAACGAGAATAGCCGCTCCGGTTCCATCTGATCGATGGTGATTTCGAACGCCTTGCCTTCATATGGTTTCTGCGCCTTCGCCACTTCTTCATTTACCGTGGTCGGGACCATCACCCCCTGCATGGTAGCGCCGGCTTGAAATGGGCCATCGAACTTCACGCCGAACCAAGTGCCGAATTCGGCCGAATCCGATAGCGCGCGCCACACTCGCGTTCGTGGTGCGTGGAGAAGAACTTTCTTCTCAATCCGGTCTGTGCTCATATGCAACCTCCAGGTTGCACGATACCGGAACCGTTCCTGATTTGCAACCAGAAAGTTGCATTTGCAAAAAAACCGTGGCAGCTCACCCCGGCCGATGAAAATCGTCTCGAAATGAGCCGCTCATTCCTTAGCCGACCCGGCCCTGGCGTAAAATAAACGCGGGAGGACCAGGGCGTGATCCGGACCATCACCGTCGAGCGCGAATACGGCGCGGGCGGCGGCGTTATCGCGAAAAAACTGGCAGCCCGGCTCGGCTGGAAGCTTTGGGATCAGGAGCTCACCTGCGAGATCGCGCGCGTCGCCAAAGTGGATCAGGCCGTCGTCGAGCGCATGGACGAACGCTGCGATTCGCTGTTCTACCGGCTGATGAAGGTCTTCATGCGGGGCAGCATGGAGCAAAGCGTCGCGGTCCGCGGCATGGATCATTTCGACGCCGATAGCATGGTCGATTTCATGCGGCGCGTCATCTCTGGAGCGGCAGCGGAGGGTAACTCGGTGATCGTGGGACGCGGCGCGCCCTTCCTTCTGCGCGGCCGCCCCGACACCTTTCACGTCTTTGTCTATGCCTCGCATGAGGAGAAAATCCGCCGCCTTCGCGAGGCGGGCAAGAGCGAAGACCAGGCCATCGACGAGATCGAAAACGTCGATCGCCAGCGCGTGATTTTCGTTCGCAAGTATTTCGGGATGGAATGGCCCACGCGCGAGCTCTACGATCTGATGATCAACTCGCGGGTGGGCGACGACGTTGTGATCGATACCATCCTGAACCAAGTTCACAGCATGGCCGCGCAAAAGATTCCGTCCGACCTGACTTGGCAGGGAAGGAGCTAAGCGGCTTACGTGGCGGTAGCCGATGCGCCAGCCCTGAATCCGCCCGTCCCCTGGACCCCTAGCGTCAGCCCGTGGTTGATCGCCGCCACGGTGATGCTGGCGACGTTCATGGAAGTGCTGGACACCAGCATCGCCAACGTCTCGCTTCCTCACATCGCGGGCAGCCTCTCCGCCAGTGTGGATGAAAGCACCTGGGTTCTTACTTCGTATCTGATCTCGAACGCGATCGTGCTGCCGCTCACCGGCTGGCTTTCGATGCTGTTCGGACGCAAGCGCCTGTTCATCGGCTGCGTGATCATCTTCACCATCAGCTCGTTTCTGTGCGGCCTCGCGCCCAATCTTTTCCTGCTCATTTTCTTTCGAGTCCTCCAGGGCGCGGGAGGCGGCGGTCTTCAGCCGATTTCGCAGGCCATATTGGTGGAGAGCTTTTCGCGCAAAAAGCAAGGCATGGCGATGGCGGTGTATGGCATGGGCGTCGTCGTAGCGCCCATCATTGGTCCCACGCTGGGCGGTTGGATCACCGACAGTTTCTCGTGGCGCTGGATCTTTTTCATCAATGTGCCGGTGGGCGTGGTGGCAATTTTGATGACTCTGGCTCTGGTTCAGGACCCACCTTATTTAGTCCGCAAGACACTCCAGCAGGGACTCAAGATCGATTTCATCGGATTGGGCCTGCTGAGCGTCGGTCTCGGGTTCCTGCAGGTGATGCTGGATAAGGGCCAGACCGAGGATTGGTTCGAATCCCCCTTCATCATCACCTGCGCCGTGATAGGAATTCTCGGTTTGGCTGCTGTCATCGTCTGGGAGTTACGCCAAACTCAACCGCTTGTCGATCTGCGCCTGTTTGCGCAGCGTAACTACAGCATGGCCACGTTTCTGATGTTCGCCATGGGCGTGGTCATGTATGGGACCACCGTGCTGCTGCCGATTCTGCTGCAGACGCAGATGGGCTACACCGCTCAATGGGCGGGCTTGGTACTCTCTCCAGGCGGCATCGTGACTCTGTTCGTGATGCCGATCGTCGGACGTCTGCTCGGCATCGTTCAACCGCGCTGGTTAGTGGTGTGCGGCTTCGTGATTCTGGCCGCCGGAATGTACCGCCTTTCCGAATTAAGCTTGCAAACCGGCTTCTGGCAGTTCGTCGCCACCTGGACGATCTCGCGTGCCGGAATGCCCCTTTTGTTTGTGCCCATCAACGTGATGGCCTTCGCATCTGTACCGCGCGAGAAGACTAACAGTGCCACCGGCTTGATTAACTTGACGCGCAACCTGGGTGGCAGCGTGGGGATCTCGCTGGTGGCCGCCGCGCAGACCCGATTGGCGCAAGTCTCGCAAAACAACCTGGCGGGGCATGTGTCGGCGTTCAATCCGATCTACGCCAACAGGCTGCACAGTTTGCAGGGCGCGCTGCAGGCGGCTGGATCCAGTCCCACGCAGGCGGCGCAACAGGCGCAAGCCCTGTTGTATGGTGAATTGTTGCGGCAATCTTCTATGGTGGCTTACGTAGATGTTTTTCGATTACTGGCCTGGGTGTGCGTGGCGCTGATCCCGCTGATGTTCTTCATGAAGCCGGCCAAGCCGCGCGGCGCAGCTCCGCCGATGCATTAGTTGTGCTGAAGTTCTAGGCGTCCGCAGCCAGCGTATCCAGTCGTAGAAACAGATCGGACGCCGTTCCGAAGTCCTTCACGGAAATGATTCGGCAGTCGATTACTACCGGCACCATGGCGCTACGGCCTTCCCACTCAAGCGTCGGCGTCAGGCGTGTAAGCTCAACCACCTGCACCTTGGCGCGCAATTCTTTGTAGGACGTTGGGGGTGGCGCCACGGCGAGAAACGCGCAGGGCGACCAGCGAAATAGTTTGTCGAACCCCGGCAAGGATTGTCCTAGATGCAGAACCACTTTGAGCAGCACCTGGTCGCCTCGCGAGTATCCAAACTTGGCGTTGATAAGCGCCAGGCGTTTCACGATGAAGAGCGCCAGGTAGCAATCGTCGGATTGTCCTAGCGCCCGCCCCAGTTCAAACTCAGCATAGGCCCGTGAAGCCAAACCGGTAAGCGGGTCCACGACAGGCATGCTGGCCGATGTTCGCGATGGTTCGATTGCCCCGCCTGAAGCTTGGCTATCTGGGTTACCAACCACCTCAAGAACCTCTGTGCGCGCCGAGGTGATCTGTTCGAGAAGACGCATCTTGGCAGCTTCCAGATCTTCTTGCGACGAAATAGCCTTGATCTGCTCTTCTACCGAATTCCAGCGCTCCACAGTTTGCGAAAGGCCGGATTTCTGCCGGGCAATCACCTCATTCGTCTGGGCCTCGTATTCGCTCAGTACTTCCACCGCGGAGTCCACCACCTGGCGCGCGTTCGCGTTCCCTTGGAGCTGGCCTTCCAAGGCCGCCAGCTGCGCACGAAACTCCTGGCCGTCGGCTCCCTCGGCGATCACTGGATGGTTCTGAATCCCCCGCAGTAGAATTCGCAGGCAATCCTCCAGCGGCACCTGCTCGCTCGGTTTCGAAGGCGGTTGTTTGGAAGTTGGTTGCATGGCCGCTACGCAGCGTCACTCATTAGACCTGCTTTGTCTAATCGGACAGCAAACCAAAAGTATGAATCGCTCAGGTACCTCTAGCCCGCGTGGTACTGAAGGGCAGTTTCGGCAATGAAATCTTCTTTGAACAGGTGCATGTCCATGCTATAAGTTTACCTATGCTTTCAGGTAAATGGTGCGCCATTATACTGTCAAAACATAGAAATCATTTACAAAACTGGACGATTCCAGGGCTATTTCTGCTGACCGTTACATCCCTGTTAGCATGCTCCGCGTCTGCCCAGACTACTCCGTTGGTTTGCAGCGCGGCCGTGGGACCAAGTGAGGTCCGCGCCGAAGGCCTTACCGAACAGGTCAGCGACGTGATTCTGAATTGCACAGGCGGCACTAAAACTCCCAAGGGAATTGCGATTCCAGAACACAAGATCACTTTGTCGCTCAATACCGATGTCACCAGCCGCCGTCTGCTGAAGGGCTCCGGTCTTTCCGAAGCGCTGGTGATCGTCGACGAGGCGTTTCCTCGAAACCCCGTGCCATCCGGAGCCACTCCTCTCCCTGGCGCCCCGCCGCAGATTCTCTGCATGCCCCTCGGTTCGATCTGCGCGGAGAAGGGCACTGGCTCCGGATCGAGCCCTTACCAAACGCAACCCAACGTCTTCGTTGGAAAGCAAGAGAGCGTCAACTCGTTTCAATGGACGATTCCGCTCGATCCTCCTGGTACCAGCGGTACTCGTACTCTTCGGTTGACTAACCTCCGCGCCGATCCCGCTATACTCGGCGCCTCCTCTGGTCTGATCCCCACCCAGATCTTCGCTTTGATCGGAATCCAAGGATCGCAGCCGGTGATTCTCGAAAATCCGGAGGTAGTTGTGGCGACCGTTCTGCCGGGAACCGTGACAAGCGCGGTTCCGAGCAAACCCATCAAGCAATGTGAACCGCATAATGCTGTTCTTCTGGGAGGCACGGGCAAGGCCAAATTTGATTTTAGTGTCCAAGTGGAAGAGAACTTTTCCAACGCCTTTCAGATCCGGAACTACGGAACCGTTCTTGGGCCCGCTTCCCTATTGGTCGAACAAAACGTGCCGGGCTATGCATACTCTACCGAGACGGGCTTTTATTCTCCCAGCTTGTTCACCACTGCCCCCACGCTCGGCCTGGCCGATTTTGGCACGCGGATTCACATCTCGCTGGGTCCGGTCAGCAGCGGTACGCATCTGTTCCTTCCCACCCATATCGCGATGCTTGACTCGCTCGGCAATCCAACAGGGGGCGCGCTGAGGCTGATTCATGCCGATGAAAATGGGGACTCCGCACCAGGCTATAAGCCGATTACTTTTGCCGCCAGGATTGATGGAGTGGGAGTCGCCGAAGCCAGTGTTTCCGGTTCCACCGCTTATGCCACTTACGAAGTGGTGGCCGCCTATCCAACCAAGATTGAAACGGTGACCATACCTTTCGCCGTTGCGTTCACCGATGTGCCCGCGACGGGAATAGTGACGGGAATCACATCGCTTGCTCCCCTCAGCGCGGCCCGAACAGCCGACAATAGTTCTCCCATTCCTCGTTTTGCAAACGCTTCCACTGCTCAAGAATTCTATTCCATCCTTAGTTGCCCGACGCCTTGATGAGTACTCAAACAGTGGCGAAAACTCGACCAGTTTTAAACGCCTGTTTCGTGATTGCCGCTCTCGCGGCTCACTCGGCCTTTGCGCAGTCTTGGAGTCACCTTTCCTTCCCGGCTGGTACCGCGCCGGTGGGGCGGAGCATGAATGGCGCACCTGGCGCTTATGACCCCGCAAGCAATCGAATGATCGTATTCGGCGGACGCGATCGCGAAGGAAAGAATCTGAACGATGTTTGGGTGCTGGTGAATGCCAACGGAATTGGCGCGCATCAATGGGTGAAACTGATTCCCAACGGCGCGGCCGGTTCGCCCCCCGCACGCTCGGGACACTCGGCGGTCTATGATTCCGCGAATAACCGCTTGATCGTTTTCGGAGGCTGCGGCGGCTATTGCGTCCCGGTGCTCAATGACGTTTGGGTGTTGAGCAATGCGAATGGATTGGGAGGAACGCCGGTCTGGACCCAACTGGAGGCTTCCGGCGGACCGGCAGCGCGAACCAACGCCGCCGTTGCTTACGATGCGGTGAACGATCGGCTGATTGTGTTCGGCGGGCAAGACGGCAGCGCAAATCCGTGTTCCTCCTTTCCCGACCTATGGTCGCTTTCCAACGCCAACGGGATCGGCGGAGCGGCCGCCTGGGCAAAAACTCAGGAGATTACTAGCTTTCCGACGGGGCAAAATGGTGCGGCAGCTGTCTATACATCCGACGGCATCATTGTGTTCGGCGGCATAGGAATGGTCAACGGAACCTGCGCCGCCACGAACGAAGTGTGGGAGATCTACGGAACTTATTCCACCGCTGAACACTTTCCAGTGCAAGGCGACGCTCCCCCAGCCCGAGCGTTCGCCTCCCTAGTTTTCGATGCGATCAGCGGAGAAACACTTCTGTTCGGGGGCGTGGACGCTTCCGGCAACTACTTGAATGATGTCTGGAACTTCTTCGGAGCGTGGACCCAAATTACGCCGAAAGACGGGCCACCCCCGGCAAGGAGTGGGCAAGCGGCCGTTCTGGATTCCGCTCATCAGCGCATGACCATCTTCGGCGGAGGCGATGCCGGCGGAGTGCTGAATGATACCTGGGTTCTGAACGTGCCTGGCCTTTCCGGAATGTCCTGCGCGACTACTGTCTTCCCCAACGCCTCTCGCGCCGAAGGAATTGCCGAACTGATGGGCGACGTCGTGCTGAACTGCACTGGCGGCACACCCACTCCCCTTGGAAAACCGATTCCCGAGTACACACTCACTTACTCGCTAAATACAAATGTCACTAGCCGCCGCTTGCCGGAGGTGCCCAACCTGTCCGAAGCGCTGCTGATGATCGACGAGCCCTTTCCCGTGAGTCCGATCCCACCAAATGAGTTTGCTGGCTCAGATAATCCGCCTCAGATCCTGTGCGCGCCACTCGGCTCGTACTGTACCGCGATCGGCACCGGAGGCACACCGAACCCTTACAAGACTCAACCCAACGTCTTCGCAGGAAAGCAAACCGGCGTCAACACGCTCGAATGGAAGGTTCCGATCGATCCACCAGGCGCGAACTTCACCCGGATAATTCGGCTGACCAATGTGCGAGCCGATGCCGCCAAACTGGGTATTCCATTGGGATTCACCCTCATTTTTGTGCAAGCGACCGTGGAACTGCAAGGAGTTCCGACAGTACCGGTCGCTCGCTCACAGTCGTTGGATGTAGGGGCCAACCAACCGGGCACGCTGATAAGCTTAGACCCTCCCGCCTCCATCCTGCAGTGCGAACCCCATAACGCGGCTCTCCTTGGAGGATCGGGAACATCCGCGTTCGACTTCAGCGTTCAAGTAACGGAGGGATCTACTCGTTCGTTCAACTTCCGCAACTACGGAACCGAACTTTTCGGACCAGAGTTCCCGCCAGCGCTCCTCGAGCAAAATGTGCCTGGTTTCAATTACCGCACTGAGACTGGATTCTATTCCCCTAGCCTATTCCCGTCCGCTCCCACGCTCGGGTTGGCCGATTTCGGCACCCGAATTCGCGTCTCATTAGGCTCCGTCCCAGCCGGTACGCACTTATTCGTTCCTACGACAATCACGCTCACTGGCCCATACGGAGAAGGGACTCCTGCTGGACAGCTCCAACTCATCCAAGCGGACTCGAACGGAAAATCCGCTCCGGGCTACGAACCCATCGCCTCTACCGCGCTGATTGGGACCACGCCGGTTGCCAAAGCGAGCGTTTCTGGCTCGACGGCTTATGCAATCTACGAAGTCATTTACTCCAATTTTGGTGTCCTGGAAACCTTCACCATACCTATTGCCGTGGCGTTCACCAATAAGCCCGCCATCGGAGAAGTGATGGCCACCACGACGCTCGCGCCGCTGGACACGGTCGTCACCGCTGACGAAACCTCTCCCATCCCGCGATTCACCAATATTTCGACGGCCCAACCAGCCTATTCCATTACTAGTTGCCCAGCTCCTTAAGGACCCATGACAATGCGAACTTTTCTTAGCGCCTGCTTCCTGACTGCTTCCCTAGCCGCGAATTTTGCTTTTGCGCAATCCTGGAATCCACTGTCGCCAACCGGCACAACGCCAGCCGCTCGTGGATTGAACGGCGCGCCCGGCGTTTTCGATCCCGCCAGCGATCGGATGATCGTATTCGGCGGCCGGAATCATAGCGGCAAAAATCTGAATGACGTTTGGGTGTTGGTGAATGCCGACGGATCGGGCGCCACGCCTCAATGGGTCAACCTGATTCCCAACGGCGCAGCCGGATCGCCTCCCGCGCGTTCGGGACATTCCACGGTCTATGACTCCAGCAACAATCGTCTGATCATCTTCGGCGGCTGCGGTGGCTCTTGCGTACCGGCACTCAACGACGCCTGGGTATTGAGCAACGCAAACGGATTGGGAGGCACGCCCGTCTGGACCGAGCTTTCGGCCGGAACCCCGCCCTCGGCACGCACCAACAGTCTCGCCGCGTATGACCCGGCGCGAAATTGGCTGATGATCTTCGGCGGTCAGGATGGAAGTCCCGACCCCTGCTCCACGTTGTCCGATGCGTGGGTGCTCTCGAACGCCAACGGATTGGGCGGTGCGCCTGCCTGGTCCACGAGCAATAATCTCGGCAACGCGCCTCCGGGACGAAACGGGGGAGCGTCAGTCTACGATCCCGTTACAGGAGTGTTGACCGCCTTCGGCGGATTGGGCCAGGCGGATGGGACTTGCCAGGCGACCAATGGCGTCTGGACACTGAACACAATTCCCAGCCCATTCTTGAGCTCCTGGCAGATCATTTCCCCGGCTGGAGCGCCGCCTCCTCCCCGCTCGTTTGCTTCGGCGGTCTATGATGCAACGGGCGGGCGAATGCTGATATTCGGGGGAGTAGGAGCTTCGGGAAATTATTTGCACGACGTATGGAGTCTTACGAACGCGACGGGATTGGGAACTCCATCTTGGGTCATACTCAATCCGAAAGATACGCCGCCGCCGGCCAGAAGCGGCCATATCGCGATCTTCGATTCGGCCAGCCGCCGTATGACCATCTTCGCGGGCCGCAACGCCAGCGGCTATCTGAACGACAGCTGGGAATTGACCTCGCCTGGTGTTGCCGGACTCTCCTGCACCGCAAGCCAAACCATTCCTACGCTCGTCAACGCCGAAGGCCTGGCTGAACTGGTGGGCGATGTGGTGCTGAAGTGCACCGGTGGCATTCCAACCCCGGAAAACGAATCTATCCCTGAATACACAATCTCCTTGACGTTGAACACCAATATCACCAGCCGCAGCTTACCCGAGGCCAGTGAATTATCCGAAGCGTTGCTGATCATCGACGATGCTTTTCCCGCCAACCCAATTCCATCCAGCGCCGTCCGGGGAGCTTCCACGCCGCCTCAGATTCTCTGCAAGCCTCTCGGCTCCAAGTGTGTCGAGAAGGGCAGCGGAGGAAGCCCCAGCCCCTACGAGGCCCAACCGAATGTTTTCGTGGCCAAGCAAGTCTCGAACGACGAACTGCAGTGGAAGATTCCGATCGATCCACCGGGAGTGAACAATACACGCACCATTCGGCTGACGAACGTTCGAGCCAATGTCTCGCAATTGGGCGTGCCCACGGTGGTGGCCCCCATCACAGTGCGGGCTACGGTGACGATCCAAGGGAACAATGCAGTCCCGCTGGCAAACGGGTCGCCGTTGGTGGGGAACTCTATCCTGGCAGCTCCGGCAACCATTACCACTTCTTCCATCCCACAGTGCCCACCTCACAATGCGGTTCTGCTCGGCAAAACGGGAACCGCCGCTTTTGATTTCAGCGTGCACGTGACTGAGAGCGTTCTTCAGCAGTTCTGGTTCCGCAACTACGGGACCGCGCTTTTCGGACCTGAGTTTCCGCCCGCGCTCGCTGAACAGAATGTGCCCGGCTTCCAATACCTCACCGAGACCGGTTTCTATTCCCCCAGTTTGTTCACCGCCGCTCCGACGCTTGGCCTGGCGGATTTTGGAAAGCGAATTTTGATCTCGGTTGGTCCACTTAGCGCCGGTACGGAGCTGTTCGTTCCCACTACCGTGACGCTGACGGGCGAATACCCACCCGGATCTCTGGCCGGGGAGCTTCAGCTGGTACAGGCGGACCACAACGGAAAGTCGGCAGCCGGTTACGAGCCGGTTGCCTCCACCGCAACCATTGGCACCACGCCGGTTGCCGAAGCCAGCCTGAACGGCTCGACGGCTTATGCAGTCTACGAGGTGATTTACACCGATCCGACTGTGGAGGAATCCGGGACGATTCCTTTTGCGGTTGCGTTCCAGAATGTGCCAGGCACCGGACGGGTGATGGCCACCACGGCGCTGGCACCGATCGGCACCTATGGCACCGCTAGTCCGACGGCTCCGATACCGCGATTCACGAATCTTTCGACGGCACAGAATGCTTACTCCATTACCGCTTGCACGACGCCTTAAAGTTTGGCGAGAGCGGCGTGTGGGGATGATGCTTGTTCTTGCGGCGCTGGCGACGGCGTAGCAACCTGCGAGTGTTGAAAACGCGCCGTAAACCAAAACCGCGAGCCCTTGTCCGGTTCGCTATCCACGCCCACGCGCCCGCCCATCATTTCGATGAGCTGCTTGCAGATGGCGAGCCCCAGGCCGGTGCCGCCATACTTGCGGGTGATGGATCCATCGGCTTGTACAAAAGGCTGGAACAAGCGCGCCAGCGCATCGGGCGCGAGGCCGATGCCGGTGTCCTCCACTTCAAACAACAGCCGCACGCCGTGTTCTGAAACCTCCGCCACGTTCACCCGCACCACCACTGCGCCGCGCTCTGTGAACTTGATCGCATTGGCCACCAGGTTGAGCAGCACCTGGCGCAGCCGCGCCGGATCGCCCCGCAGCACGCCCTGGGCATGGTCTGAAACCGCGGCGTTCACGGTGAGGCCTTTTCCGCGCGCACGACCGGAAACCAGTTTCAGAACTTCGTGCAGCACTTCGGCTGGGCTGAAATCCACCACTTCCAACTGCAGCTTGCCCGCTTCCATCTTCGACAAATCCAAAATGCTGTCGATGATTTCAAGCAGCGCTTCACCCGATCGAAATGCCGTCTCGGCGTAATCCCGCTGTTCCTCCGTCAGGTCGGTATCTAAGAGCAGCTCCGTCATTCCAAGCACGCCATTCATCGGCGTGCGGATTTCATGGCTCACGTTCGCCAGGAATTGGCTCTTGAGTTTCGTGGCCTCCTGCGACACTTTCACGGCCTGCGCCAAATCTCGATTCTTGCGCTCGATCTCGTGCGCGTACTCGAGTAACTCAGCTTGCGCCCGCGTGCGCTCGAGCGCATACCGGATCGAGCGCTCCAGCAAACGCGCGTCCAGCTGTCCCTTCACCAGGTAATCTGCGGCGCCCGCCTTCATCGCCTCCACGTCGGTTTCCCAGTTGTCGTTGCCGGTCAGCAGAATGATGGGCGCTTTGCAGCCCCGCGCCATGGCTTCCCGCAGCAGTTCCAGGCCGTCGGAATGCCCCAGATGATAATCGAATAAATAAACGTCGTGCTGATTCAGCTCGATGGCTGCGAGCGCGCCTTCATAAGACGGCGTCCAATCCAGCTGGAATCGAGGCCGCCCGATGCGCAGCAGCAGATCGCGCGTCAGGACATAGTCGTCCTCATCATCGTCGGCGATGAGAACGCGTAGCGCTCGTGTGTCCGGGTCGGGGACTGAAGAGTCTTTAGGCGGCCTCATCCTGGGCGCTGCTCGACGGCAGCTCGACGACTTCGAACCAATACTTGCTCAAAGTCTTTGTGATATCCACCAGCGATTCGAAGGTCACCGGTTTGAGAATGAAAGAATTGACGCCCAGATCGTAGGCGCGAAGAATGTCTTCCTCCGCCTTCGACGTGGTCAGTACCACCACCGGAATCGATCGTAGCCGCGGGTCGGCCTTGATCTCCTCCAGCGCCTCGCGGCCGTCTTTCCTCGGCATGTTGAGGTCTAGCAGAATTATTCCCGGCAGTGGCGAGCCCTGCAAATCGGCGTACTTGCCGTTGCGCCGCAAGTAATCCAGCAGCTCTTCGCCGTCTTCGACAAAGTGCAGCTCGTTGGCCAGCCGGTTCTCTTCCCAGGCTTCTTTCACCAGCATGCGATCTTCGGCGTCGTCGTCGGCGTACAGGATGGTGATGGGTTTTCCGAATCTATTCATCTTGGTTGTCTCCCTGCGTTCCCGCGCTCGTTCCCATGTTGCCCGGCTGCGGCATCAGGATAATGAACTTTGCCCCCGCCCCCGGTGAGCTATGCGCCGTGATCACGCCGCCGTGCCGGTCCACGATTTTGCGGCAGATGGCCAGGCCAATGCCCGTTCCTTCGTATTCACTGCGCCCGTGCAGGCGCTGGAAGATTTGAAAGATGCGGTCGCGATACTTTTCGTCGAAGCCGATGCCATTGTCTTGCACGGTGATCTGCCAGCCAGGGGCTCCACTCGCGAACGCTTGGATCTCGCTCTCAATTTTGACCACCGGACTCTCGCCCGGCTTGCGAAACTTCAATCCGTTGCCAATCAGGTTCTGGAACAGCTGCGCCATCTGCCCACGATCTCCGAAAATCACGGGCAGCGGGCCGATGTCCACGCTTCCATTCGCGTCATGGATGCGCATTTCAAGATCGGAAACTACAGTGCGGATCACGTCGCCCAGATCGACGGCAGTAAACGGCTTGGAATTGCTGGTCACGCGCGACAAGCTGAGCAGGTCTTGAATCAGGATTTGCATGCGCGCCGCCGCGTTCTGCATGCGCGTCAGATAATCCAGACCCTCCGGACCCAGGGCCGCTTCGTACTTGGTTTTCAGCCGGTCGCCAAACGCTTGGATCTTGCGCAGGGGCTCTTGCAGATCGTGCGAGGCGACGTAGGCAAACTGCTCGAGCTCGGCGTTCGACCGCGAAAGTTTATCGGCTTGTTCCAGCAGGGTTGTTTCCGCGCGCTTGCGCTGCGTGATGTCCAGCAAAAACGTGCGCAGGCCAATTGGCTGGCCGGCCGCGTCGCGGATGCGCTTTTGGTGGATCTCCATCACCACCGAGCTGCCGTCGCGGCGCTTGTATTCGCGTTCCAGCGGTACCAGAGGCTGCTCATCGGCGATGCGCCGCAGCAAGCCCACTCGCGTTTTCTCCCGATCTTCCGCCGCCATGAATTCCCAGATGGGGCGGCCGAGCATTTCTTCTTGGCGAAATCCAAACAGCTCGCATTCGGCCTGATTGACGCAAAGAATCACTCCATCGCGATCCACTTCGTGGCAGGCCACTGGCGCATCCTGGAACCAGCTCTGAAAATGCCGCTCGCTATCGCGGAGCTGTTGCTCCAGGCTTTCGCGATCAAGCAGCTTCAGCGATTCCGACGCCTCGAGTGGCGCAATGCTGGGGCTGACGGGGCTTCCCTGCACGCTCAAAACGCAACCCTCCTTTTATGTTGTGGCTTACGTTTACAAACTCGGCAGTTGAATACAGGAACTTTAGAACTAGTACATCGTACAGTTAGTCCTTTATAGTAATGGCCGGGACCTTTCTTTGCCTCGGCTGCTTGGGGTGTGCCGTTTGG
>PKZC01000454.1 GCA_003132905.1 Bryobacterales bacterium | reverse complement strand
GCGTCTTCCTTGACGTCGACGTTCTCCTCCATCGGAAACGGCGGCGTTTTGGATGTGTTGAGAATCCAGATTTTATCGACCACCACCTCGACCCCGCCGGTCTCAATGGCGGCATTTACGGTGTCATCGGACCGGCGCTCGACCAGGCCTTCCACCGCGATCACGTATTCCGCACCGAGCAGTTCTGCCTTGGCGTGCACCGCCGGGTCGCCGTCGGAGCGGAAGACCAGTTGCGTGACGCCATCGCGGTCGCGCAGGTGAATAAACAACACGCCGCCCAGGTCGCGGCGGCGATGCACCCAGCCCATCAAGATGGCGCGTTTGCCGGCATCGGTTGCGCGAAGTTCCCCGCAGGTATGTGTGCGGCGCAGTTCGCCTAAAAAATCCAGAGGTACTTGTTCCATTTTCTAATTTGGTTTAATTCGCGCCCCGAGCTCGGAGCGTTTGAGCTTCACTTGCTCGCCCGACGCCATGTCCTTTAGGGAGTACGTCCCCGTGCTGACTTCATCATCGCCCAGGATCAGCGTGTAGCGCGCGCCGGTCTTGTTGGCGACCTCTAAAGCCCGCTTCAGCTTGCGGTCGGCCGACCGTTCGACGGAAAATCCCTGCGACCGCAATTCGGCCGCGAGCTCGCCCGCGTGCTCCTCGGCGGCCTGGCCCATCGGCGCGAGGAAAACGTCCACGGCCGGTTTAAAGCGGTCCGGATTCGATTCTTCGAGAATCATCACCAGACGGTCCTCGCCGATCGAAAATCCAATGCCGGGCGCGGGAACTTTCGAGCCGATGGCTTCCGCCAGCCCGTCATAGCGCCCCCCGCCGAGGACGGAGTTCTGCGCTCCCAGACCTCCGTGCGTGATCTCAAACGTCGTGCGCATGTAATAATCCAGCCCGCGCACCATCCGGGGGCGGATCTCGTAGGGAATACTGCGCTCGTCCAAGTGCGACTTCACCGCGCTAAAATGCGTGCGGCACGGCTCGCACAAATGATCCTGAATGGAGGGCAGCGCGTTGATGATTTCCTGATCCTCCGGCACTTTGCAGTCCAGCACCCGCAAAGGATTCGATTCGGCGCGCCGTTGGCAATCGCCGCACAGCCGCGAGGCCACGTCGAGCAGCTTTTCCTTCAGCAGCGCGACATACTGCGGGCGGCAGTTCTGATCGCCAACGGAATTGATCAGTAACTGGAAGCCGTCCAGACCGGCCCGGCGAAGCAGATCGATCACCATCTCGATCACTTCGCCATCCACCGAGGGCGACTCGGATCCAATAGCCTCCGCGCCAATCTGAAAAAACTGCCGGTAGCGGCCTTTCTGGGGCCTCTCGCGACGAAACATCGGGCCAATGTAATACAGCTTCTGCAATCCCGGCTTCTGATCCAGCCGGTGCTCAATGTAGGCCCGCATCACCGACGCAGTGGCTTCCGGCCGCAGCGTGAGCGAACTGCCATCGCGATCTTCGAATGAGTACATCTCTTTGCTGACGATGTCGGTCTCTTGACCCACACCCCGCGCGAATAACGCTGTTTCTTCGAGAATCGGAGTGCGAATCTCCTGATAGTTGTAGATACGGAAAACTTCTCGCGCCACGGCTTCCACCTGGTTCCAAACCGCGCTGGACGGGGGCAGAATGTCGCGAGTGCCTTTGACAGCTTTAATCATGGAGTGACTGCTTTGATCATGGAGTGACTGCTTTGATCATNNATGGAGTGACTGCTTTGATCATCGAGTACGACCGTGAGGGAGTGGCCTTCTCAAGCCGGCTCGTCCCGGTAAACCCGCGTGGCTTCGACGTAACGGTCGGTATTCTGGCGAAACCGCTCGCGCTCTTCGTCGGTAACCGAACGTTTCACCTTGGCCGGGACGCCCATAACCATGCTTAACGGCGGTATCTCCGCGCCTTCCGGCACCACCGCACCGGCGGCGATCACCGAACCTTTCCCGATTTTCGCGCCATTCAACACCACGGCCGCGATCCCGATCAGACACTCGTCTTCAATAGTGCAACCGTGCAGCATCACCATGTGCCCTACCGTAACGCGATTGCCAATGTGCAGTGGAAACCGTCCGGCGTCACAATGCAACACCGAATTGTCCTGAATGTTAGTCTCATCGCCGATACGAATGGCATTCACGTCGCCGCGTGCGGTAACGTTGGGCCAGATGCTGGAGCGTTCCCCAACCACTACGTCTCCAATCACCTGCGCGCTTTGGTCGATGTAAGCGGAAGCGGCAATTCGGGGTACAATGCCGCGATAGGCACGAATCATGACTGCGGTTAATTTTAAATCGTAGCACACGGGCATGACCGAATCTGGCGGGCAACCTTTGATCCATGCCCGAAAGTGATTCACGTCCGAAAATTGAATCGAAACATACCGGCCTGCCTGACCATCTCAAAGACGGATATAAGTGTGAATACTCGGTCCTTGCTCTATCGCGACGCGCTGTCATCTGCCAAAATGGGCTTGAACGCCCTTGGCAACCTTTCAATCGGAGACTCATAAAATGCAGTTGCGCGTACTGGCATTTGTATTGGCCGGAGGCAAAGGCACCCGCCTCTACCCGCTGACTAAGGAACGCGCGAAACCGGCCGTTCCATTCGGAGGCCGATACCGCATTGTCGATTTCGTCCTCAGTAACTTGATCAACTCGGGGATCTACTCCATCTATGTACTGGTCCAGTTCAAGAGCCAGTCCCTGCTGGAGCATTTACGCGAAGGTTGGGAAGCCTCCAGCCTGCTGAGAAATCATTTCATCATTCCGGTTCCCGCCCAGATGCGATCGGCCGGTGAAGATTGGTACCGCGGTACGGCGGACGCGATTTACCAGAACATCAATCTGATTGAGCAAGCGGAGCCGCACGTGGTGGCCATCTTCGGCGCCGATCATATTTATCGCATGAACATCCGCGAGATGATCGAGTTTCATATCGATCGGGGTGCGCAAGTTACGGTCTCGGCGATTCCCGTCGAAAAAGAACAAGCTTCCGAATTCGGCGTGGTGGAAACGCGGGAAGACGGATTGATCTGCGGGTTCCACGAGAAGAAGCCTGACGCGCCTACCATGCCGGGCGATCCCAATCGCGTATATGCGTCGATGGGAAATTACCTGTTTTCCACCAAGCTGCTGCTGGACGAATTGCGAGTGGACGGCGAAAAAGAGAGCAGTTCGCACGATTTTGGCCGCGACATCCTGCCCGGGCTCATCGGCCGGGCCGACATGTATGCCTACGATTTCCAAACCAACCGAATACCGGGCGATCCCGCCGGCGCACCCGTTTATTGGCGGGATGTTGGAACCTTGGACGCGTTCTTCGACGCGAATATGGACCTGCGGTCTGTCTCGCCTGAGTTAAATCTCTACAATCGAGCGTGGCCGCTTCGTACGGCCGGATATTTCGACGCGCCTGCGAAATTCATTTTCGATAGCGACGGCCGCCGTGGGGAAGCTCTGGATTCCATCGTCTCTGGCGGAAGCATACTCTCGGGCGGCCTGGTGCGGACGTCGGTGATCGGCCGTGGCGTGCGCGTGCACTCCCACGCTTCCATCGAGGACTCCATCATCTTCGATAACTGTGACATCGGCCGCCGAGCCAGGGTCCGGCGGGCTATTCTCGATAAGAACGTGCGCGTTCCCCCTGACACGTCCATCGGTTATGATCTGGAGCGCGACCGCCAGCTGTATCACATAACCGACAGCGGCATCGTGGTGGTGGAGGGTTACCGGTCCCCGGTCGACATCGCCAGCATGAATCTCTGATTATTGAACATCCAAAAGAGATATCAGCCGTACGAGGGCACGCCGACTGCCATTCTTTTGAACACAACAGCTCGCCAACCCCTGAAAAAGATCCATGTAACCAGTTACTTCGGTTTGGTGTCGAACCATTGAGATGATGTCTACAGTTGTGAACCCTATCGAAGAAAACACCGCAGTGCTGAACGGCGTTCCGGCTGCCGAGATTCGCGCGCAATTGGATCTTATTCTGCGTAGCCGCGCATTTATACAATCCCATCGCATCCGCCGCTTTCTGCAATTTGTGGTTGAAGAGAGTCTCCTGGGCCAGCCTCATCGCCTCAAGGAGTATCTGATCGGGCTCGAGGTTTTCGATCGGCGGGAGGCTTTCGACCCGCGCGTAGACTCGATTGTCCGGGTGGAAGCGCGCCGATTGCGATATAAGCTCGACGAATATTACCGCACCGAAGGACGCGAAGATGGAGTCCGGATCGTTCTGCGCAAAGGCAGCTATGTCCCGATCTTCGAATATCGCACCGCGGCCAACGGCGTCAACCCGGCTTCTCCTCGCCGCAGCATGGAAATCGCGCTCATATCCCTGATCAATGCCACCTCGGAAACCAGTCAAGCCGAAGCGGATGCAGCGGCCGATGAGATTCAGCGGCGATTGGCGCACGTGTTGATCAAGGAGGGCTGCTTCCAGGTAATTCTAAAGTCGCAGGGCCAGGCAACAGCCAGCGATACGGCGGCCCCAGATACGAGTGCTACGACCGCTCCTACCAGCACGGCCGACTATGTGGTGGAAGGCAGCATGGAGTTTCAACAGGACAGCTTCCGGCTGCTGTTGCAGTTGCAGCAAAGCGCGGACGGTTCCTACATTTGGTCTGAAACGGCCGATGGCCGCCTCCAAGATTTATCGTGCATCGATCATCTGGCGCAACAGTTGGTGCGCGATCTGGCAGCTCCGCCGAAAGAAGGCGTAGCGCGGCGGCAATCGGAGCGCAAGGAAAGCTGCGACGCTTATTTGCAGGGCCGATACCACTGGAAGCTCGGCACGCCGGACAGTATTCGCAACAGCATCGCGTCTTTCACCAAGGCGGTGGAAACCGATTCCAACTACGCGGCGGCCTGGGCTGCGTTGTCAGAGGCGCTGCTGGTAAGTTCCGTCTTTGGATTGTTGCCCCCCAGCGATTCCGATACGCGCATGAAGGAAGCCGCGCTCCGTGCCACTTCGTTAAATCCTTCGCTGCCCGAAGCGCACGTCGCGCTGGGCGCGGTACTATCGCTGCTCGACTGGGATTGGGCCGCAGGCGAAGAAGAACTCCAGAAGAGCATTCAATTGGATAAAAGCGATCCGATCGGCCATCTTGCCTACGGCATTCAACTGGCCTGTCGCGGTGCGCAGGAGTCGGCAATAGCGGAAGTGGAGCGCGCCCTGGAAGTGGATCCAGCCTCGTTGTTTCCCAACTTCATTCTGGGTTGGATGTATGGCGTTTGCCACCGCTTTGACGAAGCCATTGCCCAACACACACTGGTCTCACGGCTGGCTACCGATTACGGATTGCCGCACTTGGGCTTGGGTTTAGCTTACGCGGGCAAGGGCCAGTTCGCCGATGCGATCGCACACCTTACCAATGCGACGCAGATGAAATGCGGATCACTGTTGCACGGTCAGATGGGTTATTGCTACGCCAGGGCCGGACGACACGATGACGCCCAGCGCGAAATCGCCACCCTGAATGTACGATCGGAATCTAATTATGTATCGCCAATTAGCTTCGCCGCGATCTATGCGGGCTTGGGCGATCACAACGAAGCCCTCTCGTATCTGGAGAGCGCGGTCGAGGTTCGAGATACGTCGCTTCCCGTGCACCTGCTGAGCACCGAGTTCGATGCACTTCGCAATCATCCGCGATTCCACGATTTGCGCGGCCGCATCGGCCTCTTGCAGGCCGAAGTCGCCCACAGCGGGGCCTAGTCGGAAAGACAAGGCTAACCTGGACTAGATTAGCCGACCTGATAAAATAGCGTCATCAGCGTGGAGCAAATCGGCCGATACCGGATTCTGGACGAGCTCGGCCGTGGAGCGACCGGCGTGGTTTACCGCGCCCAAGATCCCGCCATCGGCCGAATTATCGCCATCAAGACCATCCGCCTCTCGGATTTTACCGACGAATCCGAACGCGAACGTTTGCGTGAGCGTCTGTTTCGCGAGGCCCAGTCGGCCGGGATGCTGTCGCATCCCAACATTGTCACCATCTACGACATCGCCGAAGAGAACGGGCTGGCTTATATCTTCATGGAATGCGTCGATGGCCCGCCACTCGAAAAAGTCCTGAATAGCACCGAGCCTATTCCAAGCGAGAATGCGCTGACAATTCTGCGCCAGACCGCCACCGCGCTGGACTATGCGCACCAGAAAGGCATTGTCCACCGCGATATCAAGCCGGCGAATATTCTGATCCACGAACGGATCCACGCCAAGATTACCGATTTCGGCGTCGCCAAGATCATGTCCCAGCAGATGACCCAAAGCGGCGTCATGATGGGGACGCCGAATTATATGTCGCCCGAGCAGGTGCAAGGGCACACCGTGGACGGGCGCGCCGACCAGTTTTCGTTGGCAGTCATCGCGTATGAAATGCTCACCGGCGAAAAACCGTTTCTCGCCGATCAGCTTCCCGCGCTGTTGTTCCGTATCGTGCGCGAAGATCCCGTGCCGCCGCAACGGTTGAATCCAACCGTCGGCCCACAGGTGGAAATCGTGCTGAAAAAGGCTCTCGCCAAGAGTGCCAACGATCGCTATGGAAGTTGTATCCAGTTCGTGGATGCACTTACAGGCGCCCTGCAGGCGAACCCGGGCTGGCGAGCCTTGCCCCGAAGCAGTGCGCATAGTATGCCCACCATGTCGGGCGTCCTGGTGGATGCGAAGCTCGCGGATGTCAGGCTCGCGCCGAGTCCCCCGGTTGCGGCCCCGGAAGCACGGCCCATGCGGCGGCTGGATGATTCGGAAACAGGGGCACCCGTATATGTTCAGGAGCCAGCCGAACCTCGCAGCCGGTTGCTGCGAAGCCTGGTTTGGATGCTGGTAGGAATCGGATTGGTCGGGTTAGTGTTGTTTGGCGCGCAGAAGTATCTGTTCAATCGCAATTCCGAGCCTTCGGCCCAAGCGCCGGCCCAGACGGCCGATAATTCCGTTACGAAGCCCAGTCCGGTGGGCCAGTCGCAAACGCCCGACGACACCGCGAAACAAGCGCCCGCGCCGCACGCCCCGCCCGAGACCACCGCTCCAGAAAATCAGGCGCCTGCCGCATCTGATAGCCGGCCTTCGCGAACTCCCGCCACCCACCAGGAGGACGAAGCTCACCCAACGCGGCAAGCGGAACGCTCCACTCCCACTCCCGCGATCGAACCGAAGCCAGGCGTGGGACAGAGTGTGCAGTTTTTGACGGAACCGCCCGGCGCACAAGTGACAGTGGATGGCAATTCGTCGCTGGGTTGCAAAACGCCGTGCATGCTGGCGATGAGCGGAGGACGGCATGCGGTGACGGTGCAACTCGAAGGATACCGGCCTTATCCACGAGTGTTCAATGTGCCGCAAGACGGGGATCTATTTCTGCGGCTCAGCAAGGCATCGGGCACGCTGAGTATCACGTCGGAGCCTCCTGGCGCGACCATCGAAGTAGATGGCAGTCAGGAAGGCAAACGAACTCCGGCCGTATTCAACCTCGCGCCCGGCATGTATCACGTGAAGGTTGCGCGAAGTGGAGCGTTCATTGAGTTTGACGTTCAAGTGCGCGACGGCGAATTCATCAATAAGCGCGTCGACTTTTAGTTAGCTCTGTAGGGGTCCAAACAAAAAAACGGCGGGGAGGNNGCCTAGGTAAAGCTTAGCGATTGATCTATTTCTTACTTGACGAACATCGTGACACCGGGCTGACTAACAGCGCTGCCCATGCTAACGGTTACGGGCACGGCGGACGAGGTTCCAGCTGTCCAACCCACAGTGACGGGGACGGGCACCTGCACGTTGATCTGGTAGAGACCTTCGATTGAGCCATTGACAAAGCCGGCATAGGTGATTCCAGTAGCGCCCACGATGACGGCGGTGCCACCGATGGTCACCGTGATCAGATTAGCGCCCGTGTCGGTACCGTAGAAGCAAGGCACGGTGACGTTTGTGTTGAGCTCGGATTGGAGCAGAACCGCGCCGTCAATGGATGTCCAAAGGGGAGAAGGCACCACATAGCTGGAGGCCTGTTGGAATGCCCCATTGGTTATAGCGGTGGCGGAATACGGCGTGTTAACCGTGTCCATGTAACCCGTTGGCGCGGTAGAGGGAGTGCCGGGTGTCGCGGCTGTCCCAAGCGGAGAAACGCAGTTGTAGGTGCTTGTGCCGGAGGTCCCGAGGTACCAAGTGGTCGGCGCGCTAACGTTGGCAGTGTTGGTGCCGACGGCAGTAGGAATACCCAAGCCGGTCATATAGATCGAAACAATCGACGTTCCATTCGTAGCGAAGCTGGTTACGCTGTTCAACGCGCCCGTGGTGGCGTCCGTGATGGCGCCTTGGCCCTGGCCACTGGACTCGATTGTGAAGAGTCCGGGTTCGGTGGCAACGTAAGTAAACCCGAACACTGCTGAGGTGTTTGCCGGGGTTGGCGCGGCTGGGGGAACGATCAGGTTGTCATAAGCCGCCTGAAGGTTGATATAGGAGCTAGTGATGCCCCCTGGAACCGCGACGTTGATCTGGTTGTTGGTGGCAAAGAGAAGGTAGCCGGGCAAGGGCGTACCGAGCGCAGTTTTGGTGAACGGTACGCTGATCTTGTGTGTGCCGCCGTCGGGGCTAAGATACAGGGGGAATCGTCCAAAAGCATCGGGAACACCCACGAGAACGCTGTTGGATCCGGTGCAGAGCGGACACAGATTGCTGCCGAAAATGCTGATGATGTCGTAAGGGGCTATTTTCGGGCTAGCGAGTTCAACAAAAGAAGAGGCGCTGGTCACACCGCTGATAATGGGAGCGGATGTGACGCCAACCGAGGTACTTGCGGTAGCCTGTGTAGGACTGGCGCCATTGGCGACACCAATATAAACAGCGGTGGCGCCGGTGGTAGCAAAGGGAACTCCTGCTGACGTATAAGGAACCGTAACCTGCAGGTAGTTCGAGTTGATAACACTGACATAGTCGGCCAAAATCGCATTGGTGCACGCACTCAGAGGCGCCGTGGCTCCCCAGAAGACCTTCGTTTTCTGAGCTGGCGGGTTAGAGATAAAGTTCGAGCCATGGATAACAAAAGTAACAAATCCGGGGGCTACGCCACTCACCATTTGAGGCACTAACGTCGGAGCGATCGCGCTGACCGTGGGCGCACCAGCGGCGATAACAATGTTGACAGGCATGACCACGTTGTTGGCCGTTAAGCCATTGGGCGTAATGGTGATCTGTCCGGTGAGATTATCCCCTGGGTTGGCAGCCGCTATCACCGCCTGGGAAGCGTAGACGGTAATGCTGGTACCCCAGCTATAGGCAATGCCGCTCGAGGAAAAGGTGCTGTCGCCTGCGTTTGTTGCCAGCCAAGTGGTCGTACCGCCCGTGGGCGTAGCAACGCTGGTGAGGGCGACCGTGAAGGGGACCGGCAATCCGCTGGTGGATACCACGGTAAACGACATAGCGAGCGCTGTGATCGGACTGGCCGCTATATAGTTGACCGGATTCAGTACGTTCAGTCCACCCTTCACAATGAGAGTGCTGGCTGCCGCTTGAATTTGCAGATTGACCGTGAAAGCAATGGGAGCAGTAGTTGTAGAAGTGAGCGTGATAGTGGTTGTGTTCAGACCTTGGGGAAGAGTAGTCCACCCGACGGGGGTGACCGTGAAGACCAGGGCTTGAGTGGTCGTCACTGTAGCCGACAAAGGCGATACCGTGAGCCAAGGCACACTGGGTGCCGCGATGGTATAGGCGTCCGACGTAGCACCCTGGGTTAGAGTGACTGTTTGTGTGTTAAAAGCAACCGACGGACTGCTGGTGGTAGCACAAGGTTGACCCACCGTGCACAGAAGGTTGATTGTTTGTGTTGATGCCGTGATGTTAGCTGGTAAGGCATGCAGAAAACTGGTGCACACTGTTAGCGCAAACGGCACGGAAAGAATTCGTAGCAAGCGAAGATTCATTTTCATTTTCCTTTCACCCGCGAATCTAGTTGTGCGGGCGCTTAAATCCTCATCGACACGAATCTTCGTTGTTTGAAAAGAGCTTCAAAATACCTGGCGTTTGCACCAGGCCGGCGTGTTGCCATGCTTTCGGATGCGCGGCTGCAGCGGCTCGGCATGCGAGGCGTTCCAACGGTTGGCTGCCGCGAAAAAACACATTCTGGTTTAGTGTCCTCCAGAAAATTCATTTCCAACCGTAACTGGCTGTGAAATTCGGCTCGGGACGCGATCTGCAGCGCCCTGGGATTGGCCAGCGTGGTTCCGCCCGCCCAGAACATGCGAGCGAACAAGGCGTTCACCGGGGCCGCGAGTGTGGCGTCCTGCCTGAGCGCCTGCGTCAGGTGCTCGCGCGCAAGCGCCGGTTGCCCGCGCTGCTCCGCCAGATGGCCGAGACCGAAGTGATCGATAGCGTTGGGAAGGGCCGGATGGGAATCGCGGAGCATGTGTCGCGGGAAAGGGAGTTCGTTATAGCGGACAAAGTTCTCTCGACGAAAGAACGAAAAAGAGCGAAGACGCGCGGCGAGACGCGTCTTCGCCCGGGAACAGAAAGAGGACCGCTCAGTTCCCTGAAAAGCTACTGTTCAGGAATTACGCCTTCAGCAGTGCCAGAATATTCTGGGGAGCGGCGTTGGCTTGCGACAAGGCAGCTACACCTGCTTGCAGCAGAATTTGCGCCTTGGTCAGGTTGGCGGCTTCGGCGGCCAGATCGGCGTCGCGGATGCCCGATTCGGCCGCGGTCTCATTGGTCAATTCCGACTGCGCCAGGTTGGTGGCGTAAGTGAATTGATTTTCACCTCGACCGACGGCGGCTTGCGCGCTGCCCAGCGTGGCGACCGAGACAGCCAGGGCCGAGACAGCGGTTTGCGCACCTAACTCCGTGGCGATGCTCGAGGTGGCTCCTACGCCGACGACCGCCGATGTTGCGAACCCACTGACGGGTACAGCAAAACCAAGGGCATCGACGGTGCCAGCGGCAGCGTCCGGTCCAACACTAATGCTGAAGGTGGAAGCGGCATTGCTTGAAAACGTGATTGCGGTACCCGCGGCGTTGGCGGTGGCGACGATGCCTTGCAACGCTGGGTCTTGTGTGTCCGCTTGCAACGCGTCGTTGACGTTTTGGACGGCGGTAGCGATGGTGGTTGTGGTTGCACCGGAAAGGGCTATACCGATGGTTTGCGCCGCTCCGTTGGAGCCGTTCGCGGTGATGGTGATCGTTTGAGCGTCAGTAGCCGCCATGGTCGCAAAGTTTAAGCTTTGCTGCTGCGTTCCATTGGCAACGAAGTCCGCACCCGTGCCGACCGCTTGGCCAAACACGCCGGTAGTTGCGCCTCCGTTAGTGTTGTCCACGCCCGCGCCGGAGACTGTAGTCAAATTGCCCATCAGAGCGTTAGCCGTCAGGTCATTGCCGGCCACGCTGAATGCCGTATTCGGAGAAGTGAAAACCAGTTGCTCATGGCCGTCTGAGCCGGTATGAATGGAGGCCTGTATGTTGGCCGCGCCTAATGCTTGGTCGTCCGCTGCGCCGCCTGCGACGGCGCTCGCGATTCCTGCATTGATCGCAGTAGCCAGCGATGCCGCATCGCCGACACTGGCCAGGTTGACGGTGACTTTGACCGCGCTGTTGACCGCTGCGGATCCTCCAAACCCCGGACCGGTAAGGGTGAAACTGGTGAAGCCGACGGCAGCCCCAGGGGTAGCGTCGGTGAGGTTGTTATTGGTGATCAAAGAGGACACGCTGTTTGCGCCGCCCGCACTCAGGTCATAAAAACCGGAATCCGCCGCAGCCACACCATTGGTCACAGTAGGTTGATATCCAGCCGAGAAACCTTTGAGGCCCAAACTTTGCGTATCCACTGTGGCATTGCTTAAGTCCACCGACACCGTGCCATTGGAGATTACGCCGGCCGCATTGGTGCCTTTGCCGCCGCCGATGAATACCGACAAGTTGCTGGCGAAAGTGCCACCCTGGTTCAACCCGATGGATGTCGCCTGCCGGTCAATTTCACTCAGCACACTTTGATATTCGTCGTTTAACACGGTTCGGCTGCCGGTGAACGTTCCCGATGCCGATTGCGTGGCCAGCGTGCGCGCCCGATCCAGAAGCTGCGAAATGTTGCTCATTCCGCCGTCCATGATCTGCAGCGTGCTGACGCCGTTATTGGCGTTCTGGATGCCCTGTGTGAGCACTGCTTCATCCGACCGGTAGCCGTTGGCAATGGCTAACCCCGCCGCGTCGTCTCCGCTATTGACGATACGTAGTCCGGAGGTTACTTCGTTGATGGTTTTATCTTGGAAGGTCTGGTTGACCGCCAAGTAATTCTGCGCCTGCAATGAGGCGACATTGGTGTTAATACTAAAAGACATTTGATTTCTCCTTATTTGACCACTCGAGATCCTGAATCCTCATGGACCTGGAGCGCTTCAGACGACTTCGCCTGAGCGCCCTTGAGAGGCTGATCGATCCACACGGGCGCGGACCAAGTTACAGCGAAAATCGTCGCCGGTAGACAACGATTTCCGCCCAGGCTTCCCGCTCGCTGCAATCGGAGCCTCTCGCAGTGCTCAAAGCGCTTATCGGGATGAAGAAGGAGTTCTTGAATTTAGGGAAGAAGTTTGTGAAGGGCCTGCTCGAGGGCCTCCACCGACGGCCCGCTGGCCGCTCGAGTGTTCTGCTCTTGCGTGATTTTCAGCTCTTTACGCAAAACCACGGTTTCCCTAGGGGCCCGGATGCCGATCTTGGCGCCCTGCTGCGTGATAGCCAGCAGCTCGATCTCAATTTCGTCGCCGATCAGAACGCTTTCGCCCGCGCGGCGTCGCAGCACTAACATATTTCCGCCCCGGAACTTTGGTGAGCAGCCTGCCCCGAAAGTGGATGCTCGTGCGAATAGCGCGTATCGCGGCGAATGGCTTGCAGCCCGCGGCGCGTCTTCACATTCAGCACAATCGGCGCCATTAGATTGGCGGTGGCCAGAAATTCGCCATGCAAAGAAACCAGGGCCAGCACCATCACTTCGCCGCCTACGACGGGCTGCCGCCGGGTATCCAACGCCAGGTCTTCCAGATCCTCCGGAGCAATTGCCAATTGGTGGTTTTTGTCCACCACCTGGATGGGAAGCGCAACAAAACAGAGGCTGGCGCGGGCTATGCTCTGCAGGAACACCAGCGGCGCTTTCTCGGGGGACTCAATGAGTACGAAGCCCTTCTGGTCCTCAAAGGCAGGCAGACCCTGCGGAAAATCGAACAGGGATTCGTCCGTATAAGGCAAAACACCGAAATACTTGGTTTCAACCGAAGGCATTGCAATGCCCGGTGATTGCAACTAGCGTGCCATCCGGCACCATCCCGCATTAACCCAAATAAGCGATCACGGCGTCTGTGAATTCGTTTGTTGACGCGTTTCCGCCCACGTCGGGTGGTAAGTGCTTCTGCTCGGCATAGACCCGCTCGATGGCGCCGCGCAGCCGGGTGGCAGCGGAATGTTCGCCCAGATGAATCAGCATCAGAGCCGACGAGAGCATTAAAGCGGTCGGATTCGCGATGCCTTTTCCGGCGATGTCGGGAGCGCTGCCGTGGACCGCTTCAAACACCGCGATCGTGTCGCCCATGTTCGCACCGGGAACCACGCCTAGTCCGCCCACTAAGCCAGCCGCCAGATCGGAAACAATGTCGCCGTACAGGTTCGGCAGCAGCAGAATGTCGAAGGTTTGAGGACGCATCACCAGCTGCATCGATGCATTGTCAACGATCAACTCCTGGTAGGCAATATCGGGATAATTCTGCGATACCTCACGGCAGCAGCGCAGGAACAATCCATCGGCCAGCTTCATGATATTGGCCTTGTGGATGGCGGTAACCTTCTTGCGCCCTTCCTTTTTGGCGAATTGAAACGCGTATTCGGCAATCCGGATAGACGCCACGCGCGTGATCACTTTGAGGCTGGTGACAACGTCCTTCACCACCTCGTGCTCCAGGCCGGAATACAAGTCCTCTGTATTCTCGCGGAAGATCACCATATCGATCGTCACATCGTCAAAGCGCGTCTTCAGGCCCGGCAGCGAATGCACCGGCCGCACGTTGGCGTAAAGATCGAAATGTTTGCGGAGCGCCACGTTAACGCTCTGGAATCCTCCGCCGATCGGCGTCCCCACCGGGCCCTTCAACCCGACGTGCGTCCGGTCCAGCGATTCGGTGACATGGGGCGGCAGCACCTGGCCGGATTTCGAAATGATGCTGGCGTTTAAATCGGCGCGCTGCCAGCTGATGGATACGCCAGTGGCGTTGACCGCGCGCATGGCTGCTTCGGCCACTTCGGGCCCGATACCATCGCCGGGAATTAACGTTACGGGATGAGACACGCTTACTATTGTAGAGAATGCCCCAGATTCGACGCGCGCTCATTAGCGTGACTGACAAAACAGGAGTGGTGGAGTTCGCGCAAGGCTTGCGCGACCTGGGCGTCGAGGTGATCTCGACCGGCGGCACGGCGCGCGCCCTGGAAGCGGCTGGAGTGGCGGTGCGCGAGGTGTCCGAACTCACCGGCTTCCCGGAAATGTTGGATGGCCGCCTCAAAACTATTCACCCGCGCGTAGCGGGCGGCGTGCTTGCGATTCGCGGAAACGCTGAGCACATGCAGTCTCTCGCAGCGCACGATATCCCGCTGATCGACATGGTGGTGGTGAACTTATATCAGTTCGAAAAGGTAGCCGCCCGCCAAGGCGTGCCGTTGTCGGAGCTGATTGCGAACATCGACATCGGAGGCCCTACGTTGATTCGCGCGGCGGCCAAGAATTATCAGGACGTCGCGGTAGTGGTTTCGCACGACGACTATCCCGCGATTCTCGAAGAGCTGCACGAACGCGAAGGCAGCCTATGTGAACCCACTTTGTGGGGTCTTGCCAAGAAGGCATTTGCACTCACGGCAGCGTATGACCGGGCCATCAGTGCGCGCCTGGCCCGCGTGGGCGTCGAGGATGAATCGGGCTTGCCCGCGTTTCTGGACATTCGCGCTCCGCGCGCCCTTGATCTGCGCTACGGCGAAAATCCCCATCAGAAAGCCGCGCTCTATTCCAACCGCCAGGGCGGCGTCGCGGGGGCCGAGCAATTGCAGGGCAAGGAACTTTCGTACAACAACCTGGTGGATCTGGACGCGGCCTGGCAACTGATCCGCGAATTTGACCGTCCTGCCGCGGCGATTATCAAGCACACCAATCCCTGCGGATGCGCCGAGGGGGGGACGCTGGCCGATGCTTACCGGCGCGCATTTGAGGCCGATCCGGTATCTGCCTTCGGCGGCGTGCTGGCGTTCAATCGCGCAGTCGATCGTGATACCGCCGAAGAAATTGCCAAGACCTTCATTGAAGCCATTGCCGCTCCGGGCTACGACGCCGCCGCGCGCGAATTACTGGCGGCCAAGAAAAATTTGCGATTGTTGGCTGTCTCCCGCGCCGGCGAGGAGGCGGTCGTCAAATCAATCAGCGGCGGATACCTCGTGCAAACCCCCGACACACACCGGCTAGACCGCGCGGAATGTACCGTAAAAACCGAGCGGACACCCACTGAAGACGAGTGGCGCGCCCTCGAATTTGCGTGGAAAGTTTGTAAACACGTGAAGTCGAATGCAATCGTGTATGCGCGCGACGGGCAGACCATCAGCGTGGGAGCTGGGCAAATGAGTCGCGTGGATGCGGTGAAGGTGGGTGCGATGAAAGCTATGCTGCCGCTAGCAGGTACAGTCATCGCCTCGGACGCCTTCTTCCCATTTCCCGATGGCGTCGAAGAGGCCGCCAAACACGGCATTACCGCGGTCATCCAACCCGGCGGATCGGTCGGCGATGAGAAAGTGATCGCTGCGGCAAATACGTTAGGGCTCGCCATGGCCTTCACCGGCGTGCGGCACTTCCGGCACTAGCGCTCTAATTCCGTATCAGGATAGCTAGCCGGGCGCAGTTGTTCATACCCTTGCCGGAGAGGACTTTCAGAGCGCGTTCCCCAAAGGAAGGGCTGTGTTCAAAAGCCTTGGTGAAAGATTGGATCACCTGGATCGCGTGGGCGACCCCGAACTCCGTCTTGTGCCAGGCTGCCATGCCAATCAGTAAAGTCTGAATGATGGCGTAGTGGGCGATCATCACCTGGTATTGGTCGCTGATTGAGTTCGCGATGTGATGCACGCTCAGCCCCCGCGTGCTCGATTGCGGCCCTAGCGGAAACAGAGTCCGATGAACATAGGCGACCAGATAGTGCTCCAGGATGTGCTCGTGCTGGTTAAGGAACGGCACCCAATATTGCGAATTCGCCGCGGCGTAGCGCCGGCCGATGTCATCCATGCTCGATTCGGTGGTCCATTCCATGGCTTGCATGAATTTTTGATAGCAGGCGAGCAGCGGCGGAGCGGTGAAATCGGAACTAATGCGTCCCACGATCAACTCCAGCACCAGCTCTAATTGGGCGGCCGGCTGGGGACTATGGGTCCTGAGCGCTTCTCCAAACAAATCGCGGTCGACGCCATCGCGGTATGCTTCCAGAACATCCGGCGCTTCCGAATTACGGCCCGTCGCCGACATTTCCTGGAGCTGGTCGCAAAGAGAGCCGAGAATCACCAACCGCTTCCACAAAGGATACGCGCGATACTGCAGCAGCCAGATGACAAAGGCCCGAATCGCCCGAAAGTGTACGTAGGGTTTATCAGAAGTCTCGTCGGTGGTGTTCAAGATGGACAGGTGCGCGAGACGAGTGTCATGTACCGGCCCTTCCTCTTCGTCGAACTGCATGGGGCTGGGATCCAGAAGCACGATGCGGGCCGCTTCGGGACACGACAAATCGAGCGATCGATGCAGGACGTCATCCACGACGTTCATGACGCGCGGATAAGCCGAGCACATGATGGACAGATATTCTTCGCCCAGTTTTTTCTGAATCCCGCACAGGCCTTCGGCCAGAAATGGGCAACTGGGGCCGCTCAGGTTTATGCGGGCATAGTTGTCGTCGCTGGTGCTATCGATATTAATGGTCACCAGTTCGTGAAGACGCGGGCCTAGCTCCGGATCGTCGCAGCGCTGGTAGGCTTCGTAGGTGAGCTTGCCGTTCGCAATCGCAACTTTGCCGAGGATCGACTGCAGCTTTGCTTTGCGGGCCGCGTCCGTTTCTTTCTTCAGTTGGTCGCCCACGAGTGAATCGAC
>PKZC01000225.1:1667-2953 GCA_003132905.1 Bryobacterales bacterium | reverse complement strand
CCGCTTTCCACGAACGGTTTCACTCAAACCTGATGAGCCGGGTCACGTTAAGTTCACAAGCCAGCACATTTAGACAACGGTCACATGCGTCGCACGCAAGGGAAATAAGCTGCATGTGCGCCTGCGTCAGGCATTGCACAATTAAAGATCCGTAATGTCCGGTATCGGCACCGAGTGCGAAGGAAGCCGCTTCCGTTGTCACAGCTTGAACTCGTCCTAAGCGACTGGATTGCTGACGAATAGCTGAAGCTCAATATCGCTTATGTGCCAAAAGCAGTCGTCATCTTGCCAGGAGGTCAAACCAACGAGGTAGAATATTTTGCCGAACTAGCTCATGTTAATTCAAGACTAGGTGGTTTGGAGAGATTGGATTTCACGCACGTTACTTCGTCGGATCGAGATAAAGCAATTTAAGTGAATTCGCTATGTAAGTGACGTGCGGTCTTCCGCCCGGCGTGACGGGGGGTCAATTTTCGCGATATCTGCGGCGACCAAGAACAGCCGACCGGTCTTAGGATCGATCGCCATTGTTCTTGCGCCCCGGGCCGTCTTGATCGTAGCGGCAGGAATGAACGTTTGCGCGTCCTTCTCCCGAATAACACTCAATGTGCCGTCGCCATTGGAGCTGAAGATCATTTTGCGGATCGGATCGAAAGCAGCTCCGTCGCTTCCACTGCCGATTGGCAGTGTCGCGACGTTAGCGCCACTATCCGCATCTACGACGACAAGGATATTATTAGCGCAAGTCGCAAAAAGGCGGCGCGTTTCGGAATCGAGCGCCAATCCGTGCGGCTTCTTGCACGCGGGCATCTCAAAATGCGCTTCAACTTTGTTACTTTTAGCGTCGATTTTTACGATGTCATGATTTTCAGCGCCGTCCACAAAGAGCGCACCTTTGCCGTCGGCGAGACCTGCTTCCAAACCGGCGCCGACGTTTATCGTCGCAATAGAGGTATTCGTTTTAGGATCGATGACGGTGAGAGAGCCGCTATCGCCGTTGATGACAAAAATATGGCCGGTAATCGGCTCAAGGATGATTCCATCGGCATCGGGCGCGGCGGGAATCTGTTTCAATGGCCGGAGCGAGGCTAAATCGAAGGCAATCGCGGTACCCGCTTTACCATCGTCAGTGTAGCCCTGGTTTGTCTCCGCCGAAACCGCAATGCCGTGTGTGCCTCCGGGAAATATCCCGATCTGACCGATGACCTCGCCCTTCGTCTCGTCAACGACGGTCACATGGTCGCCATGCGCAACATACACACGTTTGCCCGTCGGATCGAAGGTGA
>PKZC01000225.1:0-1588 GCA_003132905.1 Bryobacterales bacterium | reverse complement strand
CCCTCACCCGGATGATTGCCGGCCTTTTGCGGAAAGATCAGGACGCAAGCGATCATGATTGCGACAAGAATGGCCGAAGCAAGGAAACGGTTGACTGAAAGACCACCTTGGTTGATCGGCTTATCAAGCAGATCGCCGAGTGTGGCGCCAAGCGGTCGCGTGAGGATGAACGCGCACCAGAAAAGAAAGGTGTGCGAGATGTTGGTATAAAAATAGGCCAGTGCTAGCACGGCCAATCCTGCCCCAAAGACCAGCGCGCCATTTTCGTAGCCGAGCCCATTTGTGTCGGCCATCCAGTCGCCGAGTGCAGTGCCCAAGGTTTGGGAAAACAGGATTACGGCCCAGTAGAAGGCCTCGATCTTGGGTGTCGTGACGGTATTCACTGAAACAGACCCGGCGGACCAATACCATATACCGAGCGCGGCCATCAGAAGGACGAACAGGATCAATGCTCCTCCCGGATAGCCAATGCCGAGCGAGCGATCCGCGAAATCCGCCATCGTCGTGCCTGCTGTTGTAGTCGCAATAATCACGAACCAATACAGGAATGGATGGAAAGCCTTGGCCCGGATTTGGCCGGCAACGGCGACGATAAAGATACCTATGAAAATAATGCTACTGACCGCGTAGCCAAGATTCACGGACATGGATAAAGCGTCGCCGCCCGTTTCGCCTAAAGTCGTAGCGATGACCTTGATGACCCAGAAGGTGAGCGTAACCTCGGGAACCTTGCTAAGCGTAGCTTTTGTGACGTCATGCATACTTCAGACTTTCAATTTGCGCCGCAATCAGCATCCAAGCACTACTACCCCGACAAGGTTCCATTACCAGACTGCGGTCCTAATATGGCGGAGTTTCGTCCTATCGAAGCGCAATCGTGCCGCACCGCTGACCACCAGGACGATCACAATCATTTGCTAGCCACGGCGACTGTTCCGGCTCGAAATGAGTTGCCGACTAGTTCAGCTATTTCGGTTTTTAGACCTATTATTCTTGCGCATCGAAAACATCCCTCCACTTCGAGCAAGAGAGGCGCGACATCGACGCTACTACCGGCACGACGGTTCTTAGGAGCATCGCGCGCTATACATTTTTCGACTCTGGAGTCTGAGATGATTCAGGTTCTTGCTCGGACATTAGACATCATCTACGCAAAAGCATTCTGCCAGGATTGGCGGTAAAACGGGCTCTGCGGTAAAGCCCTGCCAGGCCTCGTCCTACGAGCGGCGCATGTACCACAGCGCCAAATTCCCGATCGGAATGATCGCGAATAAAACGCAGGGCATTCCCACATTGATGTATGCGATGGCACCGAGTGCGGTCCCGACGAAGAAGCCAAGCCCGATCGGGAGTAGCGCCGCAAACTCGTTGTGCACTAGCGCGTAGTTTGGTTTAAAACTGCCCGTCGAACCGGCATTGCGGCGCTCGATCCAGCCGAGCAATATTTCGGCCGCATTGATAGCGAGCAGTGTCGTATTCGTAGTCATCACATTGGTCGAGGCTACGTCCCGCATCAGCAGGCGCACCAGAGCGCTTTGTACACCCATCGCGGCCATGCCAAATAGCAGCGCGGTGATCGCGCCAGGCG
>PKZC01000058.1:3752-3977 GCA_003132905.1 Bryobacterales bacterium | reverse complement strand
GCATCAGGCCTTCACCGCAAGCTTTGTCGATGGGCGCTTGAGCCCCATCCGCAACAACAACTTCAAAGCCGCTACGGCGAACAGCAAGCGCAGCAGCGAGTCCGGCTGGACCGCCACCAATTACGAAGACGTCAGTTTCTGACGGAACAGCGCGCAAGTTCACCATCGCAGCAGGATCAATTCCGAGCAGAACCCCGGGCCCATTGCCAAGAGCACACCATATGT
>PKZC01000058.1:369-3699 GCA_003132905.1 Bryobacterales bacterium | reverse complement strand
GTGTCCTGAATAGCGTTCAGTACTTTTGGTCCGCCCGTGTGTATCACCCAGTTGCCGATATCAGCACGACGTAGCTTGTACTTGGCCAAGAATGTGTCGACATCTCCAGCCAGGCTTTTCTTGATCAGCTCCGGCAAGCGAGGCGAAAGCACGACCTTGAAGCCGTTTTCCGAGATATCCCAACCCATGATTTCTTCCGTGTCGGGGTAAAACACCGAACCGCAGCCCAAAATCTGCGGTCCCTCTCTGGTCGAGATGCGCGAACCAGTTGAAGGGGAATTGGCGGTCTTGGAGCCCTTCACGATTACAGCCGCAGCACCATCGCCGAAGAGACCTGCCGCTATCAGATTGACCGTCGACATATCGTCGCGCTGCATTGTCAGAGAGCAAATCTCCACAGCAAGAAGTGCCGCAGTATGATCAGGATAGGCTAGCGTGTAATCAGCTGCTCGGCTCAGACCGACGGCACCGCCCGCACAGCCAACCCCAAAGATGGGAGTACGTTTGATATCCGGTCGCAACCGCATGCGATTGATCAGTCGAGCATCCAACGAGGGGCTTGCGATACCAGTTATCGAAACGACGAATAGCGCATCCAAATCATACCGGGACAACCCTGCACGTTCGAGGGCGGCATCGATCGCACGAATTCCCAATTCCTGCGCCACCTCAAACCAAGCGGCGTTTGTTTCGCCCCATGAGGTAAACTGCGCATATCGCTCCAGTGGAAAGGCCAAATGGCGATAATCCACTCCGACGTGGGAATGGAGCTGCTCAAGCCGCTCGGGCCTTTCCAGTTGGCCATTCCAATAAATGCTTTTGAGCGCTTCAGTGATAGTGTCCTGAGAATATCGATGCTCGGGCATCGCGCTCGCTACGCCGGCTATCCGCACAGGTATTTCTCCACTCCACCGCGACTCCGTTCGACTTTCATCCACGTCTCTCCAATCAAACGATCTATCTTTCTAACCCTGCCACGTTGACTCTCTCGTGTGCCGTCTCTCAATGATTGCTTCGTTCGCCCAAAGATATAAAGCGCAGCATAATTAAACGGGCTCATATGGATCCAACGACGCGTTGCGCGATACCGAGCGCTTCGGTCCAGAAGCTGCTGGAAGTGTGCATCGCATCCACAACTTGTTCGATAGCGAATACAAAACGATCGAGTTGCTCATCGTTGATCATGAGCGGCGGAGAAATTTTCAAAACCATGAATTCGTTGCCACAGACCTGATTTAATATTCCATGATCCCGAAACATACGCATGACCACAATCTGGCCAAATATTGCCGGATGGATCTTTGCAAATGTCTCGAATGGTATCCGCAATTTAAGAGAACGCGGTGCCTTGAATTCTATTGCATTGAGTAATCCGAGGCCGCGGATCTCGCTAATCATTTCATATTTAGCCAGACGCTCAACGAGTGCGCGACGAAGCTTCTCCCCGGCTATTGTTGCACGCTGTCCGAGCTTCTCATTTTCGAGGATATCGAGGGTGGCCAAGCCGACGCGCATTGCCAGGCTGTTTTCTCCGAAGGTAGATGTGTGAATCAGCGCTCGCTTGAGCGAGCTATAGACCGAATTGCAGATGGCATCGGACATCAGCACAGCACTGCATGGGACCAGCCCGCCGCTGAGGGCTTTGGCCAGAACGACCATGTCGGGCTCGACGGCAAAGTGGTGTGCGGCAAGAAATGAACCGGTCCTGTACAGACCGGTCTGGACCTCATCCAGGACAAAAAGTGTATTGTAACGGCGACAGAGTGCCTGAACGTTGGAGAGGTACTCCCGCGACGGCACAAGAACGCCGCCCTCACCCTGGACCGGCTCTAGCATGAATGCGGCAAAGGCCTTGGTGGCGAGTTTCCGCTCCAGTTCCTCGGTGTCGCCGTACGGAATAAATTCTATGTTGGGCAGCAGCGATCCGAATCCTTCCTTCCAGAAAGCATTCGACATCAAAGAGAGTGCACCGCATGTGAGACCGTGAAATCCTCCCGACGCGCATAAAATACCGGGGCGTCCCGTGTGCGCACGGGCAAATTTGATAGCGGCTTCGACGCCCTCGCTGCCCGAGCTTGCGAAGAAGGCTTTTGTAAGGCGACCACCGGCGAGCTTGCAAAGCCTCTCGGCAAGTTTTCCTGCAAGTTCAGCGACGTGGCTCTGCAGCATCGCGGGCCCGGATTTGTCGAGCTCATCTTTAAGAGCCGCAATGACCCGCGGATGATTGTGCCCAACATTATGAACGCAGTACCCCGAATTAAAATCCAGAATAGTTCTGCCGTCCGCCGTATGAAGTTCGGCTCCGCTACAACGCACATAACTCACGTTCATCTGCAATATGTCGAGCATTCTAACCCACTGTGGGTTTACGTAATGCTCGTAAAAATTCTCGCTATTATCTTCGTTACGCATTGCCTGAAACATGGAAATCTCCTCAACCTCCACAGCGGGCGAGCTTCGCAGCTGTGAGCAAGAATTTCGATGGCACGTAGCAATTTTGCAGCACGCTGGCGGTATATGGTGAATCGGCCAAGCCAAAGCCAATCACGCAAAGGTCCTGTACGGATGCTTCACTCATGCAGATCACATCACGACGCGCATCTATCGCGCCTGTGGGAAGTTGCGAAAGCATCAGTCTGATTATACCCGCTCGGGCCCCTGCATGGTTTTCGCAACAGTCGCTGCGTCGTTCAGTTGCCAGTCGTAAGAGTTCGCGTGAATGGTCGCAAAAGGCGCCAGCATTTGCGCCGTGGTTGAATTTGCGTATCGGCGAAGATGGATGAGAACGCCTTGCCAGCTGCCGCCAAAATCCTCTTGGTACCACTTGTATATCGATGAGACTGTAAGACCGCTGGCGTCGGCCCGGACCGCGCGGGGGTGATTGACGTAGAGGCGCGCGCAGCGATCGAGCATGGCTTGCAAGCTTTTAGCAGTGAAGGGCGTCGGCATCAGCGTAGGACACCCAATCGAGGCGCAGTTGACCCCATAATGGATACGGTTGTCTTTAAATAGCGGCCGCAGGATGCGATGCTCGATATCATCGAGTGCAACCGCTTCGCCTTCGATCTGGATCAACTTTGCCTGCCACGGTCCCGTTCCGCCAGTGATGAAGTTGGGAAGAAATGAGCCGCCAAGAGAAATCTCGCGAATTGACGTTACAGGATAGTGGTCGAGAACGGCTTTGACCGTCAGCGCATTGTAAAGATTAAGCCAATAGGCGAATTGCTCTGACGGGCTCAACGAGTACACCAAAACGTTAGACATGTTCTCGAGATACCGACCTAATGCCTGTCCATCGATTGCGGATACTTCGCCGTAGCGCAGTCGGTA
>PKZC01000058.1:0-261 GCA_003132905.1 Bryobacterales bacterium | reverse complement strand
CACCGCCGAGTACCGAGCGGCGCAAGATAGGAGTCATTGAAAAATACCTTTCTGCCCGTTGTCGGTATTGGATTAAGGCGTCCTGTCGCTTCAGTCGCAGACGACAAATTCCGCACGTTGCCGCTAACCTTTAGCCGCCGCCAGATGGTAAAATCTCGAATCGCCGCTCGATCAAATCCGCATCGTCGAATTGACGTCGCCCGACCAGCGCGGTGGCATGACGGCCCCATTCCCGCATAGCGCCGGCACTTTCAATGCCCA
>PKZC01000170.1 GCA_003132905.1 Bryobacterales bacterium | reverse complement strand
TGTTTCGCCATGGCGCGCGCTATCCGTATCGGAAGCGGATGACTGCGGCGCATCGCGTGTATTGAGGCGCCGAAGTCAGTGCTTCCGATTTCGATAGGCGAGAAACCTCTCGTCTGCAACATGTCCTGCAAGGTAAGTAGCGTCCACGATCGCAGGTGCTGCCACCGATGAAAGACGCGGCCGGTTTCTGGATTCATAATCATGGACTTGCTGCGATCTTCATCGTTGGGCGTCGTGAGAATGAGCAAGCCCCCCGGGACCAGAAGATCGCGAATACAAGAAAGACAACGATCAAGGTCGGCATCATAGAGATGCTCTACGACTTCCGTGAGAAACGCGATGTCAAATTGTCCGTTCCATCCCTGCAGATCGTCGATTAAGCAAACGCCGAAAAAATGCGGATTGCCTTGAAACTTTGCCTCAATCAATCTCTCGGCATCAGNNAGCAATTCTTCGATGAGAAATCCGGCGCCGGCGCCGTAGTCGACGATCTTTTTTGTTCCGTTCAGATAGCCTCTGAAGTGCCGGACGAGCGCGCGGTCAACCTGATAGGTGAAGAAGTTTTCCGGGAATCGGCTTTCATAATCCCAGTACCGCGCGATCATTCGCGGGGTCCAGGTCAATTCCTCGGGGGGCGGGGCTTCCGACATAACATCAATTTCTTCCGGCATTGGCGAGACTTGGACGAGTCCGGTGGCGATTAAGTTGATCGCCCGAACAGATACCAATTTCCCGGCAAATGCAAAATCGATTTGTTTTTCCACGTGAGATCCGGCCTGGCCCGAACCCAATCGGTGAAAAACGTCCGATTGTCGATCTCGCCGAAGCGTTCCTGATAACCGACCAAAACATTCCCCATCCTCGTCAGCAAAGGAAGGACATGTTCGCGTACCGCGATCGGCGCCTCGCTGAGCGACCAGGTGGCCAGAAACAAGGCGTTGCGCTTGTCATCGATCCGCTCGGTGAGGGTGCGCAGCGCGTCGATGGTAGATACGCACGCAATTCCCAAGTGCGATTTTGCGACATCTTGCGGAGCGCCGACCGGTTGCCCATCCGATCNNGTGGATCAACCGACACATTCCGCCGTAGCCGCCGCCGAACTCGACCACGCATTTCATATCGGCAATCGACGCTCGCATGTGCCGTTCGAACGAAGCGAGATGATGGGCGTAATGGATGAGATTGCCGCTGCTGGCCGGGTAGAAAGGATAGCGATGCGGCCGTCCGACATCGGATTCGCTGATTGCCTCTTTCCATCTGCCGCGCCAGTCCTGCGCGCGCAGGAACCGCAACTCGCGGAAGACGAACGGCGCGAAGTTGACGAACATCGTCCGCATGATGACCGGCCAGCGCAGAAATTCACGCGGATCATCATGGCGAATGTTTTCTCGCAATTGCGCCAGGAAGCCGAGCCACGCGTTCTCCGCGGCCGATGCGCTCACCGCCGACGGCAACGGAACGTCTTCCACGTCGGTTTTCAACCGTTCCCATAGCCGTCGTTCCGCGTCGGTTGGTGGAGCAAGCGGATTGTCGAAGAGGCGCGATACGAGAAACGCAATTTGGCGGAGAAGAGATTTCATAAAAAATCATAACCTCTGGCCGGCGTAGCGATGGGAGCGGTTCATGAAAGTCCTCCGGCGTCGGATCTGCCGCCATCATCACGCGAAAAGATAATTGTGCGATCCAAAATCCACATGCCCCTGCTTTACCCAGCGGCTGACGTCGCTTGCATCGATCGGTTGCGCCTCCCGAGTTGCCGTCCTGGCTTGGTAGCCATGTCGCCAGAAAATATCGAACGTATCGGCAAATTTATCGTTCAAGCCGTTGGGGAAATTCTCACGCAAGCTAATTTCGATGAGCCAAACGGGGCGCGGCTGCAGGCTGAGCGTCCGCTCGGCGCCTTTGAGGACTTCGTATTCGTAACCTTCGACATCCATTTTGATCAAAAGCGGTTGGCCATCGAATCGCGTATTGACGATGACATCGAGCGTGCTGATCGGCACGATCTTGTACCATTGATCGGAAGCGCCACCCCAACCCGGCAAGAACGAGGCTCCGGTATTGCCGCCGAATAGGCGCTTGATGCTAGCCTTGCCCGACAGGCCAAGCGGAAGCACCTCCACATCGAGGAAGTCGTTGCAAAGCAAGTTCTGGTAAAGGATGGCGAGATTGAGCGGCAAAGGTTCGACGGCAATGACGTGCTTGCCCTGCGCCGCGGCAAGACATGTGTAAAATCCGATATTGGCCCCGATATCTATGCAGGTCGAGGCGTTTTGCAGATGCCTGAGAAACAGTTCAACTTCGTCCATTTCAAACGCGCCTGCCGCCATTGAGTCGTTGCCGGCCAACTTGAAGCCAAACGGCGTTGGCGTCGGCGGGGCAAGAGCCGCGCGCTGATCGCGCATGCTCCGATAAGCAAGCCCGATGCGGGGAAACCATAAATCGATGATGTGCCTCGCAGCTCGACGGAGAGGACTCATCATGCTCGCCCCGCAAGCAGCCGCCATCCAGCCCATTGATACGCCGCGGCAATACCGCACACATGCACGACGTTGAGGGCGACGAGAGGCGCCAGATATCCGAAGCGCGGATAGAATGCCA
>PKZC01000103.1 GCA_003132905.1 Bryobacterales bacterium | reverse complement strand
GCTCGTCTTCCGGACGAATCGGACGGATCAGCACCTCGACGCCGTCCGGAAACTTCCATGGCTGGACGTATTGCGTCGGGTAGGGCCGAATGGCGGGCTGCGGCGGAACGAGAACGTCCGCCGGGTGCAGCACTACGCGAGCGTCCAGCGCGAGCAGTCCATCCGGCGAAGCGAGCAGCGGGTNNATGTCGATCTCTTTGATCCAGCTTTGCTCTGTGATCAAGTAGCTGAAGCGTACGATTAACCGTTCCAACGCCGCCAGATCCACAGCTTTCCTTCCGCGGACGCCTTTTAACGCCGTCACGATTTTAGTTCGCTCCATGATTCGCCGCGCCAGCGTGGTGTTGAGCGGCGGCAGTCCCACTGCGCGGTCCTTATACACTTCAACCAGCTGCCCTCCGCCTCCAAAGAGAATCACCGGACCGAACTGCGAGTCGATACTCGATCCAAGAATCAGCTCATAACCTTCGGCGCGGACCATGGGCTGCACCGTGACACCCAGAAAGTCGGAGTCGCTCGCGATCCGGCGCACGGAATCCGCGATAGTTCGATAGGCGGTGCGCACTGCGGTCTCGTCGGCCAGATTCAACCGGACTCCACCCACATCGGTCTTATGCGTGATGGTTTCTGAATGTAGCTTCAGCACCACGGGATAGCCAATGCGACCAGCCAGGGTCACGGCTAGATCCTCGTTTGTGGCGATTTCCGTGGGCACCGTCGGGATTCCATAAGAAGCCAGAAGCGCCTTTGATTCAGCTTCCGTTAGCAAGGTGCGTCGTTTCGCTCTCGCATTCGCGATCAACGTCGCTGCATGGACGCGTCCCTCGCTGGAAATGTCCATTTCGAATGCGTCCGGAGTTTCATAGAGCGCTTGGAGATTCGCGCTGTAACGCCACATCAACTGAAAAATACGGGCTGCCGAATCGGGATAAGGGTAAGCGGGAATCCCGGCTGCTTTGAGGATCGCTTCGCCCGGAGCCACATCCAGGCCGCCCATCCAACTGGCGATCAGCGGTTTTGAGTGATGGGTGGGCAGAGCCGCCAATTGCTGCGCAACCGCCTCGGGATCGGTCATGGCTTGCGGGGCCAGAATCACCAGCGTGCCATCGGTTGCGGGATCTTGGATAGCGAGTGCCACTGCCTTTCCGTAGCTTGCGGCGCTGGCGTCTCCCAAGATATCGATCGGATTCTGATGGCTCCAATGCTGGGGCAGGAACGCATCGAGCTGAGCGATGGTCCCCGCAGCCAGTTCCGCCAACTCGCCTCCATTGGTCAACAACGCATCGGTAGCCAGCACGGCCGGTCCGCCTGCGTTTGTCACGATCGCCAAGCGCGGACCCTTGGGACGGGGCTGCTTGTCGAGAGCTTCTGCCAGATAGAAAAGTTCCGCAATGGTCTCCACCCGCAGCACACCAGAACGACGGAAGGCGGCATCGAGAACGTCATCCTGGCCGGTCAGTGCGCCGGTGTGGGATGCAGCGGCTTTGGCGGCAGCTTGTGTGCGCCCCGGCTTGATCACAATGATCGGCTTTGAGAGCGCCACTTCGCGCGAAGCCGACAAGAAGGCGCGTGCGTCGCCAACCGACTCCATGTAGAGCACGATGCTGCGCGTTTTCGGGTCGTCGCCAAGATACTGAATCAGATCGCCCCAGCCAACGTCGAGCATCGAGCCAACCGATATGAAGGCGCTGAAACCCACCATCTCGCGGCGGCTCCAGTCGAGGATGGCCGTACAAAGAGCGCCGCTCTGGCTGATAAAGCCTATATGGCCTGGCCGTGCCATACTGCTCGCGAAGGTCGCATTGAGCATGTGATGCGGGCTCATGAGTCCCAGGCAATTTGGCCCGACAATTCGCATGCCGCCGCGGCGGGCGTCCGCCAGGATCTCGCTCTCAAGCGCTGCGCCGTGCTCGCCGATTTCGCGAAAACCGGCGGAAATGATAATTGCCGCTGGTACTCCGGCCTCTACACACTCTCGAATCACGCCGGGAACGGTGTTGGCTGGAGTGGCGATCACCGCCAGATCCACTGCCTCCGGAACGCTCTCGATGCTGTGATAACAGGGCAGCCCCAGCAACGTGTCGCGTTTTGGATTCACTGGGTAGATAGCGCCAGGGAAAGGAGCGTCCTTAAGATTCGCAAGTATGGAGCGACCCACGCTGTGCGGCGCTTCAGTGGCGCCGATCACGGCCACATTTTTCGGATGGAAGCAAAACTCCAGCGTGCGGCGACGCGGGGTTTTCCGGATCTTGTCGTTATGCATTTTGGCGCCGTCCGCGCAGTGATCGTAAACGACGCGCCGCCTACAACAACTCTAACTCAGGATCTGCCCCAGCGCCCGTAGGTGTTCCAAGACTGTCCATGTGGGCGCGCACCAAATCGACGTCCGCCGGAGCGGGTTCCAACTCCAGATACTTCGCCATGTGTTCCTTGGCGCCACCCAGATCGCCTTTGGCTTCCAGAATCCGGCCCAGCACATATTCGGTCCTCGGCTGCATGTGTTTTGGGTCCAGGCGCAGGGCCTCTTGCACGCTCTGTTGCGCGCCATTCAAATCTTTCAATTCATAGCGCGCCACCGCTTGATGCAGGTAGATCTCCGGATAGGAATGCTTGGAATCCACTTTGATCAAGGCTTCGGCCGTCTTCGCTGCGGCGTCCCAGTCCTGGGTCTTGATACACAAGCGCGTCAGTGCGACATACGGCGCAAGCCACTTTGGATCGGCTGCAATGGCATGTTCGTACGCCGCGTGCGCCTCCCTCAGTTTATTCAGCCGTTCATCCACCACGCCCAGCCCGTGCCACGCCTGCGCAGCTTTTGGAGCCGCGGCCACCACCGCTTCCAGATGCATCGCAACGTCCGCTAAATTTGGAACGTCCAGCGCTTTTTTCGCCGCCGTCCATTCCCCCTTGGCGCGTCCGGTAATGCCGTTGTCGGAGAAGTTGAGGACATAAGGATCGGCCACGGCGCTGCGAATCGTGATGGGCGGAAGGTCCAAAGAGGTATGCGTCGTGTCGATGCCCGAAACCTCGACGGCGCTCGATGAGTAGCCCTGATGAGTGGCGCGAATCACACAGTTGCGCGTCTCCAGCGGATCGATATCCATGCGCCAGATGTACTCGCCCTTTTTGTTGGTGAGTGGCCCTGGAGCCGAGCCGGCGACATCACTGCACACCCGTTCAATCCCGACGATGGTGGGAGGAACCGATCCATCGTCCATCACCACCTTGCCGCGTAAGATCACCGGATAAACGTCGGCCACGGCCAATTGGATCGGAAAATAGACGGCCGCCAGCAAAAGCCCTTCGAAAATTCGCCTTAAATTCATGCCATCTCCCGGCTAACTTCAGCTTTATATCACAACACGCCGCCGGGCGACTAACGGTCGTATACTGGAGAGCACATCTCAAGGAGATTCTGATGCGGAAAACCTTGCTGGTTTCGGTTCTTTGGCCTGCCATCGCTCTATGCCAGACAGTTCCGGTCTCGTCCGCGGCCGCCTCTTCGTCGGCAAATCGCAGTCCGCAATGCCAGGACCTGCTCGTAAAAGCTCTGAAGGATAAGAACCCGGATACGCGCAAGCAGGCGGCCATCGCGCTTAGCTTAGTGGGCTCTACAGACCCGTTCCCGGCGCAATTGGAATCGCTGCTCGACGACAAAGACGTCGAAGTCAGAGTAGCCGCCGTCGCCAGCATCTCCGATCTTAAAAACAGCCGCACCATTCCCGCACTCCACAAAGCCTTGAATGACGAAGTGCCTGAAGTCAGCTTCGCCGCCGCGCGATCGCTGTGGGCCCTCAACGATCCGGAAGGCAAGAAAGTTCTGCTCTCCATCTTGAGCGGCGAATCCAAGGCTTCGTCCGGATACTTTGCGAAACAAAAGCGCGAGGCTCTCCGCATGATGCACACGCCCAAGCCGATGTTCATGTTCGCCGTTCGCACCGGGGCCGGCATAGCGCCCGTGCCGGGCCTGGGCGCAGGCGTCTCTTCCATGCAGGCCCTGTTGTCCGATCCGGCTGTGTCTGGCCGCGCCACTGCTGCGCTGCTGCTTGAAAAGGAAACAGACCCACCAACTCTGGCCGCGCTCAAAGAAGCATTACAAGATAAGGAATGGTCGGTGAGGGCGGCGGCCGTTCATGCCCTGGTGCTGCGCGACGATCCTGCATTCGAAACAGACATCGTCCCGTTGCTGGATGACAAAACCGAAGGCGTCCGGCTGCGCGCCGCCGCTGGATATTTGCGCCTTGAGACCGTCAGGACTACGCCCAAGCCCGAGACGCCGAAGGTTCGCAAGCGGCCGGTCAAAAAGACCGCGCCGAAACCACAAGTGTAAAACCATAATCAGGAGGCCGTTCCATGACGAATCGTCGCACTTTCCTCAAACAGACTTCGCTGCTAGCACTCGCCCCCGCGCTCGCTCGCGCGGATCAATCTGTCGTCGCGGACACCGCATTCGGGAAGGTCCGCGGCGAAGAAATCCAGGGCATCAAAATATTCAAGGGCGTCCCTTATGGGGCCTCAACGGCCGGCCAGAATCGCTTCATGCCGCCCAAAGATCCCATGCCGTGGAGTGGCGTTCGCGATGCGCTGCACTACGGCCCCAGCACGCCGCAAAGCAATCCCGGCGCCCCTCGCGCGATTTCCCCGTTGTCCGTCGCGAGCGCCAACCTGCCGCCCGAGAGCGAAGACTGCCTGGTGCTGAACGTCTGGACTCCCGCGCTGAAAGACGGACGCAAGCGGCCTGTTCTGTTCTGGTGTCACGGCGGTGGATTCGTCACCGGCTCCGGTTCTTCGCCTGGTACCGACGGCGCCAATCTGGCGCGCCGTGGCGACGTGGTGGTGGTCACCATCAACCATCGATTAAACGTTCTCGGCTTTACCTACCTGGCCGAATTCGGCGGCTCCGACTTCGCGTCCTCAGGCGACGCGGGCATGCTCGACATCGTGCACGCCTTGCGATGGGTACGCAATAACATCGAACAGTTTGGCGGCGATCCGAACACCGTGATGATCTTCGGCCAATCGGGCGGAGGGCGCAAGGTCGGCACGCTGCTTGCTATGCCATCGGCCAAGGGCCTGTTTCACCGCGCTGTGATCGAGAGCGGCCCCACGATAAGGCTGGTCGAACGCGAGCAGGCTATTCGCGTGGCCGGCATGCTGCTCGCCAAGTTGAATGTCGGCAAGTCAGACGTGCGCGAGCTTCAGAAGATGCCGGTTGATCGCATCATGGGCGCCTATTTTTCCGTCGTCAAAGACATGGGCGGCGAAGACCAGATGACGCAGGGCTTCTCACCCACCGTGGATGGAAACGCCATTCCAAAGCATCCGTTCCATCCGGCCGCCTCGCCCATCTCCGCCGACGTTCCGCTGATGATCGGTTCCACGCGCACCGAGATGACGCTCCTCAGCGACGCAGCGTCGTTCTCGCTGGATGAGCCGGGAATGCAGAGCCGCATCAAGAGCATGGCGGGCGATAGTAGCGACGCGCTGATCGAGCTGTACCGCAAACTCAATCCACACGCCACGCCATCCGATCTTTACTTCCTCATTGCCAGCGACTATCGCTACGGCGCGCCGGTGATGAAGATCGCCGAACGCCGCGCGGCTCTCGGCAAAGGCTCGGTCCATTTGTACTATTTCACCTGGGAAACTCCGGTGGAAGGCGGACGCCTGCATTCGCCCCACACCATGGAGATTCCTTTCGCGTTCGACAATGTCCAGATCTCGCGCGGGATCACCGGCGGCGGAGCGGATGCCATGGCCCTGGCCGACAAGGTCAGCGATTCGTGGATCGCGTTTGCGCGCACGGGCGATCCTAACCAGCCCAAACTGCCGCATTGGCCGGCTTTCAACGCCACCGAACGTCCAACTATGGTCATTAACAATCAAAGCAAAGTGGTGAGCGATCCCATTCGGGAACAACGGCTGGCGATGTTCCGCGCGCTCGATCTGGCTTAACCTTGATCAGTTTAACGACGGTCTTCGAAATGCGCGAATGGTCCGGCGGAATAAACAATTTTGCCGCCCACCATCGTCATTAGCGATTCCGTTGCGCCGATCTGTTCTACCGGCGTGTTCATGTAATCCGTCGACAGCACCGCCAAGTCGGCCAGTTTGCCCGGTTCCAGCGATCCTCGCTCATCTTCATCGTGCGCAAACCAAGCGCTGCCCAGAGTGTAAAGCCGCAGCGCTTCCGCGCGCGACGGCCTCTCTTCAGCCGGGCCGGGCAACGGCACGCCGTTGGCGGTATTGCCGCCCAGCAACGATTGCAGCGCCGTGAACGGATTGTAGGACGCCACGCGGTGTGCATCGGTGCCAGCGCCGGTCGCGACGCCGATCTCTTTGGCCGTTTCCACAGGCGGCACACGCTGCGCCGGTTGCATAGTCCAACCGATGCCCAGCGACTTCATGCGACGAAAACTCTCCGCCGACCCATCGTTTAAATGCGCGATCGACCAGCGCAGATTCGTAATGGGCACTTCCTTGTTCACTCGCTCAAAAATATCCAGCAGCACGCCCACCGAATCGTTGCGGGGCCAGTGCATCGTAACCGCCATGCCGCGCTCGGCCGCCCATCGGACGATCTCGTAATATTTTTTCCGCTCGGCTTCGCTTGGGTTGTTGTTATTATTCATCGCCCAGGTAATTCGCTCGCCGATCCCATTGAATCGCAGCATGCGGTCGCCAAATCCCATCGGCAGAAGCTGCGTCAGATCCTTCAGTTCCTCGAATTCTTTCCCCGGCGTGATGCCGCACAAGCTGTAAGCCACGCGCACGGTCAGCTCGCCCTGCCGCCAGACTTTGAAAATCGCTTGATACGATTCGGCCGTCATATTGTTTCCGCCTGGATCCACCACGCCCGTCAGCCCCAGCCGGTTCAGCTCGCGAAAGAATTTCTTCGTCCCGGCCACTTCCTGCTCGGGCGTAGGGGTGGGCAGCCGGTCGAACAAAGCGATGATGGCATTCTGCCCTCCGCTCACTCCGCCCGTCGCCTTACCGTCGGAATCTCGTTCCAGCTTTCCACCCGCCGGCAGATCCGCATCGCTTGCGATTTTCAGCTTCTCCAGCGCTTTCGGCGTCAGCATCGCCCAGCCATAACCCAACTGGACATACACCGGATTGTCCGGCGCAGCCGCTATCAATTCCGCCTGCGTCGGCCGCCGATTTTCCCGGAATTGCTGCGCGTTCCAACCGCCCGCCACAATCAGCCACGCGCCCGGCGTCATCGTATGCGCGGCGGCTCGGATCCGGTCCAGCGCTTCGCCCAGCGTCCGTGTGCCGATCCAGTTCACCTCAGTACTAAAGCTGAGCGCGGCCCGTATGGCGTGCATGTGCGAATCGATCAAGCCCGGAATCACCGTCCGTCCTTCTAAATCGATCACCCGGGCCTGCGGACCCGCCATTTTCCGAAGGTCCGCCGATTTGCCGGTAGCCACAATTCGTCCATCGCGTACCAGCAGCGCCTCACTCGTGGACGACCGGCTGTCCATCGTAAGTATCTTGCCGTTCAGCAATAACGTGCTGTTGCCGCTCTGCGCTTCCGCCTGGACTATCCCGAGTAAAGCGCCCAAAAGTATCGCGAAGTATCGCATGGTCAATAAGCACAGATTATACTAGCCCGATCAGTTTCTTGAAGGCCGCCCATAAAGACATTTGATGAGCGCAGGTATTGCGAAGCGGGGTGTCGTCATCCAAAATGAAGGATCGGCTTCGTATCGGAACAAGGTCGGTCTTTTTTCGAACCGAAGCGCGAGCGTGTAGTTAGGGGTATTTCGGCAGCGGTCCTTTCCATGCGCGACAGGACTTTAGAATTCTAAATCAAAGAGAGAGCTATCACCGGGGCGGTTGCCCTATAGGTTTCCAAATACTATGACAAAATACAAACTCGAATACATCTGGCTTGACGGCAAAACCCCCGTTCCTGGCCTGCGCGGCAAAAGCCTACTCAAGGCATTTGAAAAACCACCCACGCTCGCTGATATGCCCAATTGGGGTTTTGACGGCAGTTCCACCATGCAGGCCGAGGGCAAGAGCTCCGATTGCGTGCTGAAACCCGCGGCTCTGTATCCCGACGCAACCCGCGAGAACGCTTTTATCGTTCTGAGCGAAGTCATGCATCCGGACGGCACCCCGCATTCCACCAACGCGCGCGCCACCATCGAGGACGACCCTGACTTGTGGATTGGTCTGGAGCAGGAGTACTTCCTATTTAAGGATGGACGTCCTCTCGGCTTCCCGGAAAACGGCTACCCTAGTACCCCTCAAGGCCCCTATTACTGCGGTGTTGGCTACAAATACATGGGCAGTGTGGCCCGCGAAATTGTCGATAAACACTGGGATCTCTGTCTTGCCGCCGGTATCAATCATGAGGGCATCAACGCTGAGGTCGCGAAAGGTCAGTGGGAATTCCAGATCTTCGCCAAAGGCTCTAAGAAAGCCGCTGATGACACTTGGGCCGCCCGTTATTTGATGATGCGCCTATGTGAGCAATACGGAGTAGATATGGAATTGCACTGCAAGCCCATCAAGGGCGACTGGAATGGATCCGGCATGCACTGCAACTTCTCGTTTAAATACCTCCGCGACGTAGGCGGCAAGGACTATTTCGAAGCCCTCATGAAGGCGTTCCAAAACAACATCGCGGCGCACATTGCCGTCTATGGCCCGGATAACCATCTGCGTTTGACGGGTCTGCACGAAACGCAAGCCATTGACAAGTTCAGCTATGGCCTCTCTGATCGCGGTGCCTCCATCCGGATGCCCGTCAACTTCGTCAAGAACGGCTACAAGGGCTATTTGGAAGATCGCCGCCCGAACTCGGAAGGCGATCCCTACCAGATCGTTTCACGCATTCTGAAGACGATCAATAGCGTTCCGAAGCCCGTCGCCGCCATGGCTTGATCCAACATTTGTTCGTCTTCCTGCCAAGAGATGGGTTGGTAACAGCGCGTTAGACGAAGGGTGGGGCAGCGCGGGATTCCGTTGCCCCAACCGAATACTTAAGGAGAGCACTCACTATGACCCCTATGCCCCCCCGCTGAACGAAGCTGAACTTCATCCTGAAGAAGCAAAGACTGAAGAGGCTCACGATGGTTTTGCGGTTGCCACATCCTATGAATCCCCGGTAAACGACGACCTTGGCCTCCCCGAAGAGACGCACGGTAACCTTGGAGCCGAACTATCGCCTGGGGCTCCCGAGACTTTTGAGAAGTCAGCCCGAAAGCGAGTGCGGGTTTACGACGGGCACAGTGGCGACGATCTCAACAAAACCGAGAAAAAGAAACTAAAGAAGAGATTGAAGGAGAAGAAAAGCTCCGCCAAAGCGCTCGCGGGGACTTTTCCTATGGTCGCGCTGATTGATGAGCAGGTGCGAAGCAGCATTCCCAAAGAACTGGTTGCCAAGGTGAAGCAAGCGAAGAGCAAGAGGGACATCATAAGCTCCAACTATCCCTATCCGAAGCAGATGAAGGAGTCGGAGTATCTGGAAGAAATTGAACTGCTGCAAATTGAACTGGTCAAAATGCAGGCGTGGGCCAAGGAAGTTGGCGAACGCATCGTGCTGATCTTTGAGGGACGCGATGCCGCGGGCAAGGGTGGAACCATCCAACGGTTTACGGAAAACCTCAATCCTCGGGGCGCCAAGGTGGTGGCCCTCACCAAACCCTCGGACACCGAGCGGGGCCAGTGGTATTTCCAGCGTTACATCGAGGAGCTTCCCACCAAAGGCGAAATCGTCTTCTTTGACCGGTCCTGGTACAACCGCGCGGGCGTCGAGCATGTCATGGGATTTTGCAGCCCGCATGAATATCTGGAATTCATGCGCCAGACTCCCGAATTCGAGCGTATGTTGGTCCGCAGCGGGATTCGATTGTATAAGTTCTGGTTTTCCGTCAGTCGGGAAGAACAGCTACGGCGGTTTCTCGGCAGGGCCCAAGATCCCCTGAAACAGTGGAAACTCAGCCCGATGGATGTAGAATCCCTGGGGCGGTGGGAATCCTATACCAAGGCCAAGGAAGCGATGCTTTTTTACACCGACACCCTGGATGCGCCCTGGACGATAGTACGTTCCGATGACAAGAATCGCGCACGTCTTAATGCAATCAAGCATGTGCTGCACACCATTCCCTATAGAGGCAAAGACACCGATGTCGTCACTGCCCCTGATTCGCATATCATCGGGTCTGCTAAGGCGATCTACGAACACGGGGAAAATTCCCATGCGCACGCCGCCGCGCATCATGCGCATGCTTAAGCAGGCCGCCCTGTCCGCCTGAGGCAAGCCGGCCAACGGGGGCCATTCCCCCCCCGACAAATCCAATCGCCCGCCGATTCCGTACTAATCATCGGACGCGCTCAGGATCTTACAGGCGCGGCCAAGGGGATGAAAATGCGGAAACACACGTTATTGGCGGCGTTCACCTGCCTGCTTGCGATCGCTCCCATGTCGCGAGCCGACGACACGCTTTACAAAAGCCTGGGCGGTAAGAAAGCCATCACCGCCGTAGTGGACGATTTCGTTGGGCGCGTTGCGGCTGACGACCGGATCAATAGCTTCTTCAAAGCCACCGCGGCCGATCCGGCGCGGCTCGCCAAATTCAAAAAGAACCTGGTCGACCAGATTTGCGAAGCGGCCGGTGGACCTTGCAAGTACAAGGGCAAGGACATGAAGACCGCCCACGCGGGCATGGGGATTTCGAGCGCCGATTTTGACGCCCTGGTGCAGGATCTGGTGGCGTCGCTCGACAAGTTCATGGTGAAGGACGGCGATAAGCAAGCGCTGCTCGGCGTTCTGGGTCCCATGAAGAAAGACATTGTAGAAAAATAGACCTGGTCCCGCTCCTTGGGTGTTTTCCCTCCGGCGCGCCGGATCGGTCGAACTACCCTTCTTTCGATCCGCGCGCCATTTTGTCGAAGCAAGCTATGATCTCAATACATCGATGTGTGCAGGCGTGATTCTCCCGCTCCTACTGGCGGTATTCGGAGGTCCTGAGGACCACTCACTCATCGAGCGCCTGAAACATCGCGACCCGCAGGCTCTCGCCGAACTGTACGATCGTTACGGCAGTCTGGCCTATTCACTGATCCTGCGCGTGGTTCGCGATAATGCGATTGCGGAAGATCTGGTTCAGGAGACTTTTCTTCGTGTGTGGAATCGCGTTCGCTCCATCGATTCCGAAAAGGGCGCCATCGGGCCGTGGTTGTTGGCCATCGCCCGCAATCGCGCCATCGACTATCTGCGTTCGTCGGCCGGGCGCGAGCGGAATGCCGTGGAGTTGGATGAGGCCGATCATGCGCCGCTCTATTGCGAGATGGAAACTGGAATTCTTATCTCGGATCAACTGCGCCGTGTGAGAGCGGCCATGGAGAAGTTGGCGCCACACTACAGAACCGTGATGGAGTTGGCGTATTTCGAGGGACTGTCGCAATCGGAGATGGCGGTCAAGATGGGACAACCCCTCGGCACCATCAAAACCTGGGTGCGCACGGCGCTGCAAAGCCTGCGCGATGAACTCGGAGTGGCGGTGTCGGGATGAACTGCGAACAACTCCGCGAGCATTATGAGCTTTATGCGTTGGACATCGCCGAAGATCCGGAGCGCGCAGAGATTCGCGCTCACCTCAACCGGGGATGCGAGGTCTGCATGGCGGGCGTAAAGCGCGCGTTGGAAACCGCGAGCCTGATCGGGGCATCGGCGCCCGCGGCGCAGCCATCCCGGGATCTTCGGCGGCGCATCCTGGCTTCGGTTGGATCCGAACAACGCGGTTTCCGCTGGCTGCCGGCTTTGGCCACAGCTTTGGCGATGGTCGCTCTGTTAGTCATCACCGTATATTTTGCCGTGAGAAGCCGTGGGTATTCGCAGCAAGCTGCTAGCCTTCAGCAAGCTCTGCGCACTCAAACCGCCCAGCTTCTTCAATTGACCGAGGCCTTCGACATCGTGTCGGGTCCGCGTACCACGGAGGTTTCTTTCGGTGGATCGCAGCCACGCCCGCCGCAAGGCAAAGTCTTTGTGAACCCCGCTCGCGGCGTAGTCCTGATAGCGTCTAATCTGCCGCGCACACCATCCGACAAGATCTACGAGATGTGGATCATCCGCAAAGGCAAGGGCGCTAAGCCCGTTCCCGCAGGCTTATTCCAATCGCAGGACGACGGCAACGCCTTGCACGTCCGGCCGGGGGCGGTAGATATGGCCTCCGCCGCTGCCATCGCGGTGACCGTCGAGAACCAGGCCGGAGTCGATCAACCCACCACGATGCCGCTGATCGTTGTGCCCCTGGTCGCCCCAAACTAATGCCGCTTGAAGTACTGCACCTCGCGCTCGTGCTGCTCCGCGGCATCCCGCGAGGAAAACGTCCCTAGGTTTTTGCGGCGTCCCGTCTTCGCGTCTTTCTTGCGCGAATACAGCCGGTATTGGCCTGATTTGAGTTTCCGGATCATAACAACTGTAAGACGCTCTCCTGGCGTAAGACGATCTCCTAGCGTAAGACGCTCTCCTCGATTTTCCGTTGCTCTCCCGCCGTCGGCCGATCCCGCAAAGCTACAATGAAGGTTCCCGGCGCTATGAACAGCCAACAGTTTTGTGCCGATAGATAATTGGAGCCATCACCCTTGAAACTGGCAGAGCTCTTGGGCTTCGCGCCCCGGCCAACCCGGTCTGTCCCCAGGACAGCCACCCGCACTTCCAGAAAAACCATTGAGCTGTGTCACAGTTTGGTGTCTGAGCGCGGCGAAGTTTCCGGAAGCCGGCTGGCGGCCGAAGCCTTGGATTCCTATCAGGCACTGGATGAGCGTAGCCGGCGATCTTTTTTTGAACTGCTGATCCGTGAGTTTTCGCCGGATCCGGAAGAGGTCGGACGGGCCGGCGACGCTTATCGCAGCAATCCCTCCCCCGATAACCTCGCCCGTCTGCAAAGAGTGGTTGAGCCGCCTCGCCAGGAACTGTTCCGCCGGCTGAATCTTGCGCCGGAAGGCACGCGCATTCTGGTGAACATGCGGAGCCAGGTGCTGCAGGAGTCTGACCATACTACCCGCTTAAAGCCCATCGCCGCCGACTTGGCGCACCTGTTCACCTCCTGGTTCAATCGCGGCTTTCTCGTTCTACGCCGTATTGACTGGCGGACCTCCGCCGTTATTCTCGAAAAGCTGATCCAGTACGAAGCCGTGCATCAGATCCAAGGCTGGCACGATCTGCGCCGCCGTCTTGAGGCGGACCGCCGCTGTTATGCGTTCTTCCATCCCGCCCTTCCCGATGAGCCGATAATCTTCATCGAAGTGGCTCTCACGCGTGTTCTCACAGACACGGTGCAGGCGCTGCTCGATCCGGATTCGCCCGTCCTCGACGCCGAATCGGCCGAGTGGGCCATCTTTTACTCCATCACCAATTGCCAAGAGGGTCTGCGCGGTGTGCCGTTCGGTAGTTTCCTGATTAAGCGTGTGGTGGAGGATCTGAGCAAGGAGCTCCCGCGCATCAAGAAGTTCGCAACGCTTTCCCCGGTTCCTGGTTTTCGCAAGTGGCTCGCCGAAAAGGCGACGTCTTTTCAGGACAACTCGAAGCTCGCGCCCTTTGCCGAAGCCATCGCGAAACTGGATAGCCCGCAGTGGATGGACGATCCGGTACAGCGCGTGGAGCTACCGCGCCAGTTGCTTCCGTTGGCAGCCTATTACCTCATTTGCGCCAAGGGCAACGACGAGCCTCTCGATCCTGTGGCGCGCTTCCATCTGAAGAACGGCGCGCGCCTGGAGCGGATCAACTGGCTGGGCGATACGTCTGCGTCGGGGTTGCAGCGCTCGGCTGGACTAACCGCCAATTACGTCTACAAGCTCCCGGAAGTGGAGCGCAACCACGAACTCTACGTGAGCGAACATAAGGTCCGCGCCTCTCGCGAAATCGAAGCGCTAGCCAAGCGTTTCGCCCCGCCCGCCCGCTTCTAAGCGCCGTTCACTACCATTCCATCCCTATTCAGGCCAGACGTGTTTTGGTAGTGACTCGATTAGCATACAATGTCGTGTATACCAGTCGAACATCGCTGAAAAAGGACGATTTCCCATGCTTTCTCGCAAGCTATGTTGTGCCTATGCATCAGCCTCGTCGAGACCTGCCTCACTGCCGCTCGCCCAATTGCTGCTTTTGTGGCTTGCGATGGCGGCGTTCCCGGCGTGGGCGCAAACGGGAGCGAGCCTTTCCGGCGTCGTGACGGACAAAACGGGCGCAACCCTTCCCGAAGTCGCCGTGACAATCAAGAACGTCGACACAGGTGCAACGCGCACGATCGCAACCGACGGCGGGGGGCACTATCAGGCGTCCGGCCTGCCTCCGGGGCGCCTCGAAATTCGAGCGGCAAAACAAGGATTCGCCGATGAAACGCGCGCGGGAATCAGCTTGGCGGCTGGCCAGGAAGCCACGGCCGACATTCAGATCCACTCAAGCACCCCCGACCCCTGCACGAGCGGCCACGAGTTCGCCACCACGGATTGCACGCTCACCTGGCACGGCATCACGCTGTACGGTGCGTATGACGTCGGTGTCGGCTACGTCAGCCACGGCTTACCGGAAAACGCCGTTAACTATGAAGGCGAATCTCTGGTGAACCGAAACGGCTATCAGCATCGATTCCTCGTCGCACCGANNGAACAACCTGCAGCAGACGGGTTTCGGCGTCCGGGGCAAGGAAGAGTTTTGGCATGGCTGGTCCGTTGTGTTCAACGCTTCAACGGGAATCAATCCGCAGTCCGGCCAGCTCGCCAACGCGTCAGCCACCAACTTCAACAACAACGGCCTTCCCAGGAGCAGCTATTCGGAAGCCATCGACGGCGCGCGCGCGGGCCAACCCTTCAATGACGAATACTATGGCGGTATATCGTCCACGTATTTCGGCACGCTGACCTTCGGTCGTCAGCGCTCTCTCGGTACCGATACGATGCTCAATTACGATCCGGCCGGCGGCGGCTATGCCTTTTCGTACATCGGGTATAACGGCACGATGGCCGGCGGCGGCGACACCGAGGACAGCCGTTGGGACGACGCCATGAAGTATCGCCTCGCCTATGGCCCGGTGCATTTCGGCGCGATGTATAAATTCGCCGACGGTTCTGGCGGCTGCTACTCCGCCTCCGCAACCTGGACTGCGGCCACCTGTACGCCGGAACAGCCGCACAACACCGCCTATGGATTGGACCTGGGCGCAGCGTTCGGCAAGTTCTCCGCCGATGTCGTCTTTCAGAATTACAACCAGGCGATCAGCGTGCTCAACCCCTTGCTGGGGCCTCAGAGTCCGTCGGCGTCATATCAGTCGACCCTCAACAGCATCAATACAAACCCCATCATTGGCGCCAATCTGATTGGAACGCCCAACACCGTATATGGCATCGTAACCGACAACACCGCGCTTATGGCCGCTGCCAAATATGCCTGGGCCCAACTCAAGTTCTTTGGCGGCTACGAATACATCTGGCAGAACAACCCGTCGAACCCGTTGGGCGTCGGCGCCTCGGCCCAGGGTGGTTATCTGTTGAGCGGCGTCGAAGACAACAATCTTGATTCTCCCAAGATCGTGCAGGTCTGGTGGACGGGCGTGAAATACGCTTACGACAGCAAAACCGACATCACTGTGTCCTACTATAATCAGATTCAGAACGACTTCCGTGTTCCGTCGACCTGCTCGGCCGCCGCCGGTTTCCGCAGTTCCTGCGCGGGCACCCTCAACGAGGGGTCACTCTACGCGGATCATCATTTCACCAAGCGTGTCGACGCGTATGCCGGAATTGCGTATTCCGATGTCAGCGGCGGTCTGGCCATTGCCATTCCTCACGGCCCCGGCGTCCCCTACAACTACAAGAACAACCTTGCTCCGACACTCGGTACTCGTTTCGCGATCTGATCGTTTGCGCGGCGGGCTCAGTCGAGCCCGTACGTCTGCGCGCCTCCGCAAAAGTCAGCGCACGCCAACTACTTGGACGCGACAAAGTCCAGCGGTATCGCCACCGATTTCGGATAACTGACCTCCCAGCCTTCCAACTTGACGAGGCCGGGACTCGCGGCCTGGTATTCCACATCGTAGGTCTCGCCCACGGTGAGCCACATGTCGGCTGTGGATGACTTCAATTGTGCCGGCGGGAAATCTGCGCCGTCCTTCGCGATGATGTTCCATTGCACCGGGACGCCATTGCTGGTGAGACGAACGCGCATGTCCACCATATTGGGTGTGATATTGATCAGCCGCAGCCGGTATCGCGTCCCGACACGCAGGGTGACGGGATCCGGCTGGGGATGCCCGTTGATGAGCAGCGGATAGCCGAACGGAGCATACTGGCCGACACCGAAGATGAATGCCCGGTCGTGCTCGGGATCGTATTTCTGTCCCGGCTCGAGCACGATGAGGGGGCCGTACAGACCGTTGCGGATCTGCGTGGCGTCGTGCCAGTGCGTGTGGTAGATGAAAGTCCCCGCCCGCGGCGGCGTCATTCGTACAGTGAAGGAGTCGCCCGGCGCGATGGCCGGCGAGGGATGCTGATCCGTACCGGTCCAACCGACCACGCCGTCGTAATAGCTCTCGATTTCCATTCCATGCCAGTGAATGGATGTCGGCTTGCTCGTCTGATTCTTGACCTCGATCTCCGCCGTCTCGCCCCGTGTCAGCACGATCGGGGGTCCGAGCAGACTGGGCCGCGGATGGGTGTCCGAGGGGGTGGGCGTCGGCACCGCGAGATCATTCACCTGGAGCTTGTAGAGGGGAATCTTCGCCGGATTCTCCGAGATCACGAGTTGGAGCTTGTGCGTTGCGTTCGTCGCGATCGGCGCCAGCTTGGCGTTGGCGTTCGGGAGCACCGTGATTCCGAGCACGAGCCCGCCCATCATGGCGGCGTGATCGTGACCTGCTGAATAGGTCGCAGCCTCCGTTGCCGGCGGATGGAGCGGCGCCGGCGGCGACATGTGCGCCACCATGTGGCAGTGAAACAGCCAATTGCCCGGGCGATCTGGTGTCCACGTCATGGCGAACACGTGCCCTTCCTGGATGAACTCGGTGACTTCCTTGCGGCGCTGGTCGCTGGCGTAACGCTCATAGTGCTCGCCGTCACCTTCAGCATCGAGATTGAAATAGAACCCATGAAGATGCATGGCATGTTCAGACGCCGTGGGATTGATCACCCGCCAATGGATCGTCTCACCTGTCGTGTAGGTGACGCGCTCGTCATACGGCCAGGATTTGCCGTTTATAGAGGGAATCTCGCTGTCAATGCTGCCTTTCGACCAGAGACCGACAACGAAGATCCGGTCGTTGGGCTTCGCTCCGGCTGAATCAACGATGAAAGCGCCGGACAGCATAGTCTCCGCCTCATCGCGCGTATCGAGCGAATGGTCGGACGTGGCGGCCCAGTACATGTACGTTCCGGGTCCGCCCGTCGTGAATTGCACATCGCGCGATTCACCCGGCGCGACCCTCACGGCGTCGGTCGAATCGCCCGGATGCCGATGCAAGCCGTACACCTTGGCGGCGATTGGCAACGTGTTTCGGATGTGAGCATTGACCTGCGTCCCCTGCGGAACGCGGATTAGCGGGCCGGGGCTCTGGAGTGGTCGCCCTTCCTCCGCAAAGACGTACACATTGCGATGGCCGCCGCTGTCGTCTTCCGGGTACCACACGCCTTCGCGCAGTTCGAGACGCAGATCTAGGACGCCGTTCTTCAGGTGACCGGCAGGAACCCGGTTGTCATTCGCCATGATCGTCGGCGGCGGCGAATGATGCGAGGGTTCCGCAAGCGCCATCGGAACGGAAAAAGCGCACACCGCTAACCCCACCGTGGCGCGACTCCGCATCCTGCCTCCTGGCAGCTGAGCATGTCGCTCGGGTGTCATTCCGACCCGACACTCGTGATCCCTCTATACATCGTACGGCGCATGCCAAAGCCGACACAAGGAGGATCCGAGCGAATCTCACGTGTCGCCTGGATGCTGGAATGTGGCAACGGAGTGTGCGCGGCGGCCAACTACGCCGTGGTCAGCCGAAGGATGGTGACATCGGTGGACTGGGGCAGGGGCCAAACCACGCCGATATTGGTAGCGTTATACTGGAGATTGACGGCGCAATAGATTGCAGCGAGAGACGTTAGAGGTATGTCGCCCCCGTAACTCAGGTGGATAGAGCAGCGGTTTCCTAAACAGACCATGCACGAAACGTCAGTGCACGTCAGCAAATCTCAGTTCAACCCAACGCACGACACCCGCGGGGCATCACGACCCGCCAAATCCAGACTATGCAGCCACCGTCGCCCAACCCCTCGAGGTGGACACCGAGGACGCCCGTAAAACTGCCCGCGGTCATTGCAATGTTGTTCGCCGGGTGTCCGATCGCGGCCAGCGCGCAGACTGCCGCGACACCAGTGGCGCCGAGCGGTCCGGTCGCGGGGATTCCGGCGTTCTCGAGCCTTCCGCGCGCGACGATGACATTCGACCGGACGCACGATCTACTCATCCTGGAACTGCCGCCAACGGATCTCGTGGCGGCGGCGCCCGGCCGGATGGCGATGGTCAGCTCGCCCATCTACCAAGCCGTAGTACCAGCGAGTTGTACGATCCACAGCTCGCGGGCGGTAGTCCTGGACAGCGCGGGGCGCGAGTTGCCCAAAGCGTTCCTCCACCACGTGCATTTGTCCGATCCCGACCATCGAGATCTGTTCCTCGCCGGCACACTGCATCTATTGGCGGCCAGCAAGGAAACGCCATCGGTCGCCGTGCCCGAGCTCATCCTAGGATTGCCACTCACTCAGGGCCAACGGCTGTTGACATGGGGCATGGTCAGCAACGATACGCCAGTCGCCCGACATAGCGTCCACGTGCGACTGGAGATCGGATGCCGACCGATCGGTCGCGGACTGTTTGGGTCGTTGTTCCCGGTGTTTCGCGCCTATCCCTGGGTCATGGACGCGATGTTCCCGAACGGGTGGCGAGCACCCATCAGTCGGGACTTCGATCTGGCGCCGGGCCGGACCACGCACAGTTGGGAGAGTAGCCCGGCGATCCCGGGGGACATCGTCGGCATCGGCGGCCATGTACACGACTACGCCGTGAGCCTCGACTTCAGTGACGTGACGACCGGCCGGTTGATCTGGCACGTCACGCCGGTCCGGGACTCAGCGGGACACGTGCTGGATCTCCCGATCACGCGGTTTTACAACTGGCACCGGTTGGGCGTTCACATCGTGCCGTCCCACCGGTATCGCATCACCGTGACGTACGACAATCCGACGGGACACGTGATCCCAGAGGGCGGCATGGGGTCGGTTGCCGGTTTGTTCGTCCCCGATCGTGGCGCTCAGTGGCCAACCGTGAACACCGCAGACCCGGTCTATCAACTGGACCTCGTGGAGCTGTTCGGCACCGGAACGGGCAGCGGCATGGCAGGGATGAGCGGCATGAGCCACTGACACGACGGCGAGTTGCGTAGCTACATCTTCTGCGTCGCACCGGGGGTGGGGTGCGCGATGAGCCGCTCGAAGCGCGGATCGCCCGTGAGCGGCGCCCACGTCGGGTCGATCCGGAGCCACGCGTGCGAGATGAAGTACGGCTTCGCGAGCAGCGCGTCGGCACTATCTCGCCTGACAGTCTCCGCCTGCGCGCTTGCTCCCAAAGCAGGACTAGGGAGTACCACAGTACGGCATTCTTTGCCCCCTGACGCACATCTTCCCGAGCATACCTGAATCCTCCTACCAACCTCTCGTTGCCCACGTACAATCATCAACGGGGCTCACTGCGGGCTCCGGCGTACAACAAACGCGCACGGGGAGGCCTATGCGAATCCAACGCGCTCTCTGCAGTGGGCTAGTCGGCGCGCTGCTATTGCCCTGCCTGGGTATTGCTCAAGGGGCGATAAGCGACGCCCAGTTCATCAAGCTTGCCGAGAGCGGGGCGCCAGGCGCGGTCTCCGGTCAAGCGGCAATCGCGCGCATCGATCCCAAGGCGAAGACGGTAACCCAAGTGCGTGCGGGANNTCGAACGGCTTCACGTGCAGCGTCACGTCCGACACGCACGCGCCCTATTGCGGCGACAAGAACGCCTGGGCGTGGTTCGTTGCCGGGGGCACACGCCAGCCCAAGCCGCCGAACACTGAGCCCGGCATCTCATACATGATGCAAGGCGGCGTGCACTATGAAACGCCCAGCGGTGAAAGTGTGATGGAGAAGGGCGCGAATACCAAAGACGTGAAGGCGCCGCACTGGATGCTGATGTGGCCGGTCGACCCCGCCGCGAGTGGGCTCCCGACAAAGCCCAATCCCAGCGGCGTGTACATCATGTTCGCCGGCACGCCGTACGCCCATCTGATGATCTACCAGAACCCGAGCACCATGAAATAGCCTTGGGAGGAGCGGCAGCGATCGGCGGCGCGGGATGGCCGGTTCGTTCTTCTGCAAAACCCCGCCGATCGGAAGTGATGGCGGGGCCTTGAGATATATCGATCGGGGCGACCGGACTTGAACCGGTGAC
>PKZC01000136.1 GCA_003132905.1 Bryobacterales bacterium | reverse complement strand
ATTTTCACCCAGGCGGATTGAGCGAAGCTCAAGAACCCGAAGGCTCTGAATGAGGCCGGAAGGTTTCTGGAGCAAACGGTTCGGCCTGGCGGTGGCGGCAACGCAAGCAGGGATGACGGGCGATACGGACCAGCTACGTCAACTGACGGAAGCTCAAGCCATGGTGGTGCGCAAGTACCTGGTTCAGAACTTCCGAATCGATAACACACGGATCAAAACAATCGGGCTGGGCAAGGCGCGGGACGCTGCAGATGGCTATAAGGTGGAGATCCTGGTCTATCCCGGATCAGCCTCGGTGCCTCGGTCGAAGCCGAGCGACAGCGCTACGGGGCAGTAAGAGAAGGCCCCCCGAAGAGGGATGACCGCCTCGCCGTCGCGACTACCGCCGCCGAACTTCGCGAATCCAACCACGTGGTTAGCGCGGTTCCCGGCCGCTGTCAGGGGTGTGTATGAGCTGCAATCCTAGCTCACCGAACTTCGTTTGCGGCGGGCCTTCGCGGCTTGCTTTGAATGACTCGACAATGCGCCGNNGTGCGAAGCGGCCTGATGGCCTTCGCGTTTCAAGGCTGCCTTGGTGGCACGAGACCGTCTGGATGATGTGGCTTGGCTGTTCTTCCACTCTGACCCTTGGCGTAGTCGCGTTCGGCCTTCGTGCGCACCCGTTCGGAGACCTTCCCTCTTTTTGGCGGTGGGAGTTTCACACCAGCGCGCCGGGCTTTCGAAAGACCGATCGCAATGGCTTGCCGGGAGGAGCGCGCGCCATGCTTGCCCTCCCGGATATGCTCTATCTCTTCCCGGACAAACTCTCCTGCTTGTGTGCCCGGCCCTTTTCCTTGCCGCGCATCCTCGCGTGCCCGTTGGATCGTCTTTTTTTCAGGCATTGGTTCCTCCATGCGGAAACTTGCAATTCTCGGTCCGGAATGGGCCTATCATCACTCAGTGACTCAACTGGCCTTGGCCGTTGGGGAAGTGATAGTTCACGGGCCAGGATGCTCGAAGGAAGCATAGTCCGCCTTTGCCTCACGGGCGGAAGCAACATCCTGAGCGCCAGTCTGACCGAAAACCGTCTTCGCAATCCATAACCCAGTCCCGGTCGTCACAGTGGACCGACAAGAAAATTCCACCCTTTCGAATACGGCCCTCGAATCGCCGAGTCACATATTCGGGGATGCTTAGGCCGATGAAAGCGCCGATGACTCCAAATAGCGCGCCGGCTGCGATGCCGCCCAATNNTAACCCGCAACCACTTAAACGCGGGTAGTGGAACACACTTCGCGAGACCGCGCAACGCCTAAGCCAGCGTGGCATCGTCCCTCAAGATGGCGGCTGGCATGGATGGCTTGGCCGCTTGGCAGACATGACGGCTGAGAATTCGATTTGGGGCGAGGAACCCATCGCAAACGAGTTGAAACTAAAACTCGAGATCCGAGCCTTGCCCCGTAAAGAGGAGAAGTGCAGCGCGTACCGTGCCGCGTCAGAGTTCCCCGGCTTGGCTATTTTTTGCCCTCCGCTACGTGACCGCGTCCATCCCGCGCTTCGTTTCCTTGGAAGTGCGCACTATCGACACGCTTGGACGCCTCGGGTTTCTCGCCACGTTTAGGCGCCGGGCCCTTATATCCGTGATCTGGATGTAACCGGTTATTCACGTTNNCTGGACCATAGTAGCCAGTGGGAGCACAGTTATAAGGAGCAACATCATAGTAACCATAGGGGCATACAGGGGCTACGCCGATCTCGACGTTGACCTGAGCCTCCGCTTTGGGGGTGATAGTGATGAAGCCGACTCCAGCAACAGCAGCTAACACTAGAAATGTAAATCCGCGCATAAGTTCACCTCGCAATTGTTAGAGCACCTCCTCTGCCGACGCAGAAAACGGACATTCATGGGCTTCGCATCGGTTCCGCGCTGACGGCCGGTAACCTAATATGGTCATTTGACCGGGTATGGTCACCGAAAGGCTTTGATCAGCGCCTCAAACTGCGTATGAAGTGATTTGGCGTGGGGCGTTACGGGCGGGATCTTCCGGTCAATACCGAGCAACTCATAGACGGCCATTTGGGCCGCTCGCACCGAATACTCCACCGTGAAGACAACATCGTCCGGAATCTCGACAAACTGGCTGATGAACGCCAGATTCCCCGATCCACTAGGAACCGGCAACGGCCGATCACTGCGTACGCGGGGCATGAACATACTGGTGATGTAAGGCATCCTGCAAGGAATGCAGTTGGCTGAGGCAACAGTCTCCAGATCGAATCGCAGGTGGCCGCAGAGTTCCCGAAGGATTTCCGCGCCGTTGCACTCGGCCATCGGCTTGGGAACGAAATTGCCGACCCGGTCCGGAAACAACGCGTATCCCCAAAACACCTGTACGCCGGCAGGCTGGTTTGGGAAGTGAGGTTGATAGGCCAGCACAATGGACATCAGCCAATTCGAGTCCTTGAACGTCACCAGGCCTCCAGTGCCCGGCTGATTCCCGCTGAATTGAATCATCTTGTCGAAGAATGAGGGGTTCTTCAGCGTGACGGTAAACGATTCCCACCAAGACTGCGCAATCGAGCTATTGAAGGCTGCGGGATTGCCAAACTGCGGACGGCCCTCCGCCAACTTTTCCCAGAGAGTCCAGCCGCCGCTATCAGCTTTAGTCAGCTTCGCCGGCGCGTTCGTCATCGAACCCAGGCTGGAGGCATCGGTCATGGAGCCGTTTTGCAGAAAGACCAAGTCACCGTCATTCACGGCAATCATTTCGCTGTTTCCCTGCCGCAGACAATGAATGCCGGTCACGATGAACTCGCCATCCGCGGTCTTGTGATCGAGCCCGGTGACTTTGCAGTCCATGACGAAATGGACCCCTTGGGCTTCCAGCCACGTCTGCAAGGGTAGAACCAGGGAATCGTACTGGTTGTAGATAGTTCGCTTGACGCCCGCAAGAGTTTCAATACGGGAAAATTCCAGCAGGAACCGGAGCATGTAACGCTTGAATTCAACGGCGCTGTGCCAGGGCTGGAAGGCGAATGTGGTGGACCACATGTACCAGAATTCGGTNNGCAATTCCATGCGGTCCTGCATGGAGAACCCCATCGAAGTCACCGGGACCTTCGCGCGCCGGCGATCTACCAGCCTCGCCATCGAATTCGACTTGTGCTTCTCGTTGAATTCGACGGTTTCGTCGAACACGGTCTTGCCGGGATGGTTCAGTGAGGGAATTGATTTATAAAGATCCCAGGTGCATTCGTAGTTATCGGTTGTCAGCATGCGGCCGCCACGCATGGAATACCCGGCGGCAGCGTCTCCGGCTCCATCCAGGCTTCCGCCCATAACGTGAGCCGCTTCCAGGATCGAGATATTTCCGCTAGGCAAATTGCCGTCGCGGATCATGAAGGCGGCGGCAGCAAGAGATCCGATACCGCCGCCGACGAGATAGGCTTTGGATTGTGTGTTCATAACTTATGCGATCCGGAGGCGATGGAACACCGGGACTTTCACAAAATCCACGATGAATGCGAAGACCGCGGCTGCCACCAGTATTCCTCCCACGACGAATATCGGCAGAGGAACCATGGCGACTCCGAAAGTGGCAAGCATGGATGCGATCAGAAGATCGACTACTGAAGACACGATGAGCCACCGGCTTGGACAAGAGGACCCTAGGCGCCGACGTTCGCGATTCGTATACGTCGTTGCTTGATTGCCAAAGACAATAAGCACAAAGGCCAGAGTTTGCAACGCTTCGATTCCAAAACCCAGGCGGAATTTGGCAATGGCCAGGGCGGCGGTGCAAAAGATCAGCTCGCAGATTCCCATGAAGACACCCGCAATCGTCAGCGCGCCGATTCGCCAGGCATTGGGAGTTGGAGACGGGCGCACATTGTCCGTCGTTAAAGACATGCCCAGGAGATCGCCCGTGAGCATGATAATGACCATCAACATGGGAGTCAGGATCGCGTGTCCCGTCATGACCAGACCCACCGCCAGGAAGAGCACCTGAACAACTTTTTTGGTAACCGAATTCAGCGTGTAGGTCAGGATGCGCTGGAACGTCACGCGGCCCTCTTTCACCGATGCGACGATGCCACCGAGTCCTGGCTTGGTCAGCACGATGCCAGCCGCTGACTTGGCAACATCGGTCGCGGTCGACACCGCGATTCCCATCTGGGCCTGGCGCAGCGCGGGCGCGTCGTTGGCTCCGTCGCCGCACATCCCAACAATGTGGCCGCTCTTCTGGAACGCCTTGACAAGATCGTACTTTCCCTCTGGAAGAATGCCGGCGAAAACCGCGAACTCCTCGGGATGTACATTCGCAGAAATGGGCCCGGGTGGACAGACCTTTCCGTCCAGACCGACGGCATGGGCGACGATGGCGGCTGTCGCAGGGGCATCGCCGGTCACCATGACCGCGCGCACTCCGAGCGTGTGCAGTTCGGTAATCAACGCGGCGGAATCCGGCCGGGGCGGATCGCTGAGCGCTATGATTCCGGCAAGCTTTAGCGCCGCAGGTGGACCGATCGCAACGGCCAGAACGCGGAAACCCTGCGCCTCAAGGTCGTTCGCTGTCTTCGCGGCATCAGGCGCCGATTGGGTCAGTCCGGCAATCGCGGCAAAGGCGCCTTTGACCGCGCGCACCGTTACGCCGCCCGGATCGGTGGCGGTGGCCTCCGACATCTTTGTCGCAGGATCGAACGGAACGAACTTGATCAGCTTCGGCAGATCGGATGCGGCTTTTTTCGCGGCTGCGGCGCGGATGGCCCCATCTACCGGATCCTGGCCGCCGTCCGAGCTCGCCAGCGCAGCCACTCCCAGGACGTGCGATTCATCGAAGCCGGACATGGCATGAACCGCGGTTACCGTCAGCGCGTTTTGTGTCAGTGTGCCGGTCTTATCCGCGCACAGCACGTCGATGCTGGCCGCNNGCTCCGAGCGCGGCGGCAAGGGTAAATGTAGCTGGGAGCGCTACTGGGATCGATGCCAGAATCCCGGTGAGCACCAGCGGAATAATCTCGCTACCGGGCATCTTGAGAGCGTAGGCATAGCCCACCAACATCGCGATGATCACGCCATTGACCATCGCGAGATTGCGCACCACACGCAGAACTGCTTTCTGCTGGGAACTTTCTACGTGCGCGGTGCGAACCAGTTCCGCGGTCCGTCCAAACTTTGTGTGCGCTCCCGTGGCCGTGACCTCCGCGACCGCTTCGCCACGCCGCACCAGAGCTCCCGCATAGGTTTCGAAGCCCGCGCCGGCTTCGATGGGAACCGATTCGCCGGTCAGCATGGACTGATCCAGCAGCACCGATCCGTCGGTTAAGCGCACGTCGGCGGCTACCACGGCGCCAAGCGACAATTTCACTATGTCGCCAACCACCAATTGGGTAGCCGGCACGGTAGTCCAGGCATTATCGCGCTTGACCGAAGCATTCAGCGCAAGCCGCGACTTCAGCGCGGCCAGAGTCGCCTGAGCGCGCCCTTCCTGGAAAAACCCGAGAGCGGCGTTGAAGGCCAGGAGAGCCGCAATGATCGCAGCCTCGACATACTTGCCGAGGACAATTTCGAGCACGATCGCCGCCTCGAGCATCCACGGAACCGGAGCCCAGAACTTGGCAAGTGCTCTGCGTAGCGGATGCAGAGCCGTGTCAGGCATTGCGTTTGGGCCGGACTTCTCCAGCCGGCCGCGGGCTTCATCGCTGGTGAGGCCAGCCGGAACTGGGACATTCTTGACGGAAGGAGACGCCATAATTCAATCCTTACTTCGCAAGCATGCGGCTGCTATGTGAGGTGAGGCAGCCAGGCCAAGTCCTCACTCAGTACGTAGATCGTTATCGCTGCAAGCATGAGCACGAGGCCCACCCACATACGCCAGTCACGATGCATGCGTCTCCAGTAAGCGGGCGAAACCCCTTGCCGGGCGGCTTGCTCGTCTGCCTGCCGCGCATTCTCAGGAACAACCTGAGGTCTCTTGTCGTGTTCCGGCCCTTCGTTTCCGTGCTGACCGTAGTTCGTTTCACTCATTGCTGGAACGCCTTCCATTTCCAATTACGAATCTCCGGCAAGTCTTCGCCGTGTTTGTCGATGTAATGTTTATGCTCGATGAGTTTGTCCTGCATCATCTGCTTCAGATAAGCTCCCTTTGAAAACTGTAAATGAGTCGTGGGTTCTTTTCAGGGCCGTCAGCGGCGAAAGAAAATCATGGGCATCCGTTTGGCCGGACGCCCACGCCCGAACTTAAACGCCGCTCAGGGATAAAGAAGACTGGTGTTCAACATCGTGCAGCCAATATGGCGGCCGACCATAATGAAGATAGAGCCGGTTTTCATACTCTCGCGTAATCGGCCTGGACTCGAGGTACTCCGGGGCGTTCTGGATGGTTTCACGGCTGAGGCCGACGGAGACTTTAGAATCTTCCCAGCTCACCCTTTCAATCCATGCCGGCGAAACCAGTACCTTCTTGCCTGGCAGCCAATTCCGGGTTGCCACCTCAACGTAGCGGATAGCCCAGGTTTCATCGTCGATGACAAAACCGTCCAGATGGCCGATTTCGCCATCAGTCGCTTCCACGTGATAGCCGCTAACGGCCTGGGCGCTGCGCAGATGCGAATCAGGCGACTCGCTATCGATCCCGCCCGCCGTCGCTTCCGGGTAGGCAGTTGCTGGAATAGTCAAACCAGCTGGGTAGAGCGCTGACCCCCACAGAAAGGGACCGCCCCAGTAATAGGGATAGCCGTAATATCGGTTGTATTCGGCCTCATGCTGCCGGCTGACGGGTTGGTGCGTATTGATGTCGGGGCTATTCTCAACCTGCTTTTTCGTCAGCGCCACCTCCAATCGCTTGGCTTGCCAGTCCGCTTGGACTATGGAGAACGGCGAGATCAGCACTTGCCGGCCGCCAAGCCAACCGCCGGTCTGCACCACTAGGTAGCGGATGGCCCAGTTCTCGTCGTCGAAATAGAACTGATCTACAGTTCCAATCTCGCCATCCGTGGCCCGAATCTCAAGACCCTTCAAATCCTTCGCATTCGTTAGCATGGTCTCTGCCTCCGCATCGGTAGCGCTATCTGGCGGCCGCTGCCACTGCTTCGGTTGAGTGCAGCGTCACATCGATCGGCCGTGTGTTTGCGATGACACCCCTCGCTTTTTCGACTTCCGAAGCGGTGCCGTGTACCATCAGCAAGAATTTATCCGTCTGGAGCGCCAGCTCGTACTTCAAGACACTATCCTTCGGAATTCCGATGCCTATGAGTCCCGCACCGATAGCGCTCACTCCGCCAACGACCGCGGCTCCTTCGAGTGCCCCCACGATCCATGCAACCAGCGGCCCCGCGACGAGCACTGGCCCAAGGCCCGGAATGGCGAAGAAGGCCGATCCGAACAGTAATCCCCAAAAGCCTCCCCAAAAGGCGCCCATCTTGCCCCAGTACTTCATCCGGTCGCCGGTATTGTAGTAACCCACCACGTGTTCATCGGTATGTGTATCCTTGCCAACGATAGACAAGGTGTGCATGTCGATTCCCGTGCGCTGAAGCTCCTTGATCGCTTCTTCTGCTCCGGCATGCGTGGCATAAACAGCGACCACTGCGTTCTGTTCAGACATTTTCAAATCTCCTTTGGCGTTAACTTCGCCGGTACAAATGCACGCTCAGCGCCACTCCTGACCCGAGAATCTATTTCATGAAGTGCTGGATTTGCGCAGAGCGATGGTTGGACGAACGCAACTAGGGTCCTGAGAGCAATGACCATGGACGGTCACTCGACCTGGTATGGTCGATTAGAGCGCCAGGGCCCTGTTTCAATCGTCTCGTCACGACAGTTTTGAGAATGCGTCTCGCTGAGCGCGCATGCTACGGTTCCGTTGGAATCGGCTCGAATCCTATGGCAACGTTGATCGACACTCACCACCGCTCCAGCGCTATATTCGTAACACGAAAGCAGGTGGCATGGTGCTGAGCATTCAGAAAATTCTGGTTCCAGTGGTGTTCGCGGAGACTTCCCGGCACGTTGTGCACCAAGCAGCGTGGCTGGCGCGCCGCTTTCATGCGGAGTTAATCCTGCTGCACGTAGTAACGCCTCTCAGCTATCCCGCCGGGATGATCGAGAGCGGGCACGAGATCACCGCGCGAGATTTGCACGCGCACATCGTCCAGCGCGCTCAGAAAGACCTGGACCAAGCGCTGGAGCCGGAGCTCGATGGCATCGCGGTCACACGTGTGCTGCTGAGGGGCGACCCGGCCCATGAAATCGTGAACACGGCTCGCGACCGGAACGTCGACCTGATCGTGATGTCGACCCGTGGCGAAGGTGCGTTCTACCGCCTTCTGCTGGGGTCGGTGACAGCCAAGGTGCTGCACGAAACCGATTGCCCGGTCTGGACGGGGGCTCACCTGGAAGACACGCCGAGGCGCGAGTTTTCGATCCGCCGCGTTCTCTGTTCTGTGGATTTGACGCCGCACAACCGGCACACATTGTCGCGGGCCGCCGAGATGGCCGCGGCCGTCGATGCGACGCTTACCCTCGCCCACATCACTTCCAGTGTCGAAATCTACGGCCCCGGCGGATCCCACGTCGACCCCGTATGGAAGGAGAGGATCGTCGGCTCAGCAGCTACAGAGATCGCCAAACTTCAGCAGGACGTAGGCACGAAGGCCGAGGTCATCATCGATAGCGGCAATGTCCCGGAGCTGTTGAACCGAGCGGCGGAGCGAACGAAGGCTGACGTGCTGGTCATCGGACACCTTCCTGGGCGCAGCCATCTGGGGAACAACGATAACGGGTATGGGATCATTCGAGCGTCGCAAATCCCGGTCCTGAGCGTCTAAAAGCTCGAGCCGGCCCAATCACAACAGGAACGCCAGATCAACCAGCTGCCGCGGAAGCCCGCCCGGAATCCGGCATATAGAGATTGTGCTTCTTCAATTTGTACCGGAGCCTGTCACGACTAATGCTCAAAATGCGCGCTGCCTCGGTCTGATTACCGCCGGCCGTTTCCAGAGCCTGCATGATAAGCAGGCGTTCTTGACCTTCGAGCGCATCCCCCTCCGATGCTCGAACTGAGACTGCCCGAGTCTGCAAGTGGGGAGGCAGGTCTTGCACGTCGATCATGTCGCTTGTCGTCATCATGGCGGCGCAGCCAATCACGTTCTCAAGCTCCCGGACATTTCCAGGCCATGAGTGCTGTGAGAGTCGGATCCGCGCGTGCTCGGTCAGCCCGCGTATCTCTTTGCCGTACTGTGCGGCAAACCGCGCAACAAGATGCCGTTCGAGCAAGGGCAGGTCGTTCTTGCGGTCGGCCAAGCGGGGCGCCCGAATCTCCACCATGGAGAGGCGGTAGTAAAGATCTTCCCGGAAGCGCTTCTCTGCGATCGCGGTGCCCAGGTCGTGGTTGGTCGCGGCCACCACGCGCACATTCACCTTGCGGGCATGGAGCGCTCCCACGCGCTGCACTTCTTGATTCTGTAGCACGCGGAGGAGCTTCGCCTGCGTGGCGAGCGGCATATCGCCAATCTCGTCCAAGAATAGCGTGCCTCCATGGGCGTGCTCGAACAGGCCCGTCTTGTTTTGTGTCGCTCCAGTGAAGGAGCCTTTCACATGCCCAAACAACTCGCTTTCAAATAGCGTCTCCACCACGGCGGAACAATTGAGAATCACGTAGGGTCCAGAAGCCACGGGACTGAGCCGGTGGAGCGCACGGGCCACTAGATCCTTCCCGGTGCCCGTTTCACCGGTGATCAGCACTGTGCGATAGTATGGCGCTGCGCGCCTGATGCGCGATAACATCTCGCACATGTGTGCGCTGCGGCCGACGATCCCCTCGAATGCTGAATTATTTCGAAATTCATCGTCGAGATGGAGGGAGCGTTCCCGCTTCTTCGCTTCGTGTACCAACTCGCCGATTCGCGCGCGCAGCGGTCCAATCTTCACTGGCTTATTCAGGTAATCGCTGGCCCCCTTCTTGATCGACTCAACGGCGGTTTCGGTGGAGGAATGCGCCGTCATGAGGATCACATCCGTAGCAGGCTCGATCTCCATGACCCGGTCCAACACTTCCATGCCACTCATCTGCGGCATCACCAACTCAGTGAGCACGATCTTCGGGCGCCGGTTGCAAAAGATAGCTAGCCCGTGTTCCGGGTCGGAAGTTGTGAGAATATTGAGGCCGGGCTGCGCCAACGCTTTTGAGAGCAGTTCCAGCGTACCCGGGTTATCGTCGATGATGAGCAGTGAAATCGCGGATGTAACTGCCCTCAACATAAGAGGGCCCCACAAATCCGCTTATGACTGTAGCGTGCCATTTTTTATGCAACAGCCGATTCAGCGTCTGGACGTGCCGCGACGGCTGTCTGCATCCCTTTCCATTCCTCCGTCCACCACGGCTGTGAGCTAGCTTCTTCCAGAGCAGCTAGGACCCGTTCAGGATGCCCCAAGTCGCTCCATCCAAGATCACGAACGCGGAGAACCAACAGTCGCGCGGCATCGACCGACAAGACGTGCTTCGAAAAATCGCTGGAGAGTACTTGGTGGTACACAGACTCTTCGATGTGTGTCTCGGAGCCATTCCACACTCGCGCTCGCCGGAGCGCTTCCAACACATCGGGGATTGCTTGCGCAACCATCTCCAAGAATGCGCTGACGCGTCCGACCATCACGAATGTATTCCATACCGACTGCTCACCGAGCAGGGTCTCGGCAACATCAAGCGACGGCTTCTCCAAGAATCCCCGAACTCTGCACAATTCGCCGTCGTTCCCGACGGGTGCACCTAGTTCAATCCAGCCGTATTCAACTTCCGGGCGGCTCGGTTGCGCGCCGATAAGCACCACCGACTCAGGGCGGTTTGCCGCAATTTCGAAGGCCGACTCCAGAGCAGCCGTAAAGCATGCCTCATCGGAATAGTAGTGGTCGCTGGGCAGTACGGCCATGAGCGCGTCCTCATCCATACTTGCGATGCTCAGGGCGCTGAACAATATCGGCGGCGCAGTACCCTTGTTCGCAGGCTGTACGATTCGTTGCGCCTGGAAGCCGTCAAGTTCCTGGACGTAGAAGTCCCGATGGGTGTGCGTGAGAGCGAACAGAATCTGCGCAGTCGGGATGCTTCGCTCTGCTCTGCGCACGGTGTTTCCTAATAACGTGGCCCCCTCAAACAGCGGGCAGAACTGCTTTGGGCGGTTGTCTCCGCAGATAAATCGAGTTAGACTCCGCAGACGAACGCCGTCTCCGCCTGCCAGAATCACAGCCCAGCGCCTATCTCGCGCGGCAGATTCATGCGCGCGCCCCGTGCTGTCCTCCGATACTCGATGATTCAGCTCTCGTTTGCTTCGCGCCATGCTAGCTCCTTGCTCTGTGCCTGTCTACATGGATTTACCGCTTTCCTACCTGGGAATCTAGAGGGTAAACCAAGGGTAGCGAGAGGAACCACTCGCAAAACTTCTAGTTTCTTAACGGTGACAAGTCCTTCAGAACGTGTCAATTACGTGACGATTCCGCGCCTGATGCCTGCCGGCCATGTCACCCCCCAGTGTGGTTTGTTTGCGACTCTTAAAAGCCAGAATAGGCCGACGTCGGATGGGAGAGGGTTCAGTCTGATCCTGAAGAACGACGTAAAGAAGCGAGCTTCGAACTTCGATCGTGCCGTCGTATTCGATGAAGCCGAGCCGTCGGAATTTGTTCATGAAGAAGCTGACTCTCGAACGGGTTGTACCGATCATATCCGCCAGCATCTCCTGGCTGATCTTCGGAATTACTGTCTCGGGCTTGCCGTCTTGCCCGCAATTGGCCAGCAGTAGAAGCGCTCGTGCGAGTCTTTTCTCGCTGGAGTTGAAGAGCTGGTCTACCAGATCATCTTCGATACGAATCGCGCGCTTAAGCATGTAGGAGAGCATCAGCTCAGAAAAGGCGGGCTCTTGTTGAAGCATCTCGACTGCGGCCGCTTTCTCCAGACGCAGGATCGAACACTCCGTCATTGCGGTTGCGGTCGACGCGCGCAATTGTTGCCCCGCCAGACATCCTTCACCTACAAAGTCGCCTGCGCCCAAGACGGCGATCACTGCTTCTTTGCCGACATTCGACACCACCGTGACCTTGACTGTCCCGTTCCGAATGTAAAAGAGCGCATTCGCGACATCACCTTGCGAAAAGACCACAGTGTTCCTTTCGAGGTTTTTGATTGCCTTCCATCTGCCGAACTCAGCGAGAAACTTCGAGTCCAAATTCATCGCTAGGAAACCATTCCCGCCATCTCTCGTTTGGGCCGCTCAACGCCGACTTTTCTTGGAGGGATTACTTAGAGAATAAGACGGGGATGACGCGGGTACCACTCGCAAAACTTCTAGTTTTATTACTGTGACACCTTCTTCAGAATGTATCGATTACGTGACGATTCCATGCCTGGCGGCATACCGGGCGATCTCAGCCGCGGTGCGAAGGCCAAGCTCGTCCATAATGCGGTACTTGTGGAACTCGACGGTCCGGGGAGACACATTGAGCTTGACCGCAATTTCCTTCACGTGGAGTCCTTCCGCCAGCAACTGCAACACCTCGCGCTGGCGCGATGTCAGCTTATCGAGTGGGCTCCGCCAGGTGTTGGATCGAGACGAAAGCCCATGTGTCACGGCTTCCGCGATCGATTTCGTCACGTAGATATGCCCCTTCATCACGTCTCGGATCGCCGTAAGCAGTTCATCGCCAGCGGAATTCTTCAACACATAGCCGGAGCCCCCTGCAGCCAAGGCCTCGGTCGCGAACGTGACATCCGGATGCATCGTGAGAAAGATGATCTTCACATTTGAGTTGCTCTTGCGGATTTGTCGAGCGGCCTCAATACCGTTGAGTAGAGGCATCGTGATGTCAGCGATGATGATGTCGGGTTGCGTCTCTTTGGTGGCACGAAGCAGGGCGCGTCCGTCCTTGACAACACCCACAATCTCGATTTCGGGATGATCCAGAACGCGGCGCAGCCCTTCGATGACAATGTCATGGTCATCGGCCAGCAGCAGCCTGCAACGTTTCATTTTGCTTTGAGTGGTACGAAGACTTCCACCGTGGTCCCTTCTCCAGGCTGTGACTTGATGGTGAACTTGCCACTCACCAGCCGCACCCGCTCTTCCATGCTGATCAGGCCTAGGCCGCCCTTTCCCTTCGCTTCATTCAGATCAAAACCGTCTCCGGTGTCCTCAATGCGGAGGGTAAGGCCTCCCTTGTCGCCGAAAAGTGCGACACGGACATTTGTTGCACTGGCATGCTTTGCGATGTTTCGCAGGCTCTCCTGAGCCACACGATAGAGGCACAGAGTTATGTCTTCTGGGACCGAAACCGGTACACCCTTGGATTCGAATTTTGCCGGGACGCCCGCCTGCGCCGCGAAGCCGACGCATTCCTCCTTGAGAGCGGCTTGCAAGCCAAGCTCATCAAGGATAGCTGGATGGAGCCGCCGGGACATGGCGTGAACATTTTCCGCCAGCCCGTTGATCCGAGCGCTGAGAGCATGGACGCGCTTGGCGAGCGCATCGGGCGACTTGACCGAGGGTTGCAATAGCGTCGAAACCTCCATGCCCAATGCGGCCAGCTTCTGGCTGAGATCGTCGTGCAGTTCCCGAGCTAGGTCTTTGTTGCCGGCCTCTTGAATGGCAAGAAGCCGCGCCGTCAAGGCCTGGAGTTCCTTTTGGGTTTGAAGTAGCGTCACCTCGCCCTTCTCGCGGATGGTCCGAATCGCGGCCCTGCTGTCCTGCGCTTGTAGCTGCGCTTCTTCGCGCTCGGTAACGTCCACACCAGTACGAATCACGTAGTCCACGGTTCCGCCCTCGTTTACAGCGACGGTATTGGTCCAGGCAACCAAGCGAGGATGGCCTCGTTTGGTGAGCCAATGACTTTCCCCCTGCGACGTCCCGCCCCTGAGCACTTCCTCGAAGCCGCTCTTCACCTGAGCCCTTTCTGCCGGGGTTGGCAATAGATCCCAGAACCGTCGTCCTTTCGCCTCTTCCAGCGAATACTCTGAAAGCTCCTGGGCGGCGCGATTGAATTCAAGGATGCATCCCTTCCGGTCCAGAACGATGACCAAAAGGTCCTTGGCCGCGTTCAGAATCGCCGCGATGAGCTCCTGTTCCCGTTGCGACCTGACGTGGCCCTGCTTCAGGTCGTCAACATCCACGAATACCATCAAGACTCCATCAATTTTGTGTTCCGCCGTCACAAACGGGAGAATACGGACCGAGTACCATCGGCCGTCCGCGGTCTGGGCCTCGCGCCAGACATCGCGCTCGCCCTTGAGGACCTGCGAGATCGATTCATCCAAGTGCGGAAGGTTGACGCCGATACGGATATGGCCGATGGGATGGCCGACATCACCTGGTAACAGGTGAAGCAGCTTCTCGGCCGAAGGAGTAAATCGGCGGATGCGCCGGTCTCCTCCCAGAATCAAAATCGGAATATCAACGCCGGTGAGGACGTTGCTTATCTCGTCGCTGAGATAGCCCAATTCCGTATTTCGCTTTTGCAATTGCTCGTTCAAGGTGACAAGCTCTTCATTGCCGGATTGCAACTCTTCTTTGGCGGTCTCGAGTTCCTCGTTGGTGGTATGCAGCTCCTCCATGCTGGATTGGGCTTCTTCGTTCGCTGCCTTCAATCCTTCGTTAGTAGTTTCCTGCTCCTGGATGATCGCCTGGAGGTAGTCGCGAGTCCGGGTGAGTTCATTCCTCACTTCCGTTAGCTCCTGACCCGGGCTTTCTTTACCCTGGCGCCCAACAGCGGATTTCGACTGGCGTTTGCTGGGATGGATGACTTCCTCGAACAGGATCAGAAAGTATTGGTCGCCCGCTCCGTGCGCAGGGAGAGGCCGAACTTCAATGTTGACGAGATGAAAGTCCCCATTTCGTTTCACGCGGACTGCTTCTCTTTTCACCCTGGCTTTCGTCTTGCGGGCCTTATTGATAGCCGCGCGCAGCTCGATGACGAGCTCCTCCCGAAGCATCCTTAAGAGTTGGAACGTCGCCTTTCCCGGAACCGGCCGGATATATGGACTGGTGTCCCCGCGAAAGTGGAGGATTTGCAGGTCGCCGTTCACTACCAGCCCGGCATGCCGAGACTGTTCCCATATGACGCGGTCGGCCTCTTTCTCCAAGTCGTAGCCGGGGGCCTCCTCGACGGAACGCTTCTCGTGGTGCGTCGTCTTCTCGAATGCCACGGGCCTGGCTTTATAGGCAGCTGTCATCGCAGCCTTCATGAAGAACTTGTTCTTCCGATCGGCGATCTTAAAATCCGGAAATCCGCCTAGCGTTTCCGATTTTCCGAGAAGCAGGAAGCCGCCGTCTCGTAGCGCATAACGGAACGACGCCAGAATCCGCTTCTGGAGAACCGGCTCAAGGTAGATCAGAACGTTACGGCAACTGATCAGATCCATGCGGGAGAATGGGGGATCCTCGGCCAGGTTGTGCCGCGCAAAAATACACAGGTCGCGGACTCCGGACTTGATCTGGTACTTCCCGTTCACCAGGTCAAAGAACCGCCGCACCCGCCCCTTAGACACCTTCTTCAGTGCATCTTTGGGATACATGCCGCCGCGGGCTCTATCGACGAGCTGCTCGTTGACATCGCTCGCGAAGATTTGAATCGATGTGGAGGCCGCTCGATCCCCGAGATTCTCAAGCAGACAAATGGCGATGGAATAAGCCTCCTCCCCGCTCGAGCAGCCCGGTACCCAGATACGAAGGGGATCGCGGGCCGGCTTCCGCGCCAGGATTTGCGGAAGAATTTTATTTTGCAGCGCACGAAACACTTCGGGTTCCCGAAAGAAGCTGGTGACATGAATCAGAAGGTCCTGATAGAGGGCATTCAGCTCTTCCCGATTGCCTCGCAGGTACTTCAGATACTCGCTCAGTTGCTTGATCTTTCTCAAGGCCATTCGGCGGCCGACACGCCGACTGATGGTGGGTTTCTTGTAGAACGTGAAGTCTACTCCCGACGTGTCTCTGAGCAGATTGAAGATTCGCGTCCACTCCTCCTCCAATGCCTGGACAGGCGGATCCTCTTTCTCCAGGTTTGAGAGCCCCAAGTGGAGATGGAGCGTAATCTGCGAAAGCTCCTTGGCAATGCGCTCCGGTGGCAGTACGAAATCGACGCATCCCGCTAAAATCGCACTCTTCGGCATCCCGTCGAATTTGGCCGATGTGGGTTCTTGGGCGAAAGTAGTTCCGCCGGCGAGCTTGATGGCTTTGAGTCCCAGGGTTCCATCCGTCGCGGTCCCGGACAAGATGACCCCAATCCCCCTTGGGCCCTGACTCTCGGCCAAAGTGCGGAAGAAGTGATCGATCGGCAAATGGGGGCTGGCGGAGCTCTTGCGTCGTCGGATTCGGAGAGCCGCGTCTCCCAGGCTCAAGTCGGTATTTGCGGGAATTACGTAGACGTGGTTGGGCTCCACACGCGTTGCCTGACGCACTTCCGTTACCGGCATCAGCGTAGCCTTTGAAAGCAGCTTCGCAAGCAGGCTTTCGTGCTTGGCTTCCAGGTGTTGCACCAGGACAAATGCCATGCCGGTGTCCAGTGGCAAAGCGGCCAGCAGTTGCGTGAAGGCTTCCAATCCGCCGGCGGATGCCCCAACACCTACTATCGGGAAAGCACTCCCGCCAGTTTGAGCGCGGCTTTTCGCGACGATGGGCATAACCGAAGGAGCTCCACGGCGAGCTGTCAGCGCACGAGCTTTTGTGGCTGTTCGTTTCACAAGTTTTGGGGAACTTTTTTTCATTACACAAACCCGGTGTGGACACACACCAGCCGCGGCGTACTTGCCTTGGGGAGCACTTCACTAGAGGTTATCAAACCCCCTCGAGCCTGACTGAGCCACGATTTTCGTCACAGACCGTACATATAAAAATGTCATGCTTTAGGCGTGGCCTGGACAGGGCACCTCACTCCGGATAAACTCAGAGTCGAACTCTACGCGGGCCCAGTTGACGGAAGCGGATCCGTTGTGGGAGCCATGATTTCATGCCAGCCCTGTGCGGATTCTCCGGGCGCGCAACTCTATTCTGGCCAGGTATCAGGATCTCATCCCGCAGGCGACTACACTCCGCGCATGGTCCCGCGAGATGCCAACGCTTCTGTTCCGATCAAAATTCTGCGGCAAGGCTGATGGATAATCCCTATGGCCTTAGTTAACACCGGCGGCACAATGGGCTCCAACATCGAGGAGCCACCTACCCCTCCAGCGATTCACCCCAAGGCGAAGCACGAGAACATTCGTGTTTCACCCGCCGTCCTCGAAGCCGCCAGGAAGAACACTGACGAGCTGCTCCAATCTTTGCGGACCACCGCTACGGGTCTGACCCAAACGGAAGCCGAAGAGCGCGCGCTCACGGCGGGACCCAATGAAGTGGCCCAAGAGCGCCGGCAAAGCTGGTTCTTTCGCTTGCTGAAAGTCCTGCGCAACCCTCTGGTGATCCTGCTGGGGGCTCTGTCGGCGGTTTCATTCGCGACTGGAGACGCGCGCGCCGGAACGGTGATGGCGGCCATGGTGGTGCTCGGTGCGACGCTCCGCTTCGTACAGGAGGCTCGCGCTGACGCGGCGGCGGCGAAGCTCAAGGCCATGATCCACGTGACCGCCACCGTCCTCCGGGATGGCGCCGCGAAGGAGATGCCGTTGCGGGACCTCGTGCCAGGGGACATTATCAAGCTGTCCGCGGGCGACATGATTCCGGGCGACGTCCGAGTGCTTTCTTCCAAGGACCTCTTCGTTAGCCAGGGGAGCCTCACCGGGGAATCGTTCCCTGTAGAGAAGTTTCATGAGCCCCAGACCAAAGATGCAAGCTCACCCACCGAGCTGAATAATACGTGCTTCATGGGTACCAGCGTCGAAAGCGGAACCGCCACGGCAGTCGTAGTCACTACCGGTGTCAATACTTATCTCGGCAGCATGGCCGGCTCCATCACGGAAGAGGCGCCGCCCACCAGCTTCGATCAGGGCCTCAGCCGGTTTACATGGCTCATGATCCGGCTCATGGCGGTAATGGTTCCCTTGGTGTTCCTCATCAACGGGTTCACCAAGCACGATTGGACCAGCGCCTTCTTCTTCGCACTGGCCGTGGCCGTCGGCCTTACCCCAGAGATGCTGCCCATGATCGTCTCGGTCTGCCTCTCCAAGGGCGCGCTCGCCATGAGCCGCAAGAAGGTGATCGTCAAGCGGCTGAACGCCATTCAAAACTTCGGGGGCATGGACGTCCTGTGCACGGACAAAACGGGCACTCTCACCGAGGATCGCGTCGTACTCCAACGGCATTGCAACGTGGCCGGGCGGGAAACCGAAGAAGTCCTTTTGGACGGCTACCTGATTAGCTACTTCCAGACGGGCCTCAAAAACCTGCTGGACCGGGCGATCCTGGATAGCTCGGACTTCCATGGGCAGGCCGAGATCGAGAAGTACAAAAAGTTGGACGAGATCCCGTTCGACTTCACGCGGCGCATGATGTCGGTGCTTGTACAAGATCCCGAGGGCAAAGCCATCCTCCTCACCAAGGGGGCTCCGGAAGAGGTCTTTCACCAGTGCTCGCACTTCGAGCTGGATGGAAAAGTGTCGCCCATGGACCCCGATCTGATGGTCGGGCTGAAGGAAGAATACGCGAGCCTGAGCAACGATGGCTTCCGTGTCCTGGCGGTGGCGAGAAAGGAGCTGACGGGAAAGCAGGTCTGCCTAAAGGAAGACGAAGGTAATCTGGTGCTCAAAGGATATGTCGCGTTTCTGGACCCGCCCAAGAGCACAGCGGGACGAGCCATAGAGGCCCTTCACAGCCACGGCGTAGCGGTAAAAATCCTAACTGGCGATAACGAGCTCATCAGCCGGAAGGTCTGCAAGGACGTTGGTCTTTCGGCCGACCCCATGCTCTTGGGCGGCGACGTGGAAAAAATGTCGGATGCCGAGCTGGGCGAAGTGGCGCCAAAGGCCAGTCTCTTCGCCCGCCTCTCGCCGGCCCACAAGCAACGGGTGATCCGCATTCTTCGAAGCAAGGGACACGTCGTCGGATTCATGGGCGACGGTATCAACGATGCTCCCGCATTGAAGGCCGCGGACATCGGCATCTCGGTGGATACTGCCACCGATATTGCCAAGGAGTCGGCGGATCTGATTTTGCTCGAGAAGGACCTGATGGTGCTGGAAGGGGGCGTGATCGAGGGCCGGAAGGTCTTCGCAAACATCGTTAAGTACATTCGCATGGGGGCGAGTTCGAACTTCGGCAACATGTTTAGCGTGCTGGGCGCGAGCGCCTTCCTGCCTTTCCTGCCGATGGCCCCCATTCAGGTATTGACCAATAACCTGCTGTACGACTTCTCGCAGGTACCGATCCCGACCGACGCCGTGGACGAAGAGCTGGTGGCGGGGCCGCGGCCCTGGAATATCGGCGAGCTCACGCGCTTCATTCTTTTCATCGGGCCCATCAGCTCGATCTTCGACTATACGACCTTCTTCGTCATGCTCTGGGTTTTCAACTGTTGGGATCCCTCACGCGCGTCCGTATTTCAGACCGGCTGGTTCGTCGAGTCGCTGATGACACAGACGCTAATCATCCACGTGATTCGCACCAACAAGATTCCGTTCATCCAGAGCCGTGCGAGTTGGCCGTTGACGGTTACGACGTTGTGCATCATGGCGTTCGGAATGTGGTTGCCGTATTCCCCATTGGCTTCTTCCCTGGGACTTACACATCTTCCGGGGCTGTACTGGCCGATCCTGCTGCTGACACTACTCAGCTATGTGATCCTGACTCAAACAATCAAAGTCTGGTTGCTGCGGAAGAAGTGGATTTAGCCGCATCCGCGGCGACGCCATGACCAGTAGCCGCCTCAGTCTGTTGATGAGCGGTCCCGGAGTGCTCCAGGGCTATCCGCGAATACTCGTGTCCCGTCAGGTGATCCGACTTTCCCTGCTGCTCGGCAACACGGTGGGCATGCGCGGCCGCGTCGTGCAATCCGGCAGCTGTTATAACGAGTGGACATGTTAGAGACTCCCGATCCGCGCCGATTTGCTGTGCGCTTCCTTCGCCAATTTGTAGGCTGCGTCCGAATACTCCAGTGCTCGTTCCGCATGCCATCTTCCCGCTTCGTCATCCCCTTTTTCATTGTGTTCGGCAGCCGTCCGAGGAGCTTGCGCCGCAAGTTCGTGTTGCTCGGCGGCTTTTCGGTGTGTTTCGTGCATGTTAGGTTACTCCCAGGAAAGGATATGCACGAGTCGGACCACATTCATGCATGGACTTAGTGCGCTTGGACTCCATATGCTTTGACCACTTATGGTCAGATGACCTTACTCGGTCGCGCGCCTGAGAAGGTCCAAGAACAGCCGACCGATCGTGTTTGCCTGGTAGCCTCGCTGGGATAAGAGAGATAACCATTCGGCCCTAGTCATGCCTTAGCGAAGCCGTAGCAAGGAGTGTAGCTGTGCAATGGATTGATGAAATGTTTGTGAACATGGAAAAGGACCGGTCCACGGTATCGGCCAGGAGAAGCGAAAAAGCGGCCAAGGTCGAGCAAACAAGGCATGCGAAAGAGCAAATCCTCGGCGCACTGAACGCGTGGAACGCGCTCGTTTCCGTGATCACCAAGGATGTAAACGAATTCAACAACCACAAGGAGCGCGCCGGACAAACGCCTGTGCGTATCTCCTCGAGGAATTTTCAATGCCAGGTGCATCTGCCTGGAATGGCCGGCAAGAGTCTGGTCCTGACCTTAGACAACAAAGACCTCCAGGTCTCGGTTCACCCCGAGTTTCCCAAGCAGCCCTTGACCATCGCCATGGAACTCGATAAAGACGACCGGCACACTTTGTGGGTACTCGGCGAATCGGCTAACGAAAACGCCAAGAAGATCTCGGACCAGCAGTTATCGGAGTATCTGCTGAAGCCCGTTCTCTCGTCTGCCGCCATCAACTGACGTGGCCGGGCTCGCCTAAATTACACAACCCTGCCAATCAGCCAGTCGCCTTTGCTCGATCGATCCTAATAGGTGGGGCCAATGAACACTGACCCTTCAATCCTGGTCCCAAGAGATCGCCGCCATGTTGAGATTCACTCGTAACAACGGAATCACCGAAGGTTTCCACACCAAAATGGAGGTCCTCCAGCGCCAGGCCTACGGCTTTCGGAACTTCCAAAACTATAGATTGCGAGTCACTGGCGTCCGGTTATAA
>PKZC01000177.1:18158-22820 GCA_003132905.1 Bryobacterales bacterium | reverse complement strand
ACTGGCGGCGAACAGGAGCAGACCCTCGGCTGCACGCAACGAATTGCCTCCGCCGTCAACGACAACATCGGAATCGAGCCGGCATAGTAAGCTAGCGCCACCTCTGGAAGGGTGTCGGACAATCCGCCCTCTGGTCCCGGTAAACACTACGGCTTTACTCGGGAGCAATAGTCTGATCCTTCCGCTATGAATCTCTTCTAGAGTCGCTCCGGCCACTCGGTGGAGAAGTAGCGTTCGGGTGTCGGCGTGGCGAGCGGTCGAGCCCTGCGTGCGGCCACTCAGTGAGTGGCGGGCAGTCCAACGACGATGAGAACCGCGTAGTCCTGCTTGCGGCAGCCGTTCACGACGGGCATGGCCGCCCCTGGATTCACCGGAAAACCCGTGGTCCGAACGTTCGCGGGCGAGCACGAGTTGTTAGCCGTCGCCGGCGTGTAGCGTGCGGAGCGGCATCCGAGATGGGTGACATCGTAGAGGGTCGCGCCGTCGGCGAGTTCCCACCGCTGATTGCCGTCCTTGTCCTTGGGCTGAATTGTCAGCACGGTCGTCACCTTGCGGTCGCCCGTGACGAGGTATTTCCCAGGAGGCAGCGGAAAGGTCGGCTTCTCCATGATCAAGCCGTGTTCCTCCAGCCACCAGTCCGCAGCGTCGAATTTCCACTGTGACGGCGCCACGCCGCCGGCCGCCTTCAATTGTTTGTAGTGGTCCAGCTTGCAAGCGCGCGGGCCCGGGTCCTGGCTCCAGAGGCCCCATGATTGCGCGCCGTTGCCGGAGGTGGCCCCGGGGTCTCCCAGCGCCGCGATGAACTGCGGCTCGATGCGGCTGAACTTCGAGAGGTCTACGCCTGACGCGTGAACCGGCTGCTGCAGGCCGGCAACCAATATGAGGGATCCCATGGACAGGAGGCAGCGGCTCATGGACGGCACGAGGTAGCGGACATTCATGCGATTGCTCCTATTCGACGACCTGATGACATCCTACACCAACGCGCGCCCCGGAGCTGGCCTCCTCGTGGTGGATCTCAACCCCGGCATGGCCTCAGGACCCCTCGCGTCACGGTGCCGCACCTCGCCGATGTAGAGCGCTTGGTATTCCAGCTCGATGGCTCTCGGCACGCGGTATCCCTACGGTAGGCGGTCCGACTCCGCCGCGCCGATGAACGAGAGATAGGTTCGGGCGGTCCGGTCAAGGCGGTGTTCAAACGCTGAAAGCACTACACCTGGAAGCTCTGCTGGTACGCAAGTTCTGCGACCCCTGGAGCGTCTTCTCGCCGTCGATAGCGAGCTTCCTTAAGCGCACCGCCAACGCCTCCTTTGTGCCCAGACTCTTGTCGATAGGTCCTTCTATATCGGCCAGCGTTTACCGAGGTCTTCGCGATTGCAATTGAGATGCCGCGGGCGGATAACGCGCCACTCGGAGAATGGGTTGGATTCGGACGCTCAGGAGTCGCCGCGGCGAAACGGCGTTAGAGGAGATCGGTCCTGTTAGCTCGCCGCCACGACAACTCGACTCGAAACGGCCGTTTCGCCGAAGGCGGATCGGAAGCTCAGTCTGAAACCGTTGTGCGGCGGGCGCCGAAGGGAATTAACTCTTGGCTTTCTTGACTTCTTCCACCAGCGCGGGGACTACTTCGAACAGATCGCCCACGATGCCGTAGTCGGCTACTTCGAAGATGGGAGCATTGGCATCTTTGTTGATAGCGACGATGGTTTTTGCGCCCTTCATGCCAACCAGGTGCTGGATGGCGCCTGAGATTCCAACGGCGAGATACATTTTGGGCGAGACGGTTTGGCCGGAGCTGCCGACCTGGCGCTCCATGGGGAGCCAGCCGCTATCGCAAATGGGACGCGATGCCGCGAGTTCGGCGCCGAGCGCCTTGGCCAGCTCTTCGACGATCGGAATGTTGTCCTTTTCCTTGATGCCGCGGCCGACCGACACGATGATGTCCGCCGAGGTGAGGTCGACAGCGCGCGCGGATTCGCGGAAAGGTTCCTGAGGTTTGGCTCGAATGATGTTCGCGGTCAGTTCGGGCGCGAATTGTTCTACCTGCGATGAGCCGTCTTGTACTTGATCGGCGCGAAAAGCCCCGGCTTGGATGGATGCAAAGTGCGGCTCGCCTCCGCCGGGTTTGACGTCGGCGTTTAACTTACCTTGGAAAAGCTGGCGAACGAAAATCGGCGCTCCCGCTTCCACGTGGAAGCCAATCGAATCACTGACTAAGACTTGATTGAAGCGAGTGGCAAGCTTGGGTGCGAAGTCGCGAACCTGGTAAGTGTGAGGGAAGAGCACGATCGACGGGTTGACTTTGCGAATCAGTTGCTCCAATGCGGCTGTGTAGCCGTCTGCTGTGTAGTTGGCAAGCAGCTCGTGTTCGAGCGTGTAAACACGATCGAGCTTCTTATTGACGAGTTCCGCGGCTTGACCCACGACGGCTGCCGATACGCTTTGTCCGATTTGAGCCGCGAGCTGTTGACCGGCCGCGAGCGTCTCCCATGACATACGATGCCAAACGCCGGCCCGCTGTTCCATGACGACGAGCACGCCACTCATATGACTCGGGCCTCGAACCGGAGCTTCTCTACCAGCTTCGCCGCCGCTTCCCTCGGGCTGCCTTCGATCAACTGGGTTTGCTTGGTACGCTGCGGCAGATAAACCCGTTCGATGGAAGCGGTGGGCGATGCCGTTACGCCCAGCTCAGCCGCGGTGAGGCGCTTCACCTCTTTCGTCTTGGCTTTCTTGATGCCCATCAACGTGGCGTAGCGCAGCTTGTTGATGCCGGATTGAATGGTGAGCACGGCCGGAAGCGGCATCTCGACATTTTGAAACCAGCCATCTTCAAGCTCGCGCTTTACGCGAATGCCGCTGTCGATTGTTTCGACGGCCATGATGATGGTGCCGTGCGGCAGGCCGAGTAATTCAGCGAGCACCACGCCGGTTTGGCCGTAGCCGAGGTCGTCGGACTGCAGACCAGTGAGGATTAAATCGGGCTTTTCCGAATCGGCGGCTTTAGCCAGCAACTTGGCGACGCCCAGGGTGTCGAACGCCGACAGATTTTCTTCTTCGATATGAATGGCACGGTCCGCGCCTTTGGCCAGCGCCTCGCGAATGGTCTGCGACGCGCGAGAGGAGCCGGCGCAGAGGGCCACAACTTCACCGCCATGCTTCTCCTTCAGCCGCAGCGCCTCTTCGAGCGCGTATGCATCCGGCTCGTTGATTTCAAAACTGAGATCGTTTTCTTGAATCCAACGACCGCTCGCGTCGATACGAAGCTGGGAGTCGCGCGAAGGGACTTGCTTTATGGAGACCAGGATTTTCATGAGACTGGCGGATCAGCCGGTGTATCGTTTGAAGATCAGGCAGCCGTTGGTGCCGCCGAACCCAAACGAATTCGAGAGCGCGTAATCGATCTTCATGGGACGAGCTTTGTGCGGCACATAATCAAGGTCGCACCCCTCGCCGGGAGCATCCAGATTGATGGTGGGAGGCGCGATCTGATCGCGTAAGGCGAGCACGGTGATGCCAGCCTCAAGGCCGCCCGCGCCACCCAGCAGATGTCCGGTCATCGATTTGGTGGAACTAACTGCCAGTTTAAAGGCGTGCTCGCAAAAGACGCGCTTCAGCGCAATGGTTTCGATGCGATCGCCCACTTCGGTGGAAGTTCCGTGCGCGTTCACGTAATCGATTTTCTCGGGCTCAATGCCTGCATCTTTCAGCGCTAGCCGCATGACGCGAAACGCGCCGTCGCCGTCTTCCGACGGACTGGTGATGTGGTAGGCGTCGCCGCTCATGCCATAGCCCACGATCTCGGCCAGGATGTTCGCTCCCCGCCGCTGGGCATGTTCCAACTCTTCCAGAACCAGGATGCCGGAGCCTTCGCCGACTATAAAACCATCGCGGTCCCGATCCCAAGGACGGCAGGCTTTCTCTGGTTCGTCATTGCGCTGCGAAAGGGCGCGCATGGCCGCAAATCCGCCAATACCCATGGGAGTGATGCAAGCCTCCGCGCCGCCGCAGATCATCACGTCGGCCGCGTCGCGCTGAATGATCTTGAATGAATCGCCAATAGAGTGGGAACTGGTGGTGCAGGCGGTGGCGGTGGCTGAATTGGGACCCTTGGCGCCGGTGCGAATGGAAACGTAACCGGCTGCCAGGTTCACGATTGTGGCGGGAATGAAAAACGGCGAGATGCGGCTGGGGCCTTTTTCGAGGAGAATGCGATGTTCGCGCTCGATGACTTCGAATCCGCCGATGCCGCTGCCGATGACCACGCCCACCCGTTCGGCGTTCTGAGAATCCACCTTGAGGCCGGATTGGGCCATGGCAAATCCCGAGGCCGCTATGCCGAACTGAATAAAGCGGCCCATTTTCTTGATTTCTTTGCGTTCAATAAAGCGGGTGGGATCGAAATTCTTGACCTCTCCGGCGATGCGGCAGGCAAACGCGGCGGCGTCGAACTGCTCGATGTGGGAGATGCCATTCCGGCCTTCCCGAATGGCTTGCCAACTCTCGTCGGTGCCTATGCCGAGGGGGGTCAGCATCCCGACTCCTGTAACTACTACTCTGCGCGACAACAATAACTCCGGCAGCCTATTTCTTCTTTTTGTTCTCGATGTAATCGATGGCGTCTTTTACGGTTGCGATTTTCTCGGCGTCTTCGTCGGGAAT
>PKZC01000177.1:0-18134 GCA_003132905.1 Bryobacterales bacterium | reverse complement strand
AAACTCATTGATTCTAGCGATGGTAGCGGCTAGCCGCAACTCGCCTGATGAAGGGCTCTTAGGCTCCGCCTACGACTAGATCAAGAAACCCCGTTTCTTGTCAAGCCAATTGTAGCCCAGTCGGGCTGTTTCCCAGGATACAGGATAGAGACGGCTTGCCAGGGGCAGCGACGCCGCGCGACACTGAACCGATGTCATTTTCCACAGGATTGGCGGCGCTGTACTCGCGCGACCTAACCAGGCTCATTCAGGAGTTGCAGGCCTTTCCGAGCGACGAGATCCTGTGGCAACGCGCGCCGGGCGTGAAGAATTCCGCTGGAAACCTCGTTCTGCATCTGGAAGGGAATTTGCGGGAATACATTGGCCGGCAGCTGGGGAACGTCGCATACACCCGCGCGCGCGATCAGGAATTTGCGCTGGGGGGATTGTCGCGTGAGGAGCTGGTGCGGCGCATGGAGCAAGTGAAGGAGTTGGTTGCGAAAGTTGTGGCAGGCCTGTCAGATGCCAACCTGGCCTCGCGTTACCCGGAAGATGTGCTGCAGACGCCTTTGTCCTCGCATGATTTTCTGGTTCACTTGCATGGACACATCAACTTTCATTTGGGGCAGATCGATTACTTGCGGCGCATCCTGACAGAGGGCTCGACAGTGGCCTTCGCGGGCCTGGCGCGGCAAGAATCATGAGCCGATTCATTTATCTACACGGCTTTGCGAGCAGCCCTGATTCGCGTAAGGCTCGGTTCTTTGAGGATCGGTTTCGAGAGCTAGGGATCGGTTTAGACATCCCCGACCTGGCGGAAGGCGATTTCCGGAACCTGACGCTGACCGCGCAATTGAAGGTGATGGAACGAGTGGCACGCGATGAGCCGGTGTCGCTGATCGGATCGAGCATGGGCGNNCCACGCACAGGTGAAAAAGCTGGTGCTACTGGCGCCGGCCTTCTCGTTCGCATCACGCTGGCCGGAAACGCTAGGCGAGAAAGCGATGGAACAGTGGAAGCGAACCAACACGCTCCAGGTGTTTCATCACAGCGAAGGGAGGGAGGTTGAGCTGGGCTATCAGCTGATTGAAGATGCGCTGCAATACGAAGCTTATCCCGATTTCAAGCAACCAGTGCTCATTTTTCAGGGCAGGAACGATACCGTGGTCCCGCCCGAATATGCGGTGCGATTCGCCGAGCGGCATGCGAACGCGACATTGAGGTTAGTGGATTCCGATCACGATCTAGTGAACGTGCTGGATGATATGTGGCGCGAGACGGAGAAGTTTTTATTCTGAGAGGAACTCGATGCCCTCGTAGATACCAGCTAAGGGCAGTGAGATTCCGATGGACGCGATCCGCAGAACTTCATCGGCGCGCTGGTAATCGTGCAGGGTCCAAGTGTTCGCGTCGCCTCGGGTGAATTGCTCAATACGGGTTTGATCCTGATCGACGAGAATGTAGTCGGTCAACGACTCGATTTCCCGGTAGCGTCGGAATTTCAAGCCGCGGTCGTAATGTTCCGTGGAGGGCGAGAGGACTTCGAAGATGACCGTGGGATTGAGCAAAATGTCCTGTCTCTCGTCGGCCAATACCAGCTTTCCGCAAACCACAGTGATGTCTGGGTAAGCGTACATGTGAGGAGAAACGCGAACGCGAAGATCAGAGTCGAAGGCGCGGCACGAGGTGCCACGCAGCGATGTTCCGACTTCAATTGCAAGATTCATCTTTACGCTCGAGTGGCGTACACTTCCGCCCGACATCGCAAGGATTTCACCATCGATGAACTCGCTGCGCATCTCGGCCGCGCGATCCATGGCCAAGTATTCCTCTGCGGTCACTCTGGCAGTTTAGCATCCGCTAAACGTTAACCCAGCTGCGCTTGCTCGAGCTTTCCGCGACTTTGTCGAGCAACTGCATCCCCAACAACCCATCTTCGAACGTTGGGTACTCAACCGACGCGGAAGGATCGGCGACTCGCGCGTAGAAGCGCCTGAACACCTGCTTGTGCGTGTCGTCATATCCCTCACTGTGGCCACCTGGCAGATCGGCGTACGCTGCGGCTTGGGGATAGAGCAGCGCTGGATCCTTCACGATGATTTGGTTGGGGCTATTACGCTGGCCGATCCACAATTCGTCGGGACGCTCCTGGTTCCAGGAAACACCGGCCTTCGTCCCGTAAATGTCTACGGTGAACATGTTTTTCCGGCCGGCCGACATCTGGCTGACAGTGAACGCGCCGCGCGCGCGATCGCCCATGCGCAGCAGTACGGAGGCGAAGTCGTCGGTATCCATTGAAATGGTTTCGAACTTGGAAATGGTTTCGAACTCGCTCGATTGCAGCTGCTTGCCTGCAAATGTCTCCACCGATCCCTTCGGCTTTCGGCGCGTGCGATGAAACGTTGCCAGATCGGCGCACAATTCTGTGATGCGCAGCCCGGTGACGTGTTGGATCATATCCATCCAATGCGATCCGATGTCGCCCATGGTACGCAACGCGCCGTTCTGTTTGGCATCCACTCGCCAATTCCAATCGGTATCGTAAAGCAGCCAATCCTGCGAATAGGTGCCTTGGACGATCAGGATCTCGCCCAAATCGCCTGCTTCAATCATTCGGCGGATCTGTTGCACCAGTGGGTAATAGCGCAGATTGTACTGGATGCAATTCGCGAGTCCCGTTTCGGCGGCGAGATCGACGAGTTCACGCGCTTGAGCGACAGAGACCGTAAACGGTTTTTCGCACAAAACATTTTTTCCGGCTTTGAGAGCGGCGCGGCAGACCGGCCCATGCAGGATGTTGGGTGTCAGAACATGCACGGCATGGATGGAGGGATCTTCGAGCAACTCCTGATAATTTCCGCTAGCGCGGCTGACTCCAATGCTTTTAGCGAATGCACGCGCGCGTTCATCGCTAGAACCGGCGACCGCTACAATTTCAACGTTGCCTAATCGGCGCAGATTCTCGGCATGCACCCTTCCCATGAAACCAGTGCCAATCAGAGCAGTCTTAAGTATGGGCATAAGGTGGTTGAATTGCTGTGACGATATGTTGGTTGTGAAAATTGGTAAAATGAGATTCTAACCGAATGGTTGTCAAGATACGACTCAGTTCCGAAACCAAAGTGCGGCAGAAGCGGCGCAAGAACAAGCACGTGGCTCTTGCGACGGCAGCCCTGCTCACGCCCGCAGTAGTAATGGCTTGCGTACTCGCCTGTTGGCGGCTGGCAGCGGATATGAATGCTGCGGGACAGTTCCCCATTCCAAGGGGCATCTTCTCTCACTGGCAAATTTGGCTGGCGCTTGCTGCCTCGCTGCAATTCTGCGCCACCGCTCTGAACCGGTATGGAAAACCACACGCAATTCTTCCGAAATCGGTAGACGAGCAAGAGCGCAAGCTCGCCGAATCGCGATACTGAAGTCCTCAAAAGACTCGCGCTTGGAACCTTAGTACTTCTATACTGTGGCAACCCGCCACACCCACTGCCTCTTCTTCGCGCATTTCGCTTTTTCATGTCGTTGAAATCCACAACGTAAACCACGATCACGCATAGCGCGTGGTGTGATTTGAATTGGCGAAACTTTGGAGAGTCTCGTGCATCAACAGCAAATAGAGATTCGGAGGAACATGCCAGTTCTCGGTGAATTAACGCCTCAACCCGCAACGGCCAGTGCTCGATCCAGTGTGGTTGCAAGCACTTCGGAAAACCCAATCAAGGCGCAACTTTGGTTTGAGACTGCGTTCGCCTTCATTACGCAAAACTTCAGCCGTCAATTGGCGAACGTCCTTGTCGCCCTGTTGACACCTGCCGCCTTAGTCGCCCTGGCACTGGGAATCTGGCGGATGGGCGCGGATTTGGGATGGGCGGGCGTATTCGTTATCACCGGTGGTTTCTTCTCTCACTGGCAGGTATGGATTGCTTTGTCCATCGCCCTGAAGTTGCTTTCTTCCACGCTGATTGCCTGGGGCTCGCGAACCGGCAAGTTTTCTGAAGAAAACTGATCTCTGTTCTGATATTCTGAGTTTTAGGCGGGCCTTCAGTTCATGTCCTTCCGCAGCAGAACGCGCGAGATCGGTGCATTCTACATTCCCGGGTTTCCGACGGGCGTTAAGTGGCTTCTCATCAGCAACGTCGCCATCTTCATCCTGAATTTCTTCGGCGACCGGGTGGGGCTGTCAGGCCCAGTCATTTTTCTTAAGCTCATTCCCGTCGCGGTGGTGAAGGATTTTTTCGTTTGGCAGTTGGNNATCATCTGGAACATGCTGGCGCTCTGGATGTTTGGCGCCGACATTGAACGGGTTTGGGGAACGCGCCGCTTTGTGCAATTTTATTTCTTCTGCGCAATCGGGGCCGGCATCTGCGTAGTGATTGCTAATTATGTCTTGCCTTGGGGCAACCCGAACATTCCCACCATCGGCAGCTCCGGCGCGATTTTCGGGATTCTTCTGGTGTACGCCATGCTGTTCCCGGATCGCGACATTCTGTTCGGCCTGCTGATTCCGATCAAAGTGAAATATTTCGTGATGATCGTGGGAGCGGTGGCGTTTCTCAGCTCGTTCGGCGTCAACACCGGCGTCAGCAACTTCGCGCACTTGGGAGGCTTGTTGTTCGGTTATCTGTTCTACAAAACTCCCCACATGCAGTTCGATCCGGTGGCGCCCATCCGCCGCCAGTATCGGGAGTGGAAGCTGCAGCGCGCCAAAAAGAAGTTTCAGGTGTATTTGCGAAAGCAGGGCCCGGGGCGCGGAGGGCCGAAAGTCCACTAAAAGATCTAAAATAAGTGCGAGGGCGGAAAACTGGCCGCTCCCGCGGTGATTGTATGAAACACATCAAAGCCGGTCTCGCCGCCGCGGTGCTGATTGCACTCGGCGTTATTTCTTTTCATGGCGCACTGGCGCAGCAAGGTCCGGATTCGAATTCTTCGGAGACGGTGGCCAGGCCGAAAAAGAGGAACCCGCCAGCCGAAGTCCCGGCCGATCCAGTGAATGCGGAGCCAACCAATACGGCGCCCGCTGCCGCTCCCGCCAATGTCCCAACGAACGACGAACCGGCCGCCGATGAGCCCAAGATTCCTTCCAAGTTCAGCAAGAAAGGCAAGGAAGTACCCGAAAACACGCCAACGTTCAGCAGCGATGTGAACACGGTGGAGTTGGATGTGGCGGTGCTCGACAACAAAGGTCATTTCCTTCCGGGCATTCCGAAAGAGCGCTTCCGCGTATTAGAGGATAACGTCCCGCAAAAGATCGCAAGCTTCAATCTCAATAGCGACGCTCCGATGACGATTGCGATGGTGATTGAGTTCAGCAACCTGTTCCAACAATATTATTCGCAAGGCTGGTTTGAGACGCTCACCGCGTCCTATGGCTTCGTCCAAACGTTGAAGCCGGATGACTATGTAGCGGTGATCGCATACGATCTGCGTTCCGAGATCCTGTGCGATTTCACCACGGACCGGGCCAAGGTGCAAGACGCGATGCAACGGATGCGCATCCCTGGATTTTCCGAGGCCAACCTGTTCGATGCCCTGGTGGATACCGAACAGCGCATGAGCAATATCGAAGGGCGCAAAGCGATACTGCTGATCGCGTCCGGCCGCGATACGTTCAGCAAGCTGACTTTCGACAAAGCCAGAAAGGCCGTGCAAGAGGCAGGCGTGCCCGTATACGCGATTAGCATGCTGCAGGCCATGCGGATCATGGCGGAGCAGTACATGAGCGAGACACAGCGCATGGACTTTTTGCAGGCCGACAACGAGATGAATACTTTCGCGCGCGAGAGCGGCGGCCAAGCGTACTTCCCACGCTTCTTCGCCGAGTTCCCCAGTATCTTCCAGAGCGTCTCCGCCGCGCTGCGCAATCAATACTCGCTGACCTACCAGCCGTCGAATCAGGCCAAAGACGGCCAGTTCCGCAAGGTCAAGGTGGAGTTGGTGGATCCGCAAACCGGCGACGCGTTAAAAATCACCGAGAAGGGAAAACCGGTGAAGTATACGGTGATCACGAAAGCCGGATACACCGCGCCAAGGGCCGTGGAATAGTTTTCGTCTTCGCCAAGACGGAAATTTTCTCTTGGTCAACATCGACACGCCGCTCCTTCATCGCAAGTCAAGCTCTCGATCTTTCGACTTTCCATGCTGATAGAAATTCATTGACATGCCATGACAGCTTTGTTAAGTTCGATGGGTCCTCTCGATGGCCAACTCACCTTCTCAGAATCCGTCCGGAAGGATTCTCTTAGTCGACGACAACTCCATGGGATTAGCGGCGCGGCGCAGTGTGCTGGAAGAGCTAGGTCATCATGTGTTGACTGCGGGCACCGCGGGTGACGCGCTCGACTTGTGCGGCAAGCAGGGATTCGATGTCGTGGTGACGGACTACAAGATGCCCAAGATGAACGGCGTCGAATTTATCGGACGATTGAGAAAACTTCATCCGGCAACATCGGTGATCCTGATCTCTGGATTTACCGACACTCTCGGGTTGGACGAAGCCAGCACCGGCGCCGACATCGTTCTGCAGAAAAGCAACAACGAAGTGGGCCAGTTGATTCGCGCGGTGAATCGATTGTTGCGCAAGCAACAGGCGCCGCCAAAGAAACCATCCGGTTCTCAGGGTGGACCGAAGAACGACAAGCGGAAAACACGTTAGCCTCAGGCAGGTGTGGCGCGTCCGTTCGCGGTAAAGTAGAAGCAGATGCCGGCACGCGCGTGGATCGCCCTCGTACTCTGCATCGCCTTTTCAACCTCAGCATCCAGCGCCGCGACGCGCGCCAAAGTAAAAAAAGCCGTCGACAAGACCATCAATCCTTCGGTCCGGCAATGGACGCGCTCCATGAGCTTGCGCGATAAGGCCGCGCAGCTGATTATTGTGCCGATCTACGGTGAACTCGCCAACACGCGGTCGGCGGAGTATCGCAAATATCAGCACTTGATCCGCGATCTTCACGTGGGCGGTGTCATCGTGACGGGCCATTCACTCAATGGCGGCGTAAGAAATGCCGAGCCTTACGCCATGGCGGCGCTGTTGAACCGATTACAGAAGCTAGCCCGAACGCCGCTGTTCGTCGCAGCCGATTTCGAACGCGGCGCTTCCATGCGTGTGAACTCGACAACAGCGTGGCCTTACAGCATGGCATTCGGCGCCGCGCAGGATCTGGCTGGAGTCACCGAAGAAGGAGCCGACACCGCTCGCGACGCGCGTGCCATGGGCGTGAACTGGGTGTTCGCGCCGGTTGCGGACGTCAACAACAATCCCGACAATCCGATCATCAACATTCGCTCGTTCGGCGAGAACCCCGAACAGGTGGCGAGTTTTGTGGAAGCCTACATCAATGGCGCGCATTCGGATCGCAAGAATCCAGTGCTGGTAACTGCCAAGCATTTTCCGGGGCATGGGGACACCACCGAAGACAGCCATCTGTCGCTGCCGCGCTTGGACGCCGATCGCGATCGAATCGAAGCCGTGGAGCTGACGCCTTTCCGGAGTGCGATTGCGGCGGGCGTGGACGCAGTAATGACCGCGCATCTCAACGTGCCGTCGCTCGATCCGGACAATCTGCCGGCGACTGTGTCGGCCAAAATCATTACCGGTGTCTTGCGCGAAGAGCTCGGCTTTCATGGACTGGTGGTCACCGATGCGATGGACATGCAGGGCCTGGCAGCGATGTTCGATTCCTCGGAAGCATCGATACGTGCAATCGAAGCTGGCGCGGATGTGCTGCTGATGCCGAAGCGTCCCGAAGAAGCCATTCGCGCGTTGGTTGCAGCGGTAGAAAGAGGCCGGATCAGCCGCAAGCGCCTGGATGAAAGCGTCAACCGCGTGCTGGCGGCGAAAGCGCGGCTCGGGCTCAGAAGCAAGAAGCTTGTGGATCTGGAGGCGATCGCCGATGTTGTGGATTCGCCCGAGGACGGGGAACGCGCCCAGCAGGTGGCCGATCGGGCCGTGACGCTGGTGGAGGATTCCAAAGATTCGCTGCCCATCCGTCATCCAGACACAACTTGCCTGATCGCTCTTACAGAAGGACGGCGCAGCCAGCAGGGAATCCGTTTGATCGATGAAGTGAAGAAGCGCGCGCCCAATGTGACGACTACGGTGCTCGATCCGGGGATGAGCAAAGCCGACCTGGACCAAGTGGCCGAGAAGACCTCCAACTGCGGCCAGATCATTGCGGCGGCATACGTGACCGTCAGCGCTTATCGCGGCAATGTCGCGCTGCCGGGCGGTTATCCGGATTTTCTCAACGGGCTTATCGGGGGCAAGGCTCCGGTGATGCTGGTGTCGCTCGGCAATCCGTACCTGGTTCGCACCTTTCCGAAGGTGAGCGCGTACCTCACTACTTATAGCCCGACGCCGACGTCCGAGATTGCGCTGGCCAAGGCGCTCTTCGGCGAAATCGCGATCACCGGTCACTTGCCCATCAGCATTCCCGGTGTGGCGAAGTACGGCGATGGAATCCAGGTACCCGCTGCGAGTCCTGGAACGATTCCGGGGGCGAAGGGAACACAAGTACAAGAATGATTGAGATCACCTGGCTCGGTCACGCGACCGTGCAATTTCGATTGGAGTCTGGCGAAGTGATTTTGATGGACCCCTGGATCGACGGCAATCCGGCGTATCCCAAGGGTTACAAGATCGATCGCGTGGATGCGATTCTGGTTTCGCACGCTCATTTCGATCACATCCATGACGCCGTGCCGCTGGCGCAGAAGTTCAGCCCGAAGGTAGTCGCGATCTATGAGACTTGCGTGTGGCTGACGTCGAAAGGCGTGAAGACCTGCAGCGGCATGAACAAAGGCGGAACGCAGGACGTGGGTCCGATCAAAGTCACGATGACGCACGCCGTCCACAGTTGCGGCATTCAAGATGGCGATCAGATTCTCTACGGTGGCGAGGCGGCCGGCTACGTTCTGCACATGCCCGACAAGCGTACGATTTACTTTGCCGGGGACACTGCGGTGTTCTCCGATATGGAGCTGATCGAAAAGCTGTACAAGCCCGAGCTGGCGTTCCTGCCGATCGGCGATTTCTTCACCATGGGTCCACGAGAAGCAGCGCTAGCCTGCCAATTACTGAACGTCAAGAAAGTGATTCCGATGCATTTCGGCACGTTCCCCGCATTGGCTGGCACTCCGGCGGAGCTGGNNCTGGCACGTGAGCTGAAAACTTTCCCGCGGACTGAAGTCTGGCCGCTTGAAATCGGCAAGCCTGTGAAGTGGTAGAGCCAGCCCGGCCTGAAATCCCGACCTCCGTGCAGTCCGTTCTCCGATAGCCCGCCCGTTTCGATTAAAAGGAGTATATGATGTGTACCAGTCTCCGCCGGGATAGGGCGGCGGGGGAAGTTATGCGATTTAGCGCCATCGTAAATCCGTTGGTTCTCGGCTGCCTTTGGGCGGTTCTGTTTTCGAGCTCCGCCGCGGCATTGGGCGTGTGCGCCGATCCCGATTACCTGCCGTATTCCAATCGGGCCGGGGCTGGGTTTGAGAACAAAATCGCGGAAGCAGTCGCGAAGGCGCTGGGTGAAACCGTGCAGTACACGTGGGCAAGCCAGCGCGGCCATGGGGGCTTTCCCCAGTTCCTGTCTTCCACACTCGATGCCAAGAAATGCGACGTTATCATGAGCATTCCCTATGCCAGCCCGGAAGAGCTTACCACGCAGCCTTACTACATTTCGTCCTACGTTTTCGTTTTCGAGAAGAGCAAAAAGTTCGACATTACGAGCATGGATTCACCGGCGCTGAAGAGGGTGAAGGTCGGGTTTGAACGCGAGACGCCCGCCGAGGACGCGCTCAAGATGCGCGGGATGATCCCGGCTGCGATGGCATTCGACGTCGCCACGGATAACGACCAGTCGCCCGCGCTGATGCTGGATGCACTGAAGAACGGAAAGATTGACGTATTGATCACCTGGCAGCCTGCCATCGGGGCATTCTTACGCGGCGCTCCGGATCTGGAAGTTGTGCCGGTTCCGAACGAGCGAGCCCTGGGGCCGCCGGAGCAATACACGTTCCCCATGTCGATGGGCGTTCGCACTGGCGACGAGGCTTTGAAGAAGAGGCTGGATGAGGTGATCGTAAATCACCAGTCGGAACTCACCGCCATCCTGACTGAAGGTGGTGTGATTTCGTCCGCGCCACGGCATGGAGACTCGCAGCATTGAGACGCGGCATTCTGACAATCGTTATGATCTCGGCTGTGGCGGCATCGGCCGCGGCGCAGGATGCAGAGAAGCTGATCGCAGAAAAACTGATCAAAGATAGCGACTGCTCTTCTTGCCACGCTTTGGATCGCCAGGTGGTTGGGCCGGCTTATGCGGCCATAGCCAAGAGCCATGCCGGGCAAACGGATGCTGTCGAAAAAGTGGCCACGAAGATCCGGGATGGCGGCAACGGTATGACGCCTCATCCGGATTTGACTGAGGGGCAGCGCACGACGATGGCGAAATGGATTCTTTCCCAGGCCGCTTCAGCAACCGCTCCCGGCGAGAGCGAGACAAAAACATATCCTTACAAGCTGAAAGATGGGACCACGGTGAGCCTGGATTTCCCGCTCTTCTTAGACGGCCAGGGACCAAAAGTAACCAAGGAAGTTTTTCACGGATATCAGCTCTATAATTCGTACTGCTATCGTTGTCATGGCACGGATGCCAGCGGCAGCCAGCTAGCTCCCGATCTACGGCACTCACTCGCGGTTGGAATGAAGCAGCGCGATTTTCTATCAATCGCGATGGCGGGGAAAAAGGAACAAGGCATGCCCGCCTGGGCCGGCTTCCTTAGCGAGGATGATGTTGTTCACATTTTCCGGTACGTAAAAGGACGCAGCCTCGATCTGGTGTCACCTGGCAGGCCACCGTCCGCGCAGGACTAAAGAAAAGGAGTTCTTGAAATGAACCCGACGAAGCAGCTCTTCCGCCTTACGATTGCATTCGGGGCTTGCGCTCTGCTTGCTCCCGTGATCACCGTTGCTGACGATACGCTCCAAAAGGATTCTCAGGATCCCAATCAGTGGGTAATTCCTTTGGGCAATTACGCCGGCAGCCGTCACAGCAAACTAAACCAGATCACCAATAAAAACGCCGGAAAGCTGAAGGTTGCTTGGACCATGTCCACCGGGACGCTACGCGGGCAAGAAGGCCAGCCGTTGGTGATTGGGAACATGATGTACTTCGAAAGCTCGTACCCGAACTTCGTGTACGCCATCGACCTGGATAAGATTGGGCAAATCGTTTGGAAGTTCGCTCCGGAGCAGGACAAGTTTTCACCATCGGTGGCCTGCTGCGATCTGGTGAACAAGGGCGTAGCCTATGCCGACGGGAAGATTCTCATTTCCACGTTGGACACGCATGTCTACGCGCTGGACGCGAAGACCGGTAAGGTGCTTTGGAGCGTTCAGAATGGCGATCCGCAGCTGGGCCAGACCATGACCATCGCTCCGTTGGTGGTGCATGACAAAGTGATCGTTGGCATTTCGGGCGGAGAGTACGGGGTGCGTGGACATCTCACCGCGTACGATCTCAATACCGGCAAGATGGTGTGGCGCGCCAACAGCGTGGGTCCCGATCAGGACATGCTCTTCGATCCCGCCAAGACCGTGGATGCAGCCACGCAACAACCGGTGGGAAAAGATTCCAGTCTCAAGACGTGGATGGAAGATGGATGGAAACTCGGCGGCGGCACAACGTGGGGCTGGTACACGTACGATCCTCAGCTCAATCTGGTGTACTACGGCAGCGGGAATCCCGGCACATGGAACCCCGGACAGCGGCCTGGCGACAACAAATGGTCTACCAGTTTGTTCGCGCGCAATCCCGATACCGGCGTGGCGGCATGGGTTTATCAAATGACGCCGCATGACGCCTGGGATTACGACGGCATCAACGAGAGCATTCTCACTGACAGCGTTATCGACGGCCAGACCATCCCCACCATGACGCATTTCGATCGCAATGGATTCGCGTACGTGCTGGATCGCCGCAATGGCAAGCTTCTCAGAGCGAACAAATTCGACCCGTCCACCAACTGGGCCGAGAAGATCGACATGCAGACCGGCCGCCCGGTTCTTAACGATGCCAAGATGACCAAGGAAGACGTCAACGTGAAGGACATTTGTCCGGCCGCGCAGGGCGCGAAAAATCATCAGCCCGCGTCGTACGATCCCAAGAGTAAGCTCTTCTACCTGGGCACCAATCACATCTGCATGGATTACCAGGCGTTCAGCGTGAAATATCGCGGCGGGTTTCCGTACGTTGGCGCGACGCTGAGCATGTACCCCGCCGACCACGGCGATGTTCGCGGCAGGCTGATCGCCTTTGATCAAGTTACCGGGCAGACAAAATGGTCTGTCAACGAAATGTTCCAAGTGTATAGCGGGCCGTTAACCACCGACGGCGGCGTGCTCTTTTACGGCACACTGGATGGCTGGTTCAAAGCCGCCGACCAGGCGACGGGAAAGATTCTGTATCAATTCCATGCGCCGTCCGGCATCATCGGCAATCCCATCAGTTACACGCACAACGGTAAGCAATATGTCGCGGTGCTCTCGGGAGTGGGAGGATGGGCGGCGATTGGCCTTGCCGAGGGGCTGACGAAAGGGACTGAAGGACTAGGTGCCGTGGGCCTTACCGCATCGCTCGCCGACTACACGAACCTGGGCGGAACGTTGATCGTTTTCTCGCTCGAATAGGCCCGATCGGGGAGTCGGCATCGTTAAAGACCTCGCGGTTGAGGGTCACCGTCCGACCGTGCGTTACCATAAAGTCAGATGGGTCTTTTAATCGTCGACGACGACGCTGAGTTGTGCTCTCTGCTCAAGGAATTCCTGGTGCGTGAGAGCTTCACGGTGCAATGCATTCATGAAGGCCACGCCGCGCTCGAGGCGGCGCAGCAAGGTGGCTACGACCTGATTGTCCTGGATGTGATGCTGCCCGGGCTGGACGGTTTTGAGATTCTCAAACGTCTTCGTCTCACCAGCCGCGTTCCCGTGTTGATGCTGACGGCGCGCGGTGAGGATGTGGATCGGATTGTGGGCCTCGAACTGGGGGCCGACGATTATCTTCCCAAGCCATTTAATCCGCGCGAACTGGCGGCACGGGTCAAGGCGATTTTACGGCGCACCGAAGCCCGCATAAATCGCGGCAAGGTGGAGATCAACGGAGTGGCGCTGGATCCGGGAACGCGCGAAGTAACGTGCGACGGCAAGCCGGTGGAGGTAACCACCCTGGAATTCGATATCCTGGAACAGCTGATGCGGAACGCCGGCCGGGTAGTATCGCGGGACGGATTGATGGAGAGCCTCTATAACCGCAAAGCCACGCCGTTTGACCGTTCCATCGACATGCACGTCAGCCATCTGCGGCGCAAATTGGAAAGCAGCCGGCCGGTGATCAAAACCATTCGCGGAGTGGGCTACCAGTTCTGCCAAAGTCCGGAGGACGCGCTCACCGGATGACGTGATGCCATGAGATCTCTCTTTGCAAAAACGCTGCTTTGGTTCCTGGCCACAACGGCCGTTGCTATCGCCGGCATCATCATCACGACGGCGGCGACGTTTAGTTCGGCCGAGGGACGCGGTCCATTGGGCATGCTGCTGAGCGTGCAGACCGAGCAGGCGAAACGCGCCTATGAGACCGGCGGCCGGGACGCGTTGGCCGCGGCGCTGGCGAAGTTCCAGCAGATCACTCAGTTTCGAGTGGTGTTCACCGACGCCAAAGGTACTGACCTGTTGACGGGGAAAGCGCATCCGGAATTGATGACACTGCCGAAGCCACGCGGCCGCTGGCGTCTGCCTTATCCGTTTGGCGGAAGGTCGCCGATTATCGCGCGGCAGGATTCCACGCACCAGTACCGGCTCTTCTTGATCGATCAGCGGCGCAATTGGACGTTCTTCTTCCTGCAGCCGCAGCATCTGTGGATCATCGGGTTGGTGGTGCTGTTGTGCTACGCCTTCGCTTATCATCTGACGTCGCCCGTGCGGCGGTTGCGAGCGGTTGTGGATTGCTTCGGGCGGGGCGATTTCTCGGCGCGCGCGCCCNNCCGCCAATCGCAAGGATGAGTTGGGAGAACTGGCGCGCAGCTTTAATCAGATGGCCAGCCGTATTCAGACCCTGCTGTCGGCCGAACGCCGCTTGCTGCTCGACATTTCGCATGAACTGCGCAGCCCGCTGGCGCGCCTGGGTGTCGCCGTGGAACTCGCGCGTTCCGGCGAAGACCGCGACCATATGCTGGATCGCATTCAAAAAGAGGCTGACCGCTTGAATGAACTGGTGGCGGAACTGCTGCAGGTAACGCGCGTGGAAGCGGATCCATCGATGCAAAAGACGGATGCCGTCCATCTGGATGAGCTGCTGGCCGATCTGGTGTACGATTCGCTGCTTGAGGCCAAAGCGAAGGACTGCACTCTGCTGCTGAAAGCGCCCGCTTCAGCCGTCGTCAGTGGCGATGAAGAACTGATACGCCGGGCGCTAGAGAACGTGATCCGAAATGCCATCCGTTATGCGCCGCGGGCAACATCGGTAGATGTGGAACTGGCGAAGCTGCACGATGCCGCGCTCATTAGCGTGCGCGATTACGGCCCGGGAGTTCCGGATGAAGCGCTGACCAGGATCTTCGATCCGTTCTATCGCGTCGATTCCGATCGCAATCGATCGAGCGGCGGATTGGGCCTAGGTCTTGCGATTGCGCGGCGCTCGGTGCAGTTGCATAAGGGCAAACTAACCGCGCAAAATGCGCATCCCGGCTTGCTGGTAACCATTGAATTTCCCATCGGCCAGCCGGACGGGAGCGCGGCCGCGCCCAAGCTTGTTTCGACGCCTACTCCGGTTTCAGCAGCTTGATGGTGGACGGCAACAGAAACAGGTCGTTGCCGGCCTTCTTGTCGTTCACTTCCACGGAATTCGAGAAAATCTCGTAGATCTTTTCGCCGTTGCGGTCGCGCTCAATGGCGAAAGGCCACTGAATGCCGTCTCCGGTATCGCGGTACTTGGTAAAATGCGTGACTTCTTCGTTTCTGTCTTTCGTGACCGGATCGCGACGGAAGAAGGCCTGCCGGACCGGAAGCTTGGTGATCTGATCGAAGTAAACCGTAGTATTCAGATTGTCGGCGTCGGTTAAGTCAACGATATCAACCGGCCGATTCTCGATGACGTCGGAGCCTTTCGATTCGATCACCCAACCGGGTTCGTGCAGGCGCACGCGGATGATGTAGAACACGTCGCGCAGCGTTGTTTCCTTGTAGCGCGTGAATCGGTCCGCGGGCAACGGACGCGCGCCGCGATAGGTGACGTCCCAAGCCTCTTTGTCGGTGAAAAGAGTCCCGTAGTCTTCCTTTTTCCCGTAGTTGTCGCGTTCGTGCTGGGCCAGATTATGGGCCGTATCGGTTATGCCCGAATCATAACGTGTGTAGATTGTCGCGATGCTCAATCCGGTCAGATTATCGCGATAGAACGAGTACGCGCGGCCCGTTTCTACGCGGTTCTGCATGTTGAGATAACGATCGCCGCCCAGGGCTTGCAGACACTCGTCCACCACGCGCTTACCACGCTGCTCGGGGGTTTCCGCGCGTAACAGCAGCGAAGCGGCGAGCGCCAAGAAGAGAATCTTCATGGCTTAGGTTCGGGAGGTTTCGCACCCGCAGGCACTGCAAACTGTGGTTTGGTGTTCGCTGGTTTTTGGCCGAGCGTCTCCGCGGTCAGGCCGGAATTGATCTTGTAATCCTGCACCGTCGCGCCCGCGAACTTTTTGCCGCCTTGCAGAATGGACCATTGAAAAGGCAGCCGGACCCCATCCACATCGCGCCAGTCCGAAAATGTTTCTTCCACATCGCTTCCACCTTCGGCGGGCGACTGTTTGTAAGCGAGTTTCTCGGGAACGCCGGTCTTCTGGTCCACCGTGACGCGCACGCTTTCTCCGTCTTTGGAGGAAATTTCGAGCACTCCATCGGCGACTTCGCTCACCGTGCGATCGGCATCGCGATCACTGAGCGCCAGGTTTGCGATCTGCCGAAACGCCTCGCCATGGATTTGTTTCAGAACGGGCGGCGTCAGGTTCTGCACGCCTTGCATTCCCGAGAGCCAGCCTGAGGTTCCGTCCGAATAGACGGATTGTTTCAAGAAGGGCAGCTCGTTATCCTGCCGCACCGTCGATGGCGCGATAAACGAAGTGGTTTGCTTCACCTTCATGGATGCGCCGGGAGTGAAGATTTCGAGATTGGCGTGAAATTGGAGATCTTTGACAGCCGCCAGTTTGTCGGCTCCGCCCAAACCTTGCTGCACCCGCTGCAAAAGCGCCTTGCCCTCAGCGAGCGAAGCGGGGTTGGCCTGCGCGGCCTCCGGCTTGGGTTCGGGAATGGTCAGATCGATGGGTTCCACCTTCATGCCAAGGCTTGCCAGCGGCGTGCCGAAGTCTTTGGGATTGCCCACCGCTACGTAGCTCAGATTCTTCGGCTGAAAATGCTGCTGGGCCACACGAAGAACGTCGGCCTTGGTCACGGCAGCAATCGCCTTCTGGTACTGGAAGATGAAATCCTTCGGATAACCGTAATATTGGTAAATCATCAGCCGGTTGATGGTTTTGCTGGGACGGTCGAAATTAAAGACGAAGCCATTGAGCACCGTGTCCTTGGCGGTCTGCAATTCCTCGTCGGACACCTCGGTGGTTCGAATTTTTTCCAGCTCATCGCCAATCGCCTTTAGCGTATCTACTGTATGCGCGGATTGGGTGCTGCCGGAGATCTGAAACGTTCCAGGATGATCGTAATTGGCGGCCCAGTTGGCGGAAATGTTGTAGGCCCATCCGTGCTTGGTACGTACGCTTTGAAAAAGCCGGCTGGAGAAACCACCGCCTAAAATTTCAGAGGCCACTTCGAGCGCCGGATAATCCTTGTCTCGCAAATCACCGCCCAGCTCACCGACGTGAAAGAAGGTCTGCGTGGTGTCGTCTTTGGATGCCAGATAAACGCCCGGGGAGGCCTTCTCTTCCACCTTGGGAAACGCGGGAACCGCCGGTTGCGTGTATTGCCAGCTACCCAAAACCTGTTCCAGTTTAGCTTTCATATCGGCGGTTGAAAAATCGCCGATGATTTCCATCGTGATGTTCGCGGGGAAGTAATAGCGATGGTAGAAGCGGATCAGGTCGTCGCGCTGGATGTTGTCAATATCGGCGTATTCGATGGACCAGCCATACGGAGTGTTGCGGCCGTAAACGATATCGCTGAATTCGCGTTCCGCAATGCCGCCGGGATCGTCATTGCGGCGCGAGATTTCGCTGCGCGATTGGGTCTTCGATAAATCCACCTTATCCTGGCGAAACTCGGGCCCCGTAAGCAGATCGCGGAACAGCGCCAGCACTTGATCTGTATTTTCTTTCAAGCAGGAGAACGACAGCGTCCCATTGGTCTCGCCGATTTGGCTTTCGATGGACGCGGCCACGTTTTCGAGATCCTGATCGAGCTGATCGCCGGTGCGTGTTTTCGTCCCGCCCGAACGCAAAACCTCGCCCGTGAGCCCGGCCAGCCCGCGTTTATCCGGCGGATCGAAAAGATTGCCGGTGCGAATCAATGCCGCGCCACTGATGAGGGGAAGCTCGTGATCTTCAAGCAGCAGCAACTTCATTCCATTCGAGAGCGTGATTTCGGTAGGATCGGGAACCTTCAACGGAGGCAGCGGCGGGTACTTCAGATCCTTGTAGGAAGGCAGTACGATGGCGTGGTGCACCTCGGTTTGCGCGCCGGCTGCCATGCAAAGAACCAACGAAAGAACCAGCGTCTTCATTTCGCGTCTCCTTCCACTTGAGGTGCGGCGGGCGAGGCCCCCGCGGGTGGCGTCACCGTATAACCTACGGTGCGCGTTTCCGGCACCAGANNAACTGCTTGGCGACGCGCATCACGTCGTCAGCCGTCACCTTATCGGTATCGTCGATGCTAGTAAACAGCTTGCGCCAATCGCCATAATTGGCGTGATAGGAGGTCAATGCGTCGGCCATTCCGGAGTTGCTATCCAGCCGCCGGATGAGCGCCGCGCGGACTTTGGTTTTGATGCGTTGCAGCGTGTCGTCACTCACCTTTTGAGTTTTCAAACGCTCGATAATCTGATAGCAAGCCTTCTCGTTCTCATCCACGCTATGCCCGCGATTCGGCACCAGGAAAAACAGGAACAGGTTGGGATATT
>PKZC01000245.1 GCA_003132905.1 Bryobacterales bacterium | reverse complement strand
TCGGAATTTGCGCCATCTCCTCGGCGGTGCGCGCCTTCAGGGGATGGGGATTGTTCCCTTTGTAGTCGGCGCTCTTGTAGAAATAATACGCGCGGAAGAAGGCGTGCAGGCCCTGCGGCGCGTGAAGCATGTCGTCGTTGGCGCCGCGGGTGCGCTGATAGTTCTGATAGTATTTCCGCGGCGGGTTGAGCTTCGCGAGCTCGGCATCCAGTTCGTCATCCGTGACTGCCGGGTGCGGCAGGGGTGCGCCGTTCGCTGTGTCGAAGGGCAACGAGGGTGCGCCTTCAAATGGCGAGCTCATGATCGTAATCGAACGGAAAATATCTGGCCGGATGAGCGCGGACCAGGAGGCTACCGGCGCGCCAGCGTCGTGTCCGACCACCATCGCTACCGAGCGGTGGCCAAGCGCATAGACGAGCCCGATGGTATCTCGCGTCATGTTGAGGATTCGAAACTGATCCGGATCGGCGTCGTAGGAATCATCCCAGCCGATGGTGCGACCGTAGCCGCGCTGATCGGGGGCGATCACGTGATAGCCGGCTGCCGCCAGAGACGGCATCACCTTGCGCCAGCTATAGGCGAGCTCCGGGAAACCATGCAGAAGCAAAACTGCCGGTCGGTCCGGCGTTTCGTAACCTGCCTCCAAAATATGCACGGTCATGCCGTTCACGTTGGCGATTTGGCGCGAACGGATGCCAGGGGGGATCGTGCCGTTACCGTAAGCCGGGAGCGTCGAAAAATCAGCGTGCACGATGGCGGCACGCGCGGGCGTGCCTTGCGCGATCGCGAAGCTGCCAAGCCCCGCCGCCGTCGCCACGAATGCGCGCCGCGAGAGGTTGTTGGTGATCGTCTCGACACTTGCCGGTTCGGCCATGGCACACTCCTGCGATCAAAAATGTGTCCTCATAATCGCTGAGAGTACGGTGTGTGTCAATAGCGGCATAGACTTGCCTTGGCACAATCGAAGCATGGGAACGACGGACCGTTTCGCGCGCTCAGATGGCCTTCGGCTTGTTCGTGCTTCCCGGCGGCCTGCCGCGGCGCTTTACCGCGCGGTCATCCAGGCCGGCGGGCGGCCCCGGCGTTTGCCACGGCCGGCCGCCAGGCGCTCCAGAGTGGACGATGGCCCGTTCGAGGTTCTCACGCTCCGTCCGCAGCTCTGCGAGCATGTTGTTAATGTCCATTGCCTCGTAGGATACCGAGCCTCGCCATCGCAAGTAGACAGCGAAGCACAAGCTGCTGTGACTCAATGCCAACGTTGATCGCATCAAGTTTTGCCAGCCTGAGGAAGAGGGCCGAGGCGGTGACTACGTCCCTCGTGTGCATGGTTACTCTTCGCGACTCATACGTCGATGGTGCCGGGACTGATCATTGCACTGTTTAGTCGGTAAAGGAACACGCGTGAGGCGAAAAACGTATTCTGGGGGCGGGCATCTCGTACCGGGAGTTTCCACTGCCGGCTCGTCTCACTGGCTGACCGGCCCTCGCTCTGGTCAAGTATTAGGGCAGCTTACACGCAAAATTGGCGTCGTCGTCGATGCTGCCTGAGCCTTTGTATTTGGCGACCTGAGGATAAGGGCATAGTGGACGGGTGCGGTCCACCTTGCCGCTGGTACTGTGCGACGCGATCAGCTTCTGTGGGGCTTTGCCCTGTTCCACCCATTCCTCGATCGCACCCACTTTGTCAAACACATTAGGTCCTTCACCGCCGCCACAGTGACCCATTCCAGGCTCCAGGAACAACCGGATATTGTCTGAAGCTTTGGCCGCGCCGCCCATGGTGTCGATTACGCTCTTGTAATACTTGATGGTGTTCAGTGCCGGGACATTAGGGTCGCTCCATCCGTGATACAGCAGCAGTTTTCCGTTATGTGAGAAAAACGGCTTTATGTTGGGATCCGTGGCGTTCATGACTAAATTTTCCGGCAAGTCGCCACGCACGACGTCGCTGTCGAAGTTGAAACTCCGCCAGTCCCAATTGGGGTCTTTGAACACGACGTATCGGTACTGATCGTAGATGGGAGCGGAGGGTTCCGGACCAGCGGCCTGAACGCCCCAGCCCAGTTCCGTGCCCGGAACAAGCGATGAAAACATCTGCTGGCCGGTACGCGGGTTGACGGCGGGAGAATAAATCTTTTTCGCGGCTTCCGCCTGTGGAGCAGTAAGGCAGGACGGCCCATCCGCGCCCTCGCAGAGCAACACTTTGGGATCGAAGTCGCACTGCGTGGGATCGTCAATGAGGCCGTCCTTCAGCCCGTCGCGCGCATCGCAGGCGGCCAACGCGGCTTGGTGGATCATCGGATATTTGCTGGGGGGGATGTAGCTGGCCGGGTCCTTCAGCACGGCGGCGGCGATCCACAACGAGATTGCCGTCCGGTTGGCCGGCGCACCGGCGATGACGGCATCGTAATCATCCGGGAATTTCTGCGCCTCCTTGAGGCCCTGCCTGCCGCCTGTCGAGCAACCGTTCCAATAGGAAAGGCGGGGCTTGCTGCCGTAGAAAGCCTTGATGACGGCCTTGGCCTTTACGGTCATTTCGTGTTCGGAGCGCCACGCGAAGTCGACGAGCTTTTCTGGATGATCGAGCGCAAAAGTGCCCCGGCCTCCCACATGCCCGGTGTCGGTGGAGGTGGTGGCATAGCCGCGTCGAAGCGCGTCGCCCAACTCCCGGTAACTGATGACGCCGGCCCAACCGCCGTTCCCGACGGCCTGGAACTTGCCGTTCCAGCCGCTTGTAGGCAGCCAAACTTCTACCTTGATATCTGAATCGCTGGTGGGTTTGATGGTTGCCGCCACGCGGCAGAACTCAGGGAGATCCGCGTAGGGATTCGTACCCTCCCGCCTTGCTTGCCCCTCGTTTGGAACTGAGAGCTGGCCCGCCGGCACAACCAGAGCCATAGTGATGGTCGTGTCCGGCAACGCGAGCGATGCGAGGCTGTCGCACGAAGCTGCAAATGCGGGCAGAGCGGTCACGCATGCGAGAGCCCATATTGCGCTTTTCATCGTTGGAATCTTCATCCTGGCCTCCAAATTCAGATCAGTATACACCCTCAGTCCAGCGAGTTTCGGGCCCAGGCCACTTTTCGAATCGTGAGGCGCTGGAGCCCGGCCGGCGCCGTGCCCCCATCGGCGAGATGGTTCACTTGCAGATTGCACATGATCGGTTAGTGAAGCCGTGCAAATACGATCGGCATCCAAACGGGTTTCATAACGGGTCGACGCATATGAGAGAGAACGACCCGCGTACGAAGGAGCCAGACGCCGGGGTCTCCCAATAGCAACGCCATCGTAGTCAAGCGGCATTCGCGGCGGTTCGCCCACCGGTTCGCCTTCCAAAAAGCCCACACATCGATCCAGACACGCAAGGCCGATCCACTAGGTTTCGCCCGAGCCCTTTCGTCCTGCCAAAACCACAAGGTTTTGGAAGAGAGCTTCGTATCCGCAGTGCATTTTGGACGCTGATTCCCTACTATCAGCGGTCGCAGCGCTGTTTGATCGTAAGTCTCGTCTAAGTTGTAGAGAGATCGGTTACGTTGCGCAACAAATGTGTGCAGGATCTAAAGATCATGCTAGATCGGTGCGGATACGGGAATCGAACCCGCTTCGCGCCGTCCGGGGCAGTCCGATGCAGTCGTAAGTGGCACATTCTAAACAAAACAGCACTGGCATAATCCTCGACGCTACCCCTACGGATCGAAATGGTGTGAGCAATGTGTGAGCATGAGCTGATTAACGGGGGCTTTCCCGTATGGCTGTTGACTGCGTTGGAGGGGTCGCTCACCCGAGCCATCAACTGTCTTACTCACGGGTCACGGGTATTTGCTTCCTGAGCATGTTGGCGAGATCCATTTGGCGAAGATCCTCCCGTCAGTTGCTTATTCCACCCGCGAAGGACCTGGTTGAACGGGTTGCGAAGCTCTCTCAGGGTACGTTTGTGGCAAAGCAGGAAACGATGCACCGGTTCCGCTTCCCACTTGTAGCGCCGCCGCTATCTCTCGCGCTGACGCACCGTCCACTTCTCATGGGTATGGTACAGCTTCCGGGGATGCGCCGCAAAAACCTGGTCGCAATCGAGGCGATTCGCACGCCACACGAAAAAGTATCCCGGCATGAAATCTTTTGTCGTCGCTACGGTGACGCAGACGAGATCCCGCGCGAAGGAGCTCCGCAGAGATCTCCATCCGCTTATTCCACGAGCGGCGCGCGAAGCGTATCCCTTCATTCCATTCGAAGATCTCACGCTCACATCGCTCGTGCCCAAAGCTGCAATTGCGCCACTGCTCTAAATCGTGGAATCCGCATCCTTAACACTGAAATCAAAAGCCCCTCTTATCAGTAGTAACTGCTATGAAGACAGGGGGCGAATTGCGACAACCTGTCTACAAATGTGGGACATTCCGTCGCAACAATTTGGTCTAATCAATCCTCTTCTA
>PKZC01000346.1 GCA_003132905.1 Bryobacterales bacterium | reverse complement strand
AGCCAGTCGTGGCAGGCGTCGGAGAAAAGGGAAAATATATTCCGCTTCAATCCAAGAATTGCCCCTGAGGGCAGCTAGTGGCGAAAACCGGCTTGAAAAGACGGCGGATCAGGACCAAAATAAATCTGCTGGATTTCGCCAACACCAAGCCCCTGTCGCTACGTCTTCGCGTCAGCCTTGCGTTCAATGTCCCTATATCATTGCATGGCGAGCGGTGCAGATGAATCCCCTGCAGCGCAAGCTGCACATGCGCCACGCCCGCGCGACAACCACGGGGATTGCCCCTCGGTGTTGCCATCCTTTGGTTGGAGAATTACAGGCATTCTATCCTCCCGTGTAATTCGGACGAGGCCTAACGCCTCGCCAAAACCCGTGGAGACGAGGGGAACAAAATTGGATGCCGGCCAACTCATAGGGGCAAAAGTTAGAAGGCGATGGGGGTAATTTTACGGGGCGGGAATGCGAGAGGTTTACGGGGGGGCTTCGACTTTAATATGGTCTAACATAGCGACGGAATTCGACAGCGCAGGCTGCGCTTACGATACAGGTACGTGTGAGATGGTCTCTTACCTTGAAACGGGCGAATATCGTGAAAAATCGATTGTCTTTCAGGTACACGCGATAAAGTGCAATAATGAGTAAAATGCGTCACGCAATCCTCGTGCTTGGCATGCATCGTAGCGGAACGTCGGCGCTTACCGGTACGGTGGGTTTGCTTGGGGCGCGACTTCCGGCGCGCCAAATGCCCCCGCAGCCTGACAATCCTAATGGTTTCTTTGAGTCAGAAAAAATCATTGCTATTCACGAGCGTCTGCTTGCTGCGGCAGGCACAAGCTGGTTTGGATTCGATCGAATACCTGTTGAATGGTTTGGTTCTGCGTCAGCGGCTTCTTTTTGCGATGAACTCGCGATCGCTGTTCAAGAGGATTATGACGACGCCGCGCTCTTTGTCGTGAAAGATCCGCGCATGTGCCGGTTAATGCCGATATGGCGCCAAGTGCTAGCTCGGATTGGCGCGGAACCTCGCTTTATCATAACAATCCGCAGTCCGCTGGAAGTGGCCCGCTCGCTAGAAAAGCGCAATAGCCTTCCGGTCGCTCATAGTATTATTTTATGGCTTAGGCACGTTCTGGAGGCCGAACGTGAGACACGCGGCGATCAGCGAACGTTTGTACGTTATGAAGAATTGCTCCGTGAGCCGAGCCGAACGGTCCAACGCATTGGTGTGCAGCTTGGTTTCGATGATCTTTTTGCAATCAAAAACAGCGAGCGCGATATCGCGGCTTTTATCAATCCTGCGCAGCGCCACCACATTGCAGAAATTAGTGAATTCGAACATCACAATCCTTTTTATCCATTGTTGTTGGAGGTATCGGCAGCTTTTACCGAGCTCACCGGCTCTCCGAACGATGAAGAGGCGCAACGGCGGCTTGATAACGTCTGGGCTAACTTTGAGAAGGCTATGACGGGCCTCGACACCAATGATAAGAGATTCGGGGACATCTCTGATAGACTTTACAGCGGTACTGCTTCGGCAATCGTCGCGCCAAATTCCAGAGAGATAAAATACCAAGCGGACAAAGGACCGGTCAAGGCGCCTGAGCTTTCCCCGATACTCGGTGCGACTTCCGGCGGTCCTATCGAGACGGAATATATGCACATCGATAATGCAGCGCAGAGTGCTCTATCGCCAATCAGAGATGATAAGAAATTTCGTGAGGCGAGTTTTCGCTTGCAAGAACTCCAAGTGGAGTTGGCGTCTGGCCCTAGCCAACTAGACATTTTGCCGGTGGTTTCGGAGGTCAGCGTCGCCAATGTCTCACGGTTGAATCATTTGTTGCTCCAGCGATCGGCGAGGGTAGGATATCTTTATGCAATGTTGGGCGGCCACGCTGCGGCGTTTCGAGAAGCGCAAGATCTGCTGGAACATCAAAACCAAGAGTTGAAAAGATTGCACGCAGGTCGCGTTGAACATGTGCAAAAAATTAAAGACCTCCAGCAAGAGCTGGAGCGTGGCAAACTCAATACTGCCGCGATTGAGGTGGAATTGTCGTCTAGACTTGCGGAAATTGACGACCTCCGGAAAGAAATCGAAAGGTTGCAGAGAAGAAAGAAATAGAAATCGAAAGGTTGCAGGAGAATTTCGCGACCTTATCGTCTCGTTTAGCGGATGCAACGGCCGAAATCGAACTTGTTCGAAGTGCTTTTTCGAGTTCTAATAGTTGGCGCGTGACAGCTCCGCTCAGATGGCTTAAACTATGGTTCCGTCGGTTGAATACACATTGACCTTCCGCGTTTCGAACGCTCTAGGGGCCACGCGCGTAAATCTCTGAACGGATGCCTTGATGGGGCCAGGAGGGAATGTGTACGACGCAGATAGTCCGGAAGTCTCCGTCATTATTCTCAATTTTAATAAGTCTGATTTAACCATAAAATGCGTGGAAGCTGTTAGGGCGAATACGTTCGAACGCCGCTACGAAATTTTGGTGGTCGATAATGGCAGTATAGCGGATGAGGTGCGGACACTTATCGACGCGGGATCCAGTTTCCGGCTGATCAGATTGCCCGAAAATCAATATTTCGGCGGAGGGTGCAACATCGGAGCCCAGTGCTCTAGGGGCCAGTATCTCGTCTTTCTCAACAATGACGCGTTTGTAAAATCCAACTGGCTTGAGCCATTAATTAGCGCGCTCGAAAACTACCCCGACGCAGGTGCGGCAGGGCCTCGAATTCTCAATCCGGATGGAGGGCTGCAGGAGGCCGGCGCGTTCATAGATGGACTCGGGCATCCCCATCAAGTGGGCACAATAAAGGCCTTCCACCCACACGAAGAACTTGAGACCAGAATTGTCGATTACTGCTCGGCAGCTTGCTTGGCCGTCCCAAAACGAATTTTTAGCGAGTTAGGAGGTTTTGATCCGATCTACAGCCCAGGCTATTACGAAGACGTAGATCTTTGCCTGAAAATCGCCGCTACGCAAAGGTTTGTTTATTATTGTTCTGAGTCAGCTGTCACTCACATTAATAACGCAACGTCGAATGCCGTATGGAGCAAAGCAGAGCTTTCTCAACTCACCGAGGGAAATCGTCAAAAACTATTGATGCGTTGGGATGATTGGCTTCGGGCGCGCGCCGAAAACCGCGAGGTCCCATTTCCGACTTTCGAGCAATCATCGGGGCTGGTGGAAGCTGCATCGATCTCTTCGTTTTTGAGCAAGTGACGCGACTGGGATTGTTTAGACCAAGCATTTTGTGAAGATGGGCTTGGAAAGGAGCCAGTCATGTCGAAGAAAAGGCGTAGCGCGGAGCGCATTGTGACGCTGCGGCTAGTGCACAAACGAAAGGCGAGCGTCCCAGTGTAACGAGCGCAATCGGTCTAGGCATTGACGCCGAAAAGAATGTTGCTTTTTCGTTTAAATTTAATTGCGGCCCCAGTGCCCCACCTGTCGTGGTGGGCGTGGCGAAAAGAAACAATATATTCCGCTGAAATCGAAGAAATGCCCGTGAGTATGAGCGGCGCTGGTTGGCCAATNNCATGGCTTACAAGCAAGATGCATGGTCGTGGATGCGACGAGACTGCCGCACGTCCGAGTGCAAATAATGAGTCGAAATTATCGCCCATATAATAACTCGAAGAACACAGGCCTCGACCTAAGAAGAAATTGAGAACATCCGAAAATACGTGAGAGCAAAGTTACCTGACCCGTCGCTATGGGGCATTCATGAGCGCGCCATGATCCATCTGCACCCGGCGGGTGCAGAACTCCG
>PKZC01000323.1 GCA_003132905.1 Bryobacterales bacterium | reverse complement strand
CTGCGCTGGGCGTGCCCACGGTCGCGATTTTCGGGGCGACCGACGATACGACGACGGGCCCGACGGGACGGAATGCGCGCGTGGTCCGGCATCCGGTGGATTGCAGCCCTTGTTTATTGCGCGAATGTCCGATCGATCATCGGTGCATGACGGGCGTGAGNNGTGAAGGAAGGGCTGGAGCTGCTTGGGGATTAGGGGTTGGGGATTAGAACGGAATCGCCACGGTTTGAGAAGGCTGGATTGTTTCTAGCGCCTGAACGATTGCATCCACTAATGGCAACAAGTCATCGATCTGGTTCGTTCGGCAGCGTAGCAGAATAATCGAGAGTTTCCGGGCCGAATTAGACTGTTGGTGAGGTATTCCTTGATCAACAGTAACCAGAACTTCATAGCCCGATGCTTCGGCTGCAAGTAGCAACTCGCCGTTTGTCTTGCCTTTCATGCCGGCCCACTCTGCAGTGTGGACTTCATGGCTAGGGAAGCTATGCCGGAAATCGAGAGGCAGGCACTCGTCCAGCAAGATCTTCATGCGATTCGGGCTAGCAACGACTCCTTGGCTTCTTCAAGCGCCTGAACTGCCATCTCATGCGTAACCGTAGGAAACTGACGGAGGAACTCTCCCAAAGAATGCCCGCCCTCGAGATAGTCGATCAGATTCTTAAATGGAACTCGAGTCCCGCGGAAACATGGAGTTCCATTCATGACCTCCGAATCGATCACAATCACAGGCTTTAACATCTTGCTTTTATTGTACTGGTCGGAAGCCGTTGCGGGATGACCTTTCCCTAGCCTTGGAATGGCACAATACTGGAGTAGGCTAATACACGTGGACGGCGTTATCGCGATTTGTGCGACTTTTACCGCGGAGCCGGTTGCCGAATCGCTGCAATACTGGCTCAATCTGCTTTCTATCCCGGCCAAAGTTGAATTTGCTCCTTATAATCAGATGCTCCAAACGCTGGTGGATCCGCACAGCGTTTTCGCGCGCAATAGGAATGGCCTCAATGTTGTGCTGGTGCGTTTCGAGGATTGGGGACGATACGGAAGAAACGTTAGCGATTGGAAGAGCCGGAGTAGTGAGCTGATCGCGGCTCTTAAAACAGCGGCATCCATCGGACAATCGCCTCTTCTGGTTTGCATCTGCCCAGCTTCCCCGCACACTTTAGAGCAAGAGCTCGAAAGCGAGTTGGCTGGAATGTCGGCCATCCGCTTCCTTTCGAGCAAGCGGCTGCGGGAACTTTATCCAGTGACGAACTGGCACGATGCAGGTTCCGATCAACTGGGACACATCCCGTATACGCCGGAAGCATACGCGGCATTGGGAACGGCGATTGCCCGCGTATTTCATGCTTCACTGCGAGCGCCGTACAAAGTGATCGTGACCGATTGCGATAACACATTGTGGAGAGGCATCTGCGGCGAGAGCGGCCCTCAGGGCATCGAGGTGGATGCGGCTGGCCTCGCGGTTCAGAGGTTCCTGAAGTCGCGACAGCAAGAGGGCATGCTGTTGTGCGTGTGCAGTAAGAACGCTCCCGAAGATGTGGACGAGGCCTTCGATGCGCACCCGGAGATGCCGCTCGCACGATCGGACTTCGCCGTATGGCGCGTGAACTGGCAGCCAAAATCGGAAAATATTCAGGCGCTCGCCGGGGACTTGTCGCTGGGGCTGGACTCATTCATCTTCCTGGACGACAATCCCATGGAGACGGCGGAAGTGGAAGCGCGATGCCCCGGTGTTCTGGCCTTGACTCTACCGGCAACGCTTGAGCTGGTCCCCCGATTTCTGGATCACGTATGGGCGTTCGATCAAAACGGAGTCACGGCGGAAGACCGGAAGCGGACGGCGATGTATCGCGAAAATGCTTTGCGCCGCAGCGTTCAGGCGGAGTCCCTCTCCTATGCGGACTTTCTCGCGGGCCTCGAATTGAAAGTGGACATCCGGGAATTGAGGGACGCGGCGGAAATTGAGCGCGCCGCGCAGATGACGCAGCGCACCAATCAATTCAATTTCACGACACGACGGTTCACCGAGGCACAAATCCAGGAGGCGCTCCACAGCGGTTCCCTGCAAATTCTCGCGGCCTTCGTCAGCGATCGCTACGGAGACTACGGGCAAGTTGGCCTGGTGATGTACGCAGCGGCAGATGACGCGCTGCACGTCCGGGATTTCCTGCTGAGTTGCCGGGTTCTGGGCAAGGGCGTGGAGCACGCGATTGTTGCTAGGCTCGGCGAGATCGCGGTGGCGCGATCACTTTCCGCGGTTGAGATCTCGTTTGTTCCGACGCCGAAGAATGCGCCCGCTCGGGATTTTCTAGCGAGTTTGGGCATGGGGAATCGCGTTCCGTCAGAGATTGCGGCTGCCGTTCGATTCTCACCGGCCGTCTTGCCTGAGCCGGCAACCGACTCCATCCCGACGACGCCGGCTGCTCGGCCATGCGTTGACTTCGCATGGATCGCAACCAATCGCGCGGATCCGGCGGCGATTTTGAAAGCGGTCAGCGACGCCCAGGAAGTTCGCGTTGGCGCGAGTGGCACAAGGCCGCGCGATGAAATGGAAAGAAAGCTCACGCGCATTTGGGAGCGTGTTATGCGAGTGGCGCCAATCGGCATTCACGACGACTTTTTCGACCTGGGCGGCGATTCATTTTTGGCGGTGCGGCTGCTTTCCGAGTTGAAGCCGATCATAGAGCGTGACCTTCCGCTTATTACNNCCCACCATCGCGAAATTCGCGGATCTATTCAGGGACCACACTCGCAAACCCGATTGGAACCACCTTGCGCCACTCAAGACCTCCGGCGGACGCGCCCCTTTTTACTGCGTTCACGGGGTTGGGGGCAACGTTCTCGAGTTCGTGGATCTGGCGCGTCACGTGGAGGCCGATCAGCCGTTCTATGGAATCCAAGCGGCAGTGGCCCAGAAAACACTCACGATCGAGGAACTGGCCGAACAATATGTCGCTGAGATTCGCGAATTTCAACCGGAAGGACCTTATTATATCGGCGGATCGTCATTCGGCGGCTGGGTGGCCTACGAAATGGCGCGTCAATTAACGGCGGAAGGCCAGACAGTGGGATTAGTAGCGCTGTTCGATACCGCCGTGCCTGGACCTTTGCTTACAGAGGGCGCTACCAGCGACTGGCAGAAGCGGTTCTACCGATTCAGCCTGCATTGGCATAACATATTAGTGCTCGGCCACCGTGAGCGCCTACCCTATGTTCGTGCCAAAGCCAGACGAATTGCAGATCGGATCGGGGGGCGCGAGCGCTTGCCGGAAGCTGTTCGGGCAGTGAACGAGGCCGGGCGCTGGGCCGAGAGTCGTTACGCTCCGGGCGAATACTCGGGCGGCATCACTTTGTTCCGCGCCACGAAGCAGCCTCCCTGGATCGCTTCCGATCGGACGCTGGGCTGGGCAAAACTGGTGAAGGGCGAAATTCAGATCTATGATACGCCCGGGCATCATGCCGACATTGTTCGGGATCCGAGAGTACGCGTGTTGGCTCGCCAGTTGAATGATGCGCTCGCCAAAGCGCAAAGCCGCTGCGGCGACGTCAGCGCCGAGAGCGTTTCAGCGCGGGCTTCAGGTTCATAGTCCGGATCAGCTTGTGCAGGTAGTTAGGATGCAGCCCCAGGATCTTCGCAGCTTGCTCGTGATCGTGATTCACCTGATCGAAAGCCTGCAGCACTACCTGGCGCTTGGCGGCTTCGACTGCTTCTTCGTACATGCTGGCCGAGACCGCGGCCGGGCGAGATTCGCGAATGTTTTCGGGCAAATCTTCTGCGAGAACCATGTCGGCCGAGCCTAGCACGACGGCGCGCTCGATGGCGTTCTCCAACTCGCGTACATTGCCAGGCCAGGCGTAGCTTTGCAGATAGGCCCGGGCTTCGGGAGCCAAGCCGACAATCTTGCGCCCGCACTCGGCGGAGTATTTTCTGGCAAAGTGCTCGGCCAGTGGCAGAGTGTCCTCTGGACGCTCGCGCAGAGCGGGAGCTTTGAGTGAGACCACATTCAAGCGATAAAAGAGATCGCGCCGGAACTCGCCTTTTTGCGCCGCCTGGTCGAGATCGCGATTGGTGGCGGCCAGCACCCGGATATTCAACCGAATGGTCTTGGTGCCACCCACGCGTTCCATTTCACGCTCCTGCAAAACGCGCAGCAACTTGGCCTGCAAGAGCGGCGAGAGCTCTCCGATTTCATCCAGAAAGACCGTGCCGCCATCGGCCACTTCGAGCTTGCCTTTCTTTTGCGTTACCGCGCCGGTGAATGCGCCGCGTTCGTGCCCGAAAAGCTCGCTTTCAATCAGGTCCTCAGGTATGGCCGCGCAGTTCACTTCAACAAAAGCCTCAGTGCCGCGAGCGCTGCTATTGTGAATCGCGTGCGCCACCAGTTCCTTGCCGCTGCCACTCTCGCCATAGATCAGAACGCGCCCGTTGGTAGCGGCCATCAGAGCCAGCTGCTGCCGCAGAGCCTTCATCGGAACGCTTTCGCCGATGATCTGCAGTTCACGCCGTCCCTCTTCCTTGAGGCGCTCCACTTCCAACTCGAGCTTGCGTTGTTGCAGGGCGTTCTTCACCACCACGGTTACTTTTTCGATGGTGAGCGGCTTCTCCAAGAAATCGAATGCGCCTAGCTTGGTGGCTTTGACGGCGGTCTCAATCGTCCCATGGCCCGAAATAATCACCACCACAGGCCGGCTTCCGAAAGGGATTTCTTGCAGGCGGGCCAGGGTCTCCAGCCCATCCATCCCGGGCAGCCAGACGTCGAGCAGGATCAGATCATACCCGTTGCGGCTGATCTCCGGGAAACATTCCTCTCCGGTCGCTATGGCGTGCGTCTGATAGCCTTCATCTTCGAGGACGCCAGCTAGCGATTGCCGGATGAGTGGTTCGTCGTCAACGATCAGAATACGCGCCGGCGTCACGAAGAGGTCTCCGCCGAGGCCACTTCCACCACTTGGGGCAACACTGGGGCTTGACCTAGAGAGGGGCTTTGAACTTGAGCATCGGGCTTAGATTCCATTTCCGCGCGAGCCCGCATCGGGAGTTCCACAATGAAACGAGCTCCGGTGGGCGAGTTGTCGTCCACGCGAATAGTGGCTTCGTGATCGGCCAGGATGCGATTGACGATCGCGAGCCCCAGCCCGGTTCCCCGCCCTTTAGTCGAAAAATATGGCAGGAATAGCTTTTCTTTATCCTCGCGGGAAACGCCGCCGCCGGTATCGGCTATGACGAGTTCCACCGAATCGGCCTCGGTGGCTCGCGTGCCGATGTAGAGACGCTTCACCAACGACTCCTGCATGGCCTCCGCCGCGTTATCCACCAGGTTCACGACCACGCGCTTGAATTGCTCGCGATCCACCCTCACCAACGGCAGGTCCGGGGCAAGATCCTGCTCCACGCGGATTCCATCCAGCCGTCCTTCGAACACCGATAGGGCCGTCTCCACGATCTGATTCAAATCGGAGGGCACCGGCTGCGCCGCCGGGAAACGCGTGAACTGGGAGAATTCGTCCACCAGCGTGCGCACGCTTTCCACTTCGCGGGCGATGGTTGCCGAGCACTCCTGCAGGATGCGCCGCGTGTCGGCGGTTTGCTCGGCGCGCGCCAACTGCCGCCCGATACGGTCCGCGCACAACGCGATAGGTGTCAAGGGATTCTTGATCTCGTGCGCCACGCGGCGCGCCACCTCGTGCCAGGCCTCGGCCTTCTGGGCGCGCAAAAGCTCGCTGGTATCTTCCACCACCAGGACGAATCCGGAACTGCGCTGCTCATCGAGCGCGGCCACGGTAAGGGACAGTTGCAGCACGCGCCGCTCGGCTTTGTATTCGATCTGCGTGCCCGCCACGGCGGTGCGGCGAGCGCGATTCATCAGGTAACGAATCTCAGCGGTATCTTCGCGCGAAAACAAGTCGCTCAGCCTGGCCGCTCGCGCCACTTGTTCCTCGGGAAAAATTCCCAACAGCGCGCGGTTCACACGCTGGATGCGTCCGTCGGAGGTGAGCGAAATGACGCCGGTGGGAATGCTCTCAAGAATCGCTTCGGTGAATCGACGTCGAGCTTCCAGTTCCTTGCTATTGGTTTCGAGCGCCTCCGTCATTTCGTTGAAGGCGCGCACCAGCGTCGCCATTTCGTCGATGGCGTCCACGCGAACGCGGTAGCTTAAATTGCCCTTGCGGATCTGCTCGGCCGCGCGAAGCAGCGCTGTGATGGGCGTGCTGATCTGCCCGGCCATATAGCGCGCAATCCAGGTGGCGCAAAAAAGAATGAACAGCGTGATGAGAGACAGCAGCAGCAGGTACAGACGGCGGAAAGCCTTTCTATCCAGGGACAGGCGATCGTAATCGGCCACCGCTTGCGTGATCTCACGCTGCTTGGCGGCCAATTCGAGCGGCATCCGTGCCGAAAGAACCAGCCTGCCCTCGTCGGTCTGGATGCTGGTTTTGTAGAGCTCGCCCTGGCGTGAGACCGAAACCGAACAAAGCATCCTGCCGCTGCCGTCGGCGCTTTCGATTTCAGCTTTTTCAATCTGGTTGTCCTGGCAGAAGCGCTCGTAAAAATCGGCGCTCTGGGCCGGCTGGGAGGCCAGCCAATGGGCCTGCGCGGTAAGTTTGTCGGCCACTTCCTGATTGAGAGCGTTGGCAATCTGGACCAGATCGATATTCATGGTGCGCGCCGGCCGGCTGAACCACTTGTCTAAGTTCAAATTCAATACCGACACGCTCCACAGCACCAGAAAGAAGATAGGCAAGACGCTGAGCGCGAGCGCGCCACCGATCAGTTTGGACTTGATGTGCGAGCCTGGCCGGTTGGTGTGCCGTTCAATATACAACTTCACCACCGTCCGGAACAGCATGAAGCCAAGCCCCACAGTGAGAATAAAAATCAGGGTGGAAACGGCCCAAAACAAGTAAGTTTGCTGGATGTTGGACGGCGCGGGCGCGAAGGCTCCCAGATTAAACGAGCCCTGGGAGACAACCAGCGATGCCAAGATGCTGAGCAGCAGCACCGCCAACCCGAACATCACTCGCTTGCGCATGGTCTTTCGAAAAGTGTCCTTCTTCGAATTATAGGAGCTAGCGCCTGGGAACGGGAATCCGAAGATGAACTTCGGGGGCAAGCGCCTACGGGCCGGCGTTAAGTTCCTCCCATTTTTAGAAGAAACTTAGGGCCGATTCTACGGCGGCATGTATCTGATTCGTCCCCAATAACTCGTAAGTTGATGATTTATAACCACTGAGCTACAAGTGAGCAGGGGCGCCAAGGTGGAGGTGGAAGTGCATCGTAAATTTCCTCTACATTCACGGGCTCGCGGGGATGTTGGGGTCCCTGAACGCCATGTCAGCATCTTGGGGTTGTGATAACCCCCGTTCGTTTTGCGGCCTTCCATAACAGGGGATGCCCGCCGATCAGACAATAGGCGCGCCGAACTGGCGCGTCGACCAAAGGGAGAGAAATATGAAAGATCAAAAGGGGACTTCGCGACTAGCGCCTGATGCGGGCCTGGCAAGCAGCCTAAAGCAGGGCGCGCGCGATGAACAGCAAGATCGAATTGTAGCTGCGTTTTCCAGGGGTGATCAATGAAAAGAATTCAGACTTTGTGCTTTCCTGCCGCGGCGTTCTTGGCGGCCGTCCTCTTATTTCCGTCGCTGCTTCCGGCGCAAGCCATTAGCGGCGATTTAGTGGGAGCCGTCTCCGACGCTAGCGGAGCGATGGTGCCCACCGTCACGGTGACGGCCACCAACGAAGCCACGGGTGTCAAGACTACCGTCACCGGCGACGACCAGGGCGGTTACCGGCTCGCCAATCTACCAGTCGGCTCGTACACTATCACGGCAACAGCGACCGGTTTCACCACCACCAGCGTCAAGGGTGTCCAGGTGCAGTTGAATAACACGGTCACGCAGAACTTGAGCTTGACGGTGGGTGCGACTGCGACCACGGTAGAGGTAACCGGGGCGCCCACTCCGCTCGACACAACCACGGCACAAGTGCAGACCACTTATGAAACCAGACAGCTGGAGGATCTTCCCACTGCGTCGTTTACCCGCACCGGCGGTATCGCGGGGAACAACAGCCAGTCGTCTGCGATTTGGAACATCAGCTTGCTTGGCGCGGGTGTTGCCACCAGCGGCGGCGTCGGTCAAGGCACCGGACCCACGGTGGCCGGCCAGAGGCCCGAAAACAACACCTTCTACTTGGATGGCGTGCTAGACAACAACTTCTTCACTACCGGCCCCATGGCTCTGGTCTCTAACGATGCCGTGGCCGAGGTCTCGGTGCTGCAGAACCAATTCAGCCCCGAGTTTGGCGGCGCTTCCGGAGGCGTATTCAACGCCATCGTGAAATCGGGCACCAACACGGTTCACGGCGCGATTTACGAATACTTTCAGAACAAGAACCTGAACGCGGACGATTCCATCTATTGGACGCAGGGCCTGAAGTCCTTTCCCCGTTACGACAGCAACCGGCTGGGCGCCACCATCGGCGGTCCAATCATCAAGAACAAGCTGTTCTACTTCGGAAACTTTGAGTACAACCCCATCGGTCAAGCTTCCACGCCCAGCGCTCCGGTCTTCGCCCCCACAGCGGCGGGATATAGCGCGCTGGCGGCTCTTGGACCCTATGCGCTAACGTCGGGCGTCGCGAAAGGCAGCTCGGCTACGCTCAGCTCAACCAACCTAGGGATTCTTCAGAAATATGCCGGAATCGCGCCGGTGGCCAATGAGCAGGCGCTTACAGTAAACGGTGCAACGATTCCGATCGGCAGTGTATCCTTCGTCGGCCCGAATTTCAACAACTCTTACAACGCTGTAGTGGCATTGGACTATAACATGAGCGATACCGATCAGCTCCGCGGCCGCTGGATTTACAACAAGGTTGAGGGAATCAACACCACAGCGGAGTTACCCTCGTTTTATGTTTCCCAGCCGAACAACACGTACATGCTGACGTTGTCGGAGTTCCACTCCTTCTCCCCCACTTGGCAGAATGAGTTCCGCGCCGCATTCAGCCGTAACTTCGATAAGACGCCCATAGCATCCCAAACCTTCCCAGGGCTGGGAGTTTTCCCGAACATCGACATCGATCCATTGCAGATACAAATCGGTCCGGGCCAGTCTGAACCCAGCGGGGCTGTACAAAACGTGTTGGAATTTCAGGACAGCATGACGAAAGTTTGGGGGCGCAACACTTTCAAGTTCGGGTACAACTTTGCCGACATCATCAGTACGAGCTATTTCGTCCAGCGCGTCACCGGTGAATATGATTACACCACGTTGGAGCAATATCTGTACGACCTTACGCCGGATGCGCTGGGAGAGCGGAGCGCTGGTCCCTCGTCCTATCCGGTCGGCTTTCTGGAACACGCCGCCTTCTTTAATGACGATTTTAAAGTTAAGTCGAACCTGACTCTTAATCTGGGCGTGCGTTACGAATACGTCACCATGCCGATCGCGTCGCGAGCTCAGAGCTATAGCTCTCCGGCCAGCGTTCCCGGCGGCATCACCTTCAACCAGCCCGGCTTTAGCCCGAACGACTGGTCGCCCAAGATCGGTTTCGCCTACTCGCCCGGAAGTTCTGCCAGTTGGGTGATTCGCGGCGGTTTCAGCCGCTCATTCGATTTGACCTATGCGAACCTGACAGCCAATGCGGCGCCACCGTACTACCAAACCACGCAGGATGTCGATCTTTCGGCCAACGCTCCCAATTTCCTGAAGAATGGCGCTTTGACCGGCGGCGCGCCCGGGCTACCGACCGATACATTGGATGCGCGGTCTATCATCTCGTCCTATACCTTTGGTGGAAAGCGTCCTTACGCGCTCACCTACACTATGGGCGTGCAACGCCAGTTCCACAGCAACTATACATTTGAGGCCCGCTACATTGGCACCAAGGGCGTACACCTTTGGAATCAAACCCGGCTGAACCGGGACGCGCAGGTGAGTCCGACGAATTATCTGCCGACGTTCAACACAGCGCCGTCATCTTTCGCGGGCTTAACGAAAACGCTTGGACAGGTAGAGGACTATATCGTGCCGGGAGGTACTTCGACCGATCCGAATAATTCGCTCGCAACGTTGGGATTCCCCAATAACCTTGTCGCTTACGCTCCGCAAGCTTATTCGGAGTACAACGGCCTGGCATTGCAGGTGACCAAGCGCTACTCCAAAGGCTTCACCTACATCGCCGCGTACACTTGGAGCCATATGATGGACGACGCCACGGCTACCAACTTTTCAACCTACCTCACTCCCCGGCGCGCGCAAGACTTCCAGAACCTCGCGGGCGAATGGGCGACCTCTGCGCTCGACCGCCGTCATCGCTTTACGTTCTCTCCAATTTACGATTGGAAGCCTTTCCAGAGCCGAAGTTGGCTGATGAAGAACGTTGTTGGCAACTGGAACATTTCGGGGACTTACACCTATCAGTCGCCTGAATATGCAACGGTCCAGAGCGGTGTGGATTCCAACTTGAACAACGACTCCGCCGGGGATCGCTCCATTATCAACACGGCCGGGGCCGGTAATTTGTCCACGGCGGTCACACCCTATAACGCCGCTGGTCAAGTGGTTTTGATGGGCGACCCCTCCACTGTGGCTTACGTCGCCAAGAGCCCCAATGCTCGCTACATTGAAGCGGGCGTGGGAGCTCTCGCCAACGCCGGGCGCAACACCTTCCCGTTGAGCCCAACCGACAATATCGACGCTTCACTGGTGAAGCGCTTCAACCTGAACGAGCGGATCCGCTTCGAGGTTGGCGCGCAATTCTTTAACCTGTTCAACCACGCTCAGTACACCGGTGGTTACCTCAGCGACGTCGCTCCCAGCGGAGTCAACCAGACCGCCAGCCGTAGCGATTTGACGACTGGTAGCGCTAGTTTCGGCCGCTTTGACGAGTTCTATAGCAGCAACTCCCGCTTCGGCCAGTTATCGGCCAAGATCACGTTCTAGGGATCAAACGCTAAGCGATCGGGCCGCTCCCTCGGGTGCGGCCCTTTCTTTTTCATGTCCCAGCACTCGCACGTGGTGCCTCCCGAGTCGCCTGCCTTCTCTACCGAAAAGCCCATCCGAAGGAGCTGCCTTGCCCTGTAAGTAGATGGTATATAATTAACCAGTTTGTGATCCGAAGATGGTTAACGTGTGGCAACAGGGATGCAAGTTAGCTAACACTAGTTTCACCTAGCTGCTGAATTTGGTTCGTTGGGATCCAAGACACTGCGTCGAGTTTAGGATTATAGGACCGTTCACTACGGTCTACCCATTACGGGAAATCCGCCCCGCCAGAGGGCTGTCGCGATGGATTTCGCCGGCCGGACCATAACTTAACTTCTGCCTTTTTGCGCTCACACGAAATTCGACCCGGCGCAGTGCCGGCCAATATTTTTTGGAGGCTATATGATGATGGGTTTTCGATCAGTCGAACAACGGCTGTTTCTCGCACTCACGTTGCTCGCGGGCATTACCATTTGCTCGCAGCTGAGAGCGCAAACAATTGTCACAGGCGAACTCTCCGGAGTAATAACCGATCCGTCCGGAGCCATGATTCCGAAGGTAACGATCACTGCCAAAAGCGATGCGTACGGAAGCGTTCGCACCACAACCTCGAACGACCAGGGCGAGTATGGCTTGTCTCTGTTGCGGCCTGGAACCTACGTACTGTCGGCCACCGCTGCGGGCTTTCAGACCACCATGCAACGAGCAACCGTCTCGTTGGGACAAGTGAACACGGCGGATATCCAGCTGGCTGTCCAGCAACAAACGGAAACCGTGGAAGTTTCAGAAGCCATCTCACCCCTGCAGACAGAAAACGCGAACCTGACATCTAACTTCGACAACAATCAAATCGTGAACCTGCCCACGCCCGGCAACGACATGGCTGCCTACGCCTATCTTGCCTCGGGCTCAACGGTCAGCACCGCCGGCGGCTACGGCGCGTTTTCCTCGTTCGGCATGCCGGCGACGTCCAACATGTTCACGCTGAATGGTACCGACATCATGGATCCATATTTTAATGTGAACAACTCCGGCGCCAGCAACTTGACGTTGGGCTCAAACGAAGTCCAGGAAGCGGTGGTCGTAACAAACGGATACACGGGTCAGTACGGGCGGCAAGCTGGAGCGCAGGTCAACTACATCACCCGGACCGGGTCCAATGTATTTCATGGAAATGCGTCCTGGTTGTGGAACGGCAACAAGCTGAACGCCAACGATTGGTTTAACAACGCCACGGGCACCCCTCGTCCCCACGCTGTCAACAATGAATGGGCGTGGTCGGTTGGCGGCCCAGTGGTAAAGAACAAGCTTTTCTTTTTCTTCGATCAGGAAGGCTTGCGTTACGTGCTGCCCAGCGGCGGCCCGATCTATATTCCGACCACCGATTTCTCCAGCTTCGTGCTCGGCAACTTGCAGGCTACTAATCCATCGGCTGTGCCTTTCTATCAGAAAGCCCTGGGACTCTACGCGGGAGCGTCTGGCGCCAGCCGGGCAGTTCCTTCCAACATCGTGGGAAGCTGCGGTGACATTCTCACGTCCGGCGATCCGAACGCGGCTGCAGCCATGGCGGCTGGGTTTGGAGTCACTAAACCATGCGCTCGGCAATTCCAGAGCACGGTCAATTCTCTCAACACAGAATGGCTGCTAGCGGCGCGCGTGGATTACGACCCCACGGATAAAGATCGCCTTTACTTCCGGTACGGGAAAGATCAAGGCGTGCAGGCCACGTCANNTCAACAGATGCCATCAATCCGGTCTTCAGCGCCAACAGCGTACAACCGCAGTTTTCCGCGCAGACCGGCTACACCCGAACAATTTCCGCCAATGCAGTGAACGAGCTGCTTCTGTCCGGATTGTATTATTCCGCTAAGTTTGGTCCACCCAACCTGCCCGCCGCACTCGCGGTTTTTCCAACCACTCTTCTATTCAGCAACGGTGCTCCTTTCACGAACTTGGGAGGCGGCGGCAACGGAGGCAGTGGCGACAACAATTATCCGCAAGGCCGCAATGTCCAGCAGTGGCAGATTGTGGACGACTTCTCTTATGTGCATGGCCGGCACGATTTCAAGTTTGGAGTGAATTTCCGGCGCAATGACGTCGGCGATTACGCCTACGGCCCCGGAACCAGCGGAACGCTGACGTTCAATTCCATGACCGATTTTCTGAATGGAACCCTCAACAATGGATCGACCTATGCACAGACCTTTACCAAGATTGGCGCGGAGAAAATCGGGCTCTACAGCGTGGGCTTCTACGGTCAGGATCAGTGGAAGATAACACCTAAATTCAGCGTTTCACTGGCGCTGCGCTTGGAAAGGGCGGGTAATCCCACCTGCGCACGCGACTGCTTCGCCGGATTCAATACTACCTTCGAACAAGTGAACCACGATCCTTCGCAGCCCTACAATAGTGCGATTCAGGTGGGCCTGCACAATGCCTTTCGAAGCATTGACCCCATCATCCCGCAGCCTCGTGTGGGCATCGCTTACTCGATCGACAACAAGACCGTGATCCGCGCCGGCGGCGGCCTCTTTGCCGATATGTTCGAAGGCGTTCTTGTCGACCGCTTCTTCGTCGACACCCCCAACGTGGCATCCTTTACGGTTCAGTCTGGGGTCGCCGCTCCCGGCGTCGCAGGCAGCGCTTTCACCAATGCGGCCGCATCGAATGCCGCTCTGCAGCAGGGCTTCGCGAGTGGCGCGACACTCGCGCAGTTGCAGGCTTCGGTCCCTGGTTTTACAATTCCCAACTTCGACGCTCAGACCAACCAATTCCATCTCGCCCGGTATGCAGAATGGAATGTCGAGATCGAACGCCAGTTGATCAGCAGTCTGACGTTGTCGGTGAATTATGTTGGGAATCACGGCTGGAACGAAATCAATCAAAACACTTTCGAGAACGCCTGGAGCACAACCGGGTTTGGCGGCTTGCCGACGGCTGTTCCCGATCCGCGTTTTGGCGAGGTGAGAGAGTTAAGCGAAACCGGCCGCTCTAACTACGATGGACTGTCTGGATCGCTCAAGTGGCGAATGAAATCCGTGATCGCCCAGGTGAATTACACCTGGAGCCATGCATTGGACACCTGCTCGAACAATTGTCTGGAACCGTTCAACGCCGCACAGGGTACCGGCATTTCCAGCTATCGTTACGACTATAGTCCGCTCGGGGCAAACGCGCAGTACGGAAATTCCGATTACGACATCCGCCACAGTGTCAACGCGAATTACGTGTGGAACATCCCGACACATTTCGACCATGGCATTCTCAAAGCGGCCTTGGGCGGATGGACAGTGGCCGGAACTTTCCTGGCTCATTCGGGCTATCCGTTCAACATCTACAACTCTACGCTGAGAAGCAAGTATGTGAAAAATTCATCCGGGATCGCAACCACACGCATCCTGTCCGATTGGATCGGTGGGAATAACCTGCCAAGCTGCGCCGATCCGAATACGGCATGCTACACCCAATCGGAGTTCCTGCCGTTAGCTCAGCAAAACAATTTCGGAAATTTGGGCAAGAATGCCTTCCATGGGCCGGGTTACTTCGACACCGATCTGGATATTAACAAGAACTTTAACCTGACCGAGCGATTTCACCTGGTGATCGGCGCGAACTTCTTCAACGTCCTGAACCACCCGAGCTTCGACCTGCCGCAGAGTAACTTGGCAGCGGGCAATTTTGGATACATTGTTAACACGATCTACCCTTTCTCGAGTCCCTATGGCAGTCTCCAGACGGCGGGAGTATCGGGAAGGATCATCCAGATGAACGCGAAGTTCCAGTTCTGACCTGGCCGCAAGGTCGCCGGCCGCAACTACAAGGGGGAACCTAAGGGTTCCCCTTTTCTTTCCCTGTTCTTCTTAAACGCTTACCACGCTAAGCACCGCCTAAAAGTGGTTCCTGCTACAACTTCTCGTAGATTGACCGTCCCGCCGCTACAAAAAAATGTATTTGTAATACTTTCTCAGACGGGAAGTCATGTGTAAGTAATCAATGGTTTTGTTAATCCTTGCCAGTTGTCTTTGGTAATGGGAATGCAAAATAGCGCGGTCTGTTGGGAAACAAACGCGAGGACCTCCCACCAGCCTTTTGGGCTCATTCGTAGGCGCGGGCAGTTCGCCGCGCTTCGTCGAGATCAAGGGTCTGATTCGCTTCTGAGAACCCCGGACACCCCATCAATTTCGGTCCGGCGCATAGTAACCGCGGCGGACCGAAACTCTAAATCCTTTCGGACCCACCTTCACTTCCAACTTGCGATACTTCCCGTCGTGCTCCTGGTTGATCGGCACGTAGCCGATGGCATATTGGCTGCGAAGTTCATCCTCGATGGTTCTATAAATCTCACTCAGCGATTTCCGCCTTTTGCCGGCGTCGAACATGCGGCCGCCAGTGGGCTCGGCAAGTCCTTTTAGAAATTCGCAGCCGAAGAAGTTTTGGTCGTAGCAAATTCCATACACAATCGTATTCGTCGCCTGCACTGCTTCGAGCGCCTCTTCCATGTGCATCCGGCTGCCGTTGTCCAAGCCGTCGGAAACAATCAGCATCATCTTGCGTCCCGGAACGCCCTTCAGTTTGCCCATCGCAGTTTGATAAACCGCGTCGTAAAGCAGGGTGCCTGGCATCGGCTGGCCATCTTTGGGCAGACCACGGAAAGGAATGGCGTGAAGCTGAGCCAGCGCGCCGTGAAGCCGCGCGGGGGAAGACGTAAAATCCTGCCACAGCACCAGGGTGCTCGAAAAGCCCAGTAGCAGCGCGTGATCGGTGGGCCGCAGGACCGCGTCGAAAAACCTGCCCGCCGCCTCGCGCTCTGCTTCAATGGCCTCGCGCACGCTACCGCTCACGTCCATTAACATAGCGATGGTCAAGGGCAGATCCGTGTCGCGCGTGAAATAGCGAATCTCCTGCTTGCGCCCGTTCTCGCGGATCTCGAAATCCTCCTTATGCAGATCCGTGATCAGCGCGCCGCGTTTATCAGACACCGTGCACAGCACGTTCACAACATTCACGTCGACGCGGATGGGGGATGGCTCCTCGGGCGCCTGCGCGAAAATCGGACCCGGCGCGGCGAACTGGGTTAAACTCACCAAGGCTAGACTAAGAATGACCTTCAATGCTTCCCCGAAGGTCAATGTTATCCATTTCAGATCTGCCCATGGAACTAACGGCCCAAGACGGCACGTTTTTGCTTCTCATCGCGACGGTCGTCGCACTTCAGTCTGAGGTGCGCTTAGACTGGGACAAAGAGGAATGAACAAGCGTCTTCGATTGCTGCTGCGCCAAGCCACATACAACCTGCGTGGCGGCTTCCTGGTACGCCCGCTGACTATCGCGCTAACGCTGGGTTGTGCTGGCGCGATCCTGTCCTGGCTGGAAGAAACCTTCCCGGCGCTCAGCGACATCGTGCCGAGGGCGCTCTTCCCTTCCCACTCCGATCCGCAAGTAGCGCAATTCATTTTGGGAGGCATCGCAGCTTCCATCATGACGGTGGTTTCCATTGTTTTCGCGATCCTGCTGATGACGCTAACGCTGGCCTCCATGCAGTTCTCGCCGCGCATCATCGTCAGTTTTGCCAGAGACCGCGTGACTCAATGGACGCTCGGCATATTCCTTGGCACCTTCTCCTACTGCATGGCAGCGCTCCCCGCGGCGCGCATGTTGCCGCAGCCTTTCGCGCCGGTCGCCACCGTGATGGGCGCGATGCTGCTGGCGCTGGCTTGCGTAGCCTGGCTGCTTTTCTTCATTCACCATATTTCGGAGTCCATCAGCGTCAGCCACATCGTCGACAGAATTGACTCAGAAACAGAAGTCATGATTGATGAGATGATGCCATGGCCCCACCGGCTGAATGCCATGGCCGATCCGCACCTGGCGGAGCCAAGCACATGGGAGACACCGTTCCCGAGCCCCAAGTCAGGCTACATCCGCTTCATCGACACCGGGCGGTTGGTTGCTCTGGCTAAGTCGTATCACGTGAAAGTACACTTGGTTCGACGAGTAGGACACTTCGTTCCTGCCGGAACGGCGCTTTTCATGGTTTACAGGGGGCATCAGCTCTCCGGGGAGCAACGTGAAGAGCTGCTAGACACCGTTGACCTAGGCCCATCCAGAACCTTGCAGCAGGACATCGAGTTCGGAGTTTTGCAGATCGTCGATATCGCTCTCAAGGCGATCTCGCCTGCGGTGAACGATCCGAGCACGGGCGTCAGTTGCGTGGACCAATTGAGCAGGATACTGATCCGTTTCGCTTCCCGGGAGATGCCGGCTCCTTTGCTGTACGATCCGCCGGGGGTCGTTCGCGCCAGCATTCCGTGGATCGACTTCGATGGTTTGCTGAATTCAGCGTTTGAGCAGATACGCCTTTACTCAAAGGCCGATGTCGCGGTCAGTCTCCGTATGTTGAGGGCCCTAGGTGACATTGCTGGGACCGTTGGAGACCCCACGTATCGCCTGAAACTCCATGAGCAAGGAATACGGATCGTGAATGGCTGCTCCGAGGAACTGACTGAAGAGGAAGTGAGACCGATCTGCGTTCGCCTGGCTGCGCTGGAAAAATTGGCGGCTGCCGCAGCGCCTTAGGCCGTGAACGCTGTCCCCCAGACGCTTAGATGGTCTAATGAAAAAATGCTTGCGAGTGCCCGCAATCCATGGAATTGACTGTCCAAAACGGCGCTTTCCTGCTGCTGATCGCGGTAGTGGTCGCGATGCTGACGCAGAAGTTCAATCTGCCTTACAGCGCGGGANNAGGATCTGTTGTTCACGGTTCTATTGCCGCCGCTCATTTTTCAAGCTGCGTTCTATATCGAATGGCGGCATCTGCGCCGCGACCTGGCAGTGATTGTCGTTCTGGCAACGGTGGGCGTGATTCTTTCCGCGGGCATCACCACCATCGGAATGCACTATTTGGCAAATTGGCAGTGGATCAGCGCGCTCGTTTTCGGCGTGCTCATTGCAGCCACCGATCCTGTATCGGTGATCGCAACTTTTCAGGAAGCTGGCGCGCGCGGCCGGTTGCCCCTTCTCGTCGAAGCCGAAAGCCTGTTCAACGACGGAACTGCGGCGGTGGGGTTTGCCATGGTCCTGGATCTTATCCAAGGGCACTCTCCAACGCCTCTGCAGGCCACCTGGCAATTGCTGCGCATGACGGGTGGCGGATTGCTTTGCGGCGTGGCCATCGCCGCGGCTGCATTGCTGTTGGTGGGAAACACGCAGGATCATCTCGTCGAGCTTGCCCTGACCACCGTCGCCGCCTACGGTTCTTTCTTGATCGCCGAACGATTCCACATGTCGGGAGTGCTGGCCACACTCGCCGCGGGTCTGACGCTCGGCAACATCGGATCGCGCGGAAGAATATCCGATCGGGGGAAGGAAGCGGTCCAAGATTTTTGGGAGTATGCCGCGTTCGTCACCAATTCGCTTATCTTCCTGCTGATCGGGATGCGTGTTGCCATGCAGGATTTTCGCGCGGTGTGGATTCCAGCGGTCATCGCGATCTTGCTGGTTACGTTGGGACGCGCGGCGGCGGTCTATCCAGGCTGCGCACTGTTCGCGGGGTCGGCCCAAAGGGTGCCGGCGAAGTACCAGCATTTTCTATTCTGGGGTGGTTTGCGCGGCGCACTAGCCCTTGCACTGGCTTTAGCGCTTCCCCCAGAACTGCCCCAGCGCGATGCGATTGTCGCCATCAGTTTCGCGGTGGTGGCGTTCTCTATCTTCACCCAAGGCCTGACGATGAAACCGCTACTGCGCGCTGCTGGACAACTGCCGCGTGGGGCTTGAGCTTTGGTCGCATTCGTACTCCGCTAGCTCAAAGTTCTTCGCTTGACGGTGCAGCGGGAAGCGCATTTTCCAGGATTTGGTGTAGACTTTCGGGTCTTCGAGCGTGGCCTCATACCAGATGGTATTCGAGTCGATGGGCGTGTAGCGTTCCGTCACGTGCAGTTGATCGCTATGGAAATCGCCTGCCATGTCGAGCCACGTTTTGTCATTCAGATCCTTGACGTCCACAACCAGCGTGTCCCCTTTCCAATGCGCGACGGAATCGCCGTCGAAGGTTTCCGTCCCCGTGAGATGCGTGGTTCTATCGAGGTGGAAAATCCGCCAGGCGTGCGCGTACTCATAGATGGCGTGGATCTTTCCGGGCGTCTGCACGATTTCGAAGGCATAAGGGGAATAGGTGATGCGCGGCACACCGGGAAGCTGGCAGCGCGACTGCGGATCGTTGTAAAGATTCTTCGCTAGTTCGTTGCGCTTTTTCAATGCGCCATCCTGATATGGAATCAGATCGCCTTCCACAATGCCCGGGCCACCGGGGAAACCATAATCGCCCCGATGTTTGACGACATTGAAAGCCGCCATGGTGCGTTCCTGCCAGATGCCGGAAAGATCCGGCTTACCATCGCGCGTTCGAGGCATCGGGCCGGCCTTTTCGCCGGGCCGGAATGGATCGGCATCGCCGAGCTTGGGGACTGTGTCCCAGCTATCCTGAGCGTACATCGCCGGTGCGAGCAGAAACACGGCGAGCAGACAAAATCGGATCACTGTTTGGGCCCGTTATCCGGAGAGCCTGCGAACAGCCTCCGCCCGTCCGGCGTCGTGATCTGACGAGCGGCTAATGTATGCGAGCCATCCTTGGCGACAAATCCATGCACGCTGATCGCATCGCCCGGCTTCACCGTATCCCTGCGCCAGCCGCCGCGATAGAGCACGTTCGGCGGCCCGGTTTCCAGACCCCAATTCACCACCGTGCCGTCGTCGCCTTTCACATCGACGTAAATCCAGGAGTGCGGATTCACCCAATCGACTTTCGTGACCGTGCCCATCAGATCCACGGCCTTCGCACCGTCGAACTCCGCGGCGAAGGAGTGATGTGCCAGCAGGGGCGTCACAGCCAAGCCGAGCCCCACCGTCACCGCCAGAGCACAAATCAACGTTGTTTTCATGGGAGAATCCTTACCAAAACATGCTATCTGAAACATGCTATCTGATTCTCAAAACGAGTGCAGTACCGCGCCGTTTGCAAGTTCCACTTGAATGCATCGCATGTGCGGCGATCCGTCCTTGGCTCGCGCACCCGAGCAGGTAATTTTATCGCCTGGCTTCAGACTGTCCTTGGACCAGCCGAAACGCTCCAGCCCGCGCGGGCTGTCAAGGTCGATCACCCAATGTTCCACCGTACCGTCTTGAGACGCCGCATCCATATAAATGTGCGAATGCGGATTGGCCCACTCGAAGCGTGTGACCACGCCGGTGGCGCTGGCCGGGCGCGTCAAATCGTATTCAGCGGTGGAGTGGTGTGCCATCAGCGCGGACGCAATGAGCAGACCCGTAAATAGCCGTGCCATAATCACAGTTTGGCTCACATTCTTCCACTCCAACAAGCGATTCAGGAAATGGTTCGCGACGGTGATGTGGTGGCTCTCGAAGGCTTCACACACTTGATTCCTTTCGCCGCCGGGCACGAGATCATCCGGCAGGGGCGTCGCAATTTGACAGTGGTCCGCATGACGCCCGACTTGATCTACGATCAACTAATCGGCTCGGGCTGCGTATCGAAGCTGATTTTTTCCTGGGGCGGAAACCCCGGAGTCGGCTCGCTGCATCGTTTGCGCGATGCCGTGGAGCAAGGCTGGCCCGCGCCGCTGGAGTTGGAAGAGAACGCTCACGCGGGCATGGCAGCCGCTTACACCGCCGGTGCATCGCATCTGCCGTTTGGATTGCTGCGGGGATATCTGGGAACCGATCTTCCGAAATACAATCGCGTGAAGTTTATCGAATGTCCGTTCACGGGCGAAAAGCTGGCTGCAATTCCCGCCATCCGGCCCGACGTTACTGTCATTCATGCGCAGAAGGCCGATCGCAAAGGCAACGTGCTGATGTGGGGCGTCGTCGGCGTGCAAAAAGAAGCCGTGCTCGCGGCCAAACGCGTCGTCGTCACGGTGGAAGAGATCGTCGATCAGCTCAACGCTCCGCCCAATGCCGTGGTGCTGCCATCCTGGGTGATTGGGGCGGTGAGTGAAGTGAAGGGCGGCGCGTTTCCGTCCTACGCGCAGGGTTACTATCCACGCAACAATGCCTTTTACAAGCAATGGGACCAGATCGCGCGCGAACGCGAGACTTTCCAGTCCTGGATGCAACGGCATGTACTCGGCACCAAGGATTTTGATGAATTCAAGCGCAGTCTGGAACCGGTGGTCAGCCATGTCTGAGACCAAATACACCGCCGACGAAATGATGACCATCGCCGCCGCGCGCATGATCCGCAATGGCGCTTCCTGCTTTGTCGGTATCGGGCTGCCGAGCGCCGCCGCAAATCTGGCGCGGCTGACCCATGCGCCGGACACGGTGTTGATCTATGAATCGGGTTGCATCGGCACCAAGCCGACCGTGCTGCCACTCTCCATCGGCGATGGCGAGCTTTCTGAAACCGCCGACGCCGTGGTTTCCATTCCTGAAATTTTCGCTTACTGGCTGCAAGGCGGCCGCATCGATCTCGGATTTCTGGGCGCGGCGCAGATCGATCGCTTCGCGAATATCAACACCACCGTGATTGGCGACTATTACAAACCATCCGTGCGTTTACCAGGCGCCGGAGGTGCGCCCGAAATCGCGGCGTCGTCGAAAGAAGTGCTGATCACGCTGCGGCAGAATAAGCGTGCGTTCATCGAGAAGCTCGATTTCGTCACCTCCGGCGGGCACTTCACCGGTGGCGATAGCCGCGCGAAAATGAACCTGCCTGGCAAGGGTCCGACGGCTGTGATCACTGATCTCGGCATCATGACCCCCGATGAGACCACGAAGGAGCTGACGCTCACCAGCCTTCATCCGGGCGTGACGGTGGAAAAAGTGATCGAGTCCACCGGTTGGGCGCTGAAAGTTGCACCTAAGCTGGCGAATACCGAACCGCCCACGGAAACCGAACTGCGCGTGCTTCGGGATCTGAATGAACGCACCGCGCGCGCTCACGCCGGACAGGCTTGATGCCCGGCCTCATGTCAGGAATGATGCTCGCATTCGCTTACGACATACTGCCGTCGCGCGTCGTGTTTGGCGTCGGGTGCCTGGACAAATTACCGGAAGAAATAGATCGGCTGGGTGCACATCGTGCGCTGGTGCTCTCCACACCGGAACAGCGCAAAGAAGGCCAGCAGATGGTGGATCGCTTGGGTCCCCGCGCGGTTGGATTATTCGACAAGGCAGTGATGCACGTGCCGATCGAGATCGCCGAGCAAGCCAGAGAACAAGCCAAGGCGCTGGGCGCGGATTGCTGTGTTGCGGTGGGCGGCGGATCCACCACAGGCCTGGCGAAAGCCATCGCGCTGGTATCCACGCTTCCGATTCTTTCGATCCCGACCACGTACGCCGGATCGGAGATGACGCCGATCTGGGGCATCACGGAAAGCGGATTTAAGAAGACGGGGCGCGATCCGCGGGTGCTACCAAAGACCGTGCTGTATGACCCAACGCTCACCGTCAGCATGCCGCCTATGCTTTCGGCCACCAGCGGAATGAACTCCATCGCGCATTGCGTGGAGGCACTGTATTCGAAAGACGCGAATCCGATTATCTCGATGATTGCCGAAGAAGGCATTCGGGCGATGGCAGCGGGACTGCCGGTGGTGGTGAAAGATCCGGCGAATCTAGAAGCCCGTTCGAACGCGTTGTATGGTGCCTGGTTGGGTGGCATGTCGCTGGGCGCGGTGGGCATGGCGCTGCATCACAAGTTATGCCACACGCTGGGAGGCACATTCAATCTGCCGCATGCCGAAACGCACACCGTAGTGCTACCGCATGCCACCGCGTTTACAGCCTCGGCCGCTCCGGACGCCATGGCTCGCATTGCACGAGCGCTTGGCTCCTCATCTGCCGCGCAGGGCCTCTTTGATCTCGCGGCTTCACTCGGCGCGCCGACGTCGCTAGCGGCTCTCGGTCTCAAAGCCAGCGATCTGGACAAAGCCGCCGACATCGCGGTGCAGAACCCCTACTACAATCCGCGCCCCATCACGCGCGAAGGCATCCGGGCCGTGCTGCAAGATGCCTTCGAAGGTCGCAGACCTCAGTAGTTACCGTCTCCAACCGCGGCCATAATAACCACGGTCGTAGTACCGGGGTCCGTAATAAGCAGGCCCGTAATAGCGCGGCCCAACCCAACGCGGGCCGTAGTAGGCACGTGGACCATAGTAAACAGGCGCGGGCGGAGCATAGTAGCCATAGGCCGGCGCAACGCCAACACCAATCGGGCCTACGCCAACGCCAATAGCGATGCGGGGTCCAGCGAACGCGGCGCTTCCTACCAAGAACAAAAGAGCGAGTAATTTCGTGTTCATGGATTGTTCCTCCTCACGCGCTTGGTAGAGGCATTCAGCATGCCAATAGCGATCCTATTTGGAACATTGGCGTTGCGAGCGATCAGCCGTTTTCGCGCATGGCCGAGATGCACCAGTAAGGTTTGATTTGGGCCATGGTATACGAAAGTCCGCCCTTAGTACTAAAGTCCATCAGGGATACTAAGGAAGCATATAGGTTCTCCGCCTGATTGGGACTGCGCAAACCCACGCTTTAGAATGCATTAGAACCATGAACGCAGGCACGCTCCCATCCAAGCAGAATAAGACTCAATACTCGGAAGCCGAGGCGGCCCAGGAGTTGGGTATTACGGTAGAGCAGCTGCGCGTCTTGATTCGCAAACACATCGCGAAAACCGACGAGGATCTTATGCATATCGCTATGGCGAGCTTCCATCCGTCGGATCTTCTGGTGCTCAAGATTCTCACTGGCCAGAATGACGCCCTTGAGCCTTGCGATTCGATTGGGTAGCTTTGGCGCCTCGCCACACTTAAACCCTCGCCTGTCGTCTGCGTGTCTACCCGGATAGTCTTCCTCACTGACAGGCTTGGATTGCTACCATGCTTGGTATGGCAAAAGTCGGATTTCTTGGATTAGGTTTGATGGGTTATCCCATGGCGCGGAATCTGGCGCGGGCCGGGCACCAGGTGGCTGTCTGGTCAAATACCGCGAGCAAAGCGCAGCAGCTTGCTTCCGAAGAGAAAGCGATCGCTTGCAGCAGTCCCAAGCAGGTGGCCGAACAGGCCGACTTCATCTTCGCCTGCGTTGGGGACACGCGGATGTCGGAGGAAGTGTTCACAGGTCCCAATGGCGTCCTTGCGGGCGCCAAGGCGGGAACCATTGCGGCCGATGCCAGCACCATATCGCCGTCCGCCAGCCGAGGCATCGGCGAGAAGCTGAGCGCCAAGGGCATCCACTTCCTGGACGCGCCCTGCACCGGCTCTACTCCTGGCGCGATCAACGCCACCCTTACCTTTATGATCGGCGGCGACGAGGGCGTCTATGGGCGTACAAAGCCGTATCTGGAAGCGATGGGAAAGCAGTTCTACTATTGCGGAGGCCCCGGGTTAGGGCTGCAGGCTAAACTAACGCAGAACCTGATCCTTGCCAACCTCATGCAAGCATTCAACGAAGGGATGGTGCTCAGCACGAAAGGCGGTATTGCACCCGAGCTGATGCTCGACATCCTGAACAATAGCGCGGCCAAGTCCGGATTGATCGCCTTCAAGGCACCTTTCGTTTTTAGAAGGGACTTCACTACTAACTTTTCCACAAAGTGGATGCACAAGGACATCGGACTGGCGCTGGGGTTAGCCCAAGAGCTAGGACTGCCTATGCCCATGACTAGCCTGACGGAACAGATCTATCAGGCTGCAATTGCAGAGGGTTACGGGGAAGATGACCTATGCGCGACTATCCGGGTGATGGAACATTGGGCTGGGGTTGAAGTCAAGGGCAAATAAAAATACAAAAAACTGTTGCGTTCCAAGAAATCATATACTAGTATTGGAATTAAGCCGGGGAGGCAACTCCCACCAAAGCGAGACTAACCTCATTAAAGACCCCTGAAGCAACCCTCCCCGGCGCCCGAAAGGGTTTGGGTCTTACCAAGAACGCCTAAGCGGCAATGTCACTTAGACGCATCAGGTTGCAGCCGGGATTCAAGGTTTCTCAGACGATTTAACGTTATAATGGGGCAATTGACAACCCTCACCCTACTTGGGTCCACCGGGTCTATTGGTGTCAGCACTTTGGACTTGGTCGGACGGCATCCGGAAAAATATCGAGTTCACGCGCTAGTTGCGGGCTCCAACGTTGGTTTGCTGGTCCAGCAGATTGAGCGATTTCGGCCTGAAATCGTGGTGACGGCAACCGAAGAGACTCGTAAGAATCTAACAACCAGGCTCCTGGATGCGGGTCTGCCCCGACAGTCCTGGCCCGAGCTTTCGTGGGGTGCCAAAGCGCGGGTCGAAGCGGCAACCGCTTCCGAGGTCAATTTCGTCATGTCCGCCATCGTCGGAGTAGCGGGTCTCGAAGCAACCTACGAAGCTGTCCGGCGTGGTACTCGAGTTGGCTTGGCTAACAAGGAGGTCTTGGTGTCCAGCGGAAAGCTTGTCATCGACGCCGCCAAGAAATCAGGCACCGAACTGATTCCGGTGGATAGCGAACATAACGGAGCGCACCAGTGCCTGAGAGCCGGCCAACGCAACGAAGTGTCCCGGCTGATCCTTACGGCTTCGGGCGGCCCGTTTCGCGAAACTCCTGCCGACAAGTTGGCGACCGTAACCCCGGCCGACGCGTTGAATCATCCCACCTGGAAGATGGGCCGCCGCATTACCATCGATTCAGCAACCTTGATGAATAAAGGTTTCGAAGTGATTGAGGCTTGCTGGCTGTTCGGCTTTTCCGCCGATGAAGTGGATGTGGTGATCCACCCCCAGTCGTCGGTGCATGCGATGGTGGAATACACCGACGGCAGTGTGATCGCGCAAATCTCAGCCACGGACATGCGCATGCCCATCCAATACGCGTTGACTTATCCGGCCCGCGATGAGGCTCCGGTTCCACGTTTAGATTGGACCCAATCGCGCAGCTGGACTTTCTCCGCGCCTGACTTCAAGAAATTTCCCGCGCTGCGGCTGGCCTATGAAGCCTTCCGTGCAGGCGGATCGGCGGCGTGTACCCTGAATGCGGCCGACGAGATTGCGGTGGAAGCTTTTCTCAACGGTCAGATTTCCTTCCCCGCCATCGCGGCAGTGGTTGAGGAAACACTGGCCCGTGTACCCAGCCGGGAAGCTGGCTCCGTCCAGGAGATACTGGAAATAGATGAACAATCGCGTTCGATGGCGCGTACCATCGTTGGGGAACGGGCGAAGCATCCCGCTAGCGCCCGTCAGGAGCGGGACAAGTATTCGGTAAAGGCCTAGATATTTATGAGTTTCGTCATTTTGCAGAACATTTTTTGGTTCCTGATCATGATTGGCGTCATGATCCTGATTCATGAACTGGGTCATTATTGGGCGGCGCGCTTTTTCGACGTCAAGGTAGACACGTTCAGCTTCGGGTTCGGTCCCCGGCTATTCGGCTTCAAGTGGGGCGAAACCGATTTTCGCTTCTCCGCCATTCTGCTGGGCGGTTACGTAAAAATGGTGGGCGAGCAGCCTGGAGACGAGCAGAGCAACGATCCGCGCAGCTTCCTGAATAAGCCCCGCTGGCAGCGTCTCATCATTCTGTTTGCTGGTCCCGGGATGAACATGCTTCTGGCCGTGGCGGTGCTCACCGGTCTCTTCATGGTCCGGTTTCCGAAAATTCCCTCCTCGCCGTCACCGGAGATCGGCTATATCGTCCTGAACAGCGCCGCGTCCAAGGCTGGTTTGCGGGAAGGCGACCGCATCGTACAAATCGGCGATACGGCCAATCCGACCTGGGAAGACATCTCTTTGAAAGAGGTCGCCAGCGCCGACCATGCTCTGAGCGTCTGGGTGGTTCGGAATGGAGAGCGCAAGCTTTTCACCGTAACGCCGGTGCTGGATGCCAAAACCGGCGCCGGATTCGCGGGCTGGGGCGAGCAGAGCCAAATTGAGATTGCCAGCGCTCTGGTGGGTTCCCCCGCCGCCAAGGCTGGACTGCAGCCGCGAGATCTCATGGTGAGCGTGGATGGTCAGCCCATCCGCTCCACATCGAAGGTCCACGACATTATTAGCGCGAAGGGCGGCAAGCCTGTAGACCTGGTGTTCTCGCGCAACGGAACGCTCATGACTGCGCACCTGACGCCGGCGCTATCGGAAAACAAGGGCGCCAAGGAATGGATGATCGGCGTTAGTTTGCAGCCGAAGTTGGTTTTCGTCAGCTTGGCATTTCCACAGGCGCTCACTGAATCCGTGCATGAGAACGTGAAAAGTGCGGGATTCATCTATCAGTTGTTGCGCGGGATCGCCGAGCGCCGCATGTCGCCGAAATCCGTGACGGGGCCGATTGGAATCGTGCAGATCTCTGGAGAGGAAGCGCGCGAGGGCCCCATTCCCTATCTGGGACTCATGGCCGCGCTTAGTTTGAATCTGGCAGTGGTCAATCTGTTGCCCATTCCGATACTGGATGGCGCCGCGATTTTTATGCTGCTTGTCGAGATGTTTATGCGGCGCGATCTCAGCCTGCGGGTGAAAGAAGCAGCCTTCCGTCTGGGTTTTGTGTTCATCATGGCGATCGTTGCGTTTGTGATCTACAACGACATCTCGAAGCTGGCGGGCTGAACCGTTAGCGCTCGGGCGCCACTTGATTGGCCGTGACGAACACCGGCTGGATGTCCACCGGTATTGCATCCAGACTCTTCAGGGCTTTTTGCATATTGGGCCGGATCACGCCCAGTTGATCTAGCATCTGCTTCGCGCGTGCATAATCGCCCGTGGCTTCCAAAGTCAGCAGATCATGATCCAGGTCGCGAACCGCCCCGCGGACCTTGTCGAAGTTCACTTCAAAGGTGCCATCGGGGTGGGCGATGAATCCACCTTTGTCGGTGATGTAGTTCACCTGCATCGCCATTCCCTTCCCGTGCGCATCATTCAAGCCGAATCGCAGCGTGCGGAATGTCGACGCCAGGAACGTCGTATACAGCTGGCGCTCTTTGTCAGGACCGCCTTCAATGAGCTTGCGGTCATAGAGATGTTGCAGCATGAAGAGGCCGGTAACGTCCGCTTTCGCTTCTTCGATCGCGCTGTAGAGCTCTTTCATCTCCTGCCGCGGCGTGGTCGCGCGGCCGCCTACGGTAATCTGGTGCGGCCCGATGCCGTGGCTCAGCTCATGCGCCAGAATATGCGTGAAGAATGCATCGAAGCTCAGGTCCTTCTGGCTGGCGGGCGATAACACGCGTTTAGCGATCGGCTCAAGCGTGGAATGAAACTTAGCCTCCTGCACATTCTTCAACATCACGCGCTTGCTGCCCTTTAGCGTCACCACGCGCTCGTCATTTGGGAGATTGTAAGCCGCTGTTTGGACCGCATGGGCCGCGTCGCCTGCGTCAAAAACTTCATTCACCACGCGAATGGGTGAACTGGATCCGAGTTTCGGATTGCGGTACTGCGGATCGATGGGCAGGTTGTTTTCCACTTCCTGCAGATGGTCGGCAAAAAATCTCAGCTTGGCGGTCTCGGCATCGTCTCGCACATTGACGTAGACTTCGAATGCAGCCTTGTATCCAAAGATATCGTCGTTATATGTTTCGTAAGGACCGATCGTGATGTCGAGCGGAGCATCCAGATCCATCCAGGCAATGTCGCTGTCGTAATAATCGTTGGAGTGGAACGCCGCCGCACGCGCGGTCAGGAATTTTTTGAGCGTCGCGTTATCCGTCAGGCTGGCTGCCTGCTCGATCAACTTCGCCGATTTCTCCAGATCCGCGCGATATTCCTGGCTGTAAGGAACGGCGTGCAGCTCTCGATTGGCGCCGCGATGAATCACCGTAAAGAAGCCTTCGGCCTGTTCCCGTTCCGTTTTAGAGAGAGTCTTCGTCCAAGCTTCGAATTCCTCCCGCGTCATATCTTCGGGATAAAAATTGGCGCCCGGCAACTTCTTAGAGGGAACGCCGGGAAGAAACGCCTCATGATCGTCGATCTCAGACCACGGTGATTTGTTGAGCCAGAAATAGTCGAATCGCGCCTTGCCAAGTGGCGTCGTGTCCTGGCGCAATTTGCTGTAGAGCGCATGATTCCCGCTCCACAGTTGGGTGAGGAAAATATCGTTCAACACCCGCGCGGCTTCAATCAGCTTGCCCAGCGCCTGGCGATCGCCCGGCGATAGCTTGGACACATCCACCCGCAACTCGGTGGGTTGAAAGCGCGCGATCATTTTTTGAAGCTGCGCGAGATCGGGGATAGCGGCGGTGGCGGCAAGCATGGGAATAATGAGGAGCAGAAATCTCTTCACTGTTGGCCATGCTACCAGGAGCTTTCTCGCTATAGCGGTAGACAGCTTTACAACGCGCGGCGTCGGCGGGAAACGGCATAACCGCCGAGCAGCGTTGCTAGCAGTGCGGCGAAGACGGTCCACTGCGGTTCGGGGGTCACAACCGGACTAACATCGGCAGTCAGAATTGCGTGTAAGTTACTTACGTTCAGGTCGTCGCCGAACGAACCTGAGGCCATAGCCGAAGCGGAAGCATCCAGTTGGTACATTCCCGGTTGCACAACCGTGGAAATGGGCGAGGTGGCGTCTAGAGGAACCGTTAGAATGACGTTTCCGTCCGAATCAAGCAGTTTGCCGCCGTTAGCGGCCGATCCCAATATCACCAGACCCAAGAGCTGGATCACAGACTCCTGTGTAACGTCGAAGCTGACTGAAACCTGGTCGCTTTCGCTAGCGCTGTAGAAAGGTGCGGTAACGAAATAGCCGCCGGTGAGAGTAATCGACAAAGCGTCGGAGGTTGCAACTGTATTCTGATCCGCGAAGCCCTCAATTGACCAGGGGAAGGATCCTGCGCTGCCGGAAGCGTCGAACGCCCCAAGCTCTGTATTTGTACGGCTAAAGCTGTAGGGAACTGTGAACAGCGGTGGCCCGCCATCGTTTTGTACGCATCCTGGCGTCACTAAACTGCATACGAACTGTAGGTCGCCTGACCCTGATCCGGTCCCGTTCACCGTCGCATCAATTACGTCTGGAAGAGCTGGACCGATGCCCAACGCCCCGACCCCGATCATCATGCACAAGTAGCGGAACATCTTTGTATTCCGGTATAACAGTACGTCCATCGCACAGCCAGGTCAAGCCTGAAATCCTCCCACGCATTATTTAAGTACTATGCGGATTATGCCGCACTCGTGCATAATATCGGCAGCACATCCATCGTGCCTTACATCGGCAGCATATCCAGCGCGGCCTGCAACTCGCTGCGCGCGTGTTGATCGCCGGTGCGCGCCGTCACCTCAATGCCCTTCTCATAAAACGAGCGCGCCTGTTCTATGTCGCCCACCTTCTCTAGCACCTGACCGCCATGAAAATAGGCGGCCGCGTAATTTGGATTGTGCTCCAGCAAAGCGTGGAACTCAGCAACCCCGTCTTCGAATGCACCGGCGTTCACGAACTCCATCGCAAGGCCATATCGCGCAAAAGCGTCCGCGGGATTCTGGGCCACCATCGCTTTCAAAACTTCCATTCGGTTTGTAGACATGAGTGATTTGTGATCGGGTCTCTACGTGCTACTATACCGGGCAATGGCGTGCCCGTATTTTTTTCCAGTGGCGCGATTCGAAACCAGTCCCTGGAGCGTGCCGCCGCGTTTGCCATTAGGCGACGCGTTCTCGGGCCTTTGCCGCGCTCCTGGAAGCATTATCCAGCCTGAAGAAACGCAGATGCGCGAAGTCTGCAATCTCGGCTACGGCCAGCATGGTTGCGAACAATTTCCCAAGACGTCATCGGCCGATTGTGTCCGCTTCCATGTCGCAAATGATCAAGGCGAGTTGATCCACATCCAATACGTTTTCGAAAAGGACTGCTGGCCAGTGGAGCACGGAGATGCGTCGAAACTCACCGACGAAACCTTGCTTCGGCAGGCAGGCGCATTCGTCGAGAGCTATTTAAAGAGACGCAGCGAAGCATGAATCCAGAGCTGCCCGGAAGTCCAGAGCTACCCGGACGCTTTGTTCGCGAGTCCATTTCCGAGTATTCCGAATTCGCTCTTCCCACCGATGCCAATACGCTCGGGAATGTTCTCGGCGGGAAAGTGATGCACCTGGTGGATCTGGCCGCTGCTCTGGCGGCCGTGCGCCATGCGCGCTGCCCGGTAGTGACCGCGTCTGTAGATCAGATGAGTTTCCTGCATCCGGTGCACATCGGACAGCTCATCATGCTGCAATCCAGCGTAAACCGCGTGTTCCGAACATCCATGGAAGTGGGAGTGCGCGTGCAAGTGGAGAATCTTCTGACCGGCCAAAGGAAGCACACTTCCTCCGCGTACCTGACGTTCGTCGCAATCGATAAAAGCGGACGGCGCGTTCCGATCGCGCCCGTGATTCCAGAAACGGATGAAGAGAAGAGGCGCTTTATGGAGGCGGAAGAACGCCGCGCCTATCGCCTTGCAATGCGTGACAAAGCGTTACGAAAGCTCTAGTCGTTTCCCGCTTTGTACATGTATTTAATGTTTGGTTTAAAAATCAGCAGGTTCGGGTGGCCATCGCGATTCACCTTCAGGCAAGTCTTGTCGTACCACTCAATCACGCCTTCCAGCGTTTCGCCATCTTTCATCACGAAAACCATAGGCGTCTTGGCCTGCATTTGTTTCATGTAGTAGAAATTCTCGGCGTTGGTTTGGTCCGGCGGGGCGACTTTCTTTTGGTGATTGTTGGGAGGACGTCGATTCATTTGGTCTTTCACTTCATTCAAAGACGGACGGATCAGCTTACGATTCCCGGACTCCACGGCACGCTCCACAAATTCGAGATATCCAGTCAGGCCCGAAACGCGTAGAGAAACCGGCCGGGGCCATTCGGGGGATTACTAGAAGAACAGCTAAAAACATTGAACCATACTGCCAGGGGCTCCGCAAGGAAGCTTACTACTACGAGCAGACGTAAGCGCGCGCGAGAGGTTACACCGCCAAGCCGCGCAGTTCCACCACCAGCGCGTCCAGCGCAATGCTCTTTTGAATATTGCGCCGCACCAATGAGGAAAGTTCATCGGCGCGATGCACGGCGGCACGAATCCAGCGGAATGAAACGCGTGCTGCGAGCGCTTCCAGATCGCGCCGGATGTCGGCGTTGCGGATCTCGCCTGCGCCTTCCGATAACAACAGCACATCTTCCAGCAGAACGTACAGGATGCTCAAAAGCGCATCCAACTTCTCCGTTTTGCGGGGCGCCATGGCTTCGGCGAACTTGGCCCACTCGGCGAAAGGCGCGCGGCCGGCCGCCACTTCCAGCAGCTTCAGCATCGCGCTGCGGCGTTCGTCGTACACTTCAAGGTCCATCGACACGGCGAGACCTGGACTCCCGGCCGCCAGCGCAATGCGCCGCTCGGCATCGGACAGCCCGCGCTCCTGAACGAATGCCTGCATTTCCACGTTCGATAAAGGCGCCAGGTGAAACGACACTGCGCGCGAGCGAATGGTCGGCAGCAGATCGTAGGGATTCTCGGCTGCCAGCAACAAGATCAAATGCTCGGGTGGTTCTTCCAAGATCTTCAGCAGCGAGTTGGCCGCCTGTTCATTGGCGCGATCGATGTGATCGATCAGAAAAACGCGCCGCTGTCCATGCAGTGGCTTGAACTGCGCGCGCTCTTTCAGCAGGCGCATCTGTTCGATGGTGACCTGGCGCAGCGGACCATCGGGCGGAAAAGTCAGGAAATCGGAATGCGTGGCAAACAGTAGTGGATCTTCGTTGCGCTTATCGGAAGGCCATTTTTCGCGCTCCGCGATGGTTTCGGCATTTGATTCCAGGCTGAGGTCATCCTGCTCGATTTTGCCGGCGTCACCGAGCATGGCCGCCGCGAATCGCCGCACCAAAGTGGCTTTGCCAACTCCTTCCGGACCGTCCAACAGAATGGTTTGCGGAATGCGTTCCTGCTGCGTCATCGCGAACAAGGTTTGGGCGACTTTCGCGTTGCCGTGAAAATGTTCGAATGACAATCTTTCAGTTTCTCACAGAGAATCTATGCTCGGTTGAGCTACAATCGCGATGGAAGGCAGAGTTGTGGCATTAAAATCTGGTCAGCCGCTGAGACTCGGAATAGACTTTGGCACCACCCGCACGGTTGTCGCTGCAGTGGACCGCGGAAACTATCCGCTGCTTTCGTTTGAAGGCCCCGACGGCGCGCATGTGGACTGGTTCCCGTCCCTAGTTGCGGTTCGCGGAGCGGAACGGCTGTACGGGTGGCAAGCTTGGGCGTGCCAGCAGGATCCGGAATGGACCATCATCCGGTCACTCAAGCGCGTGCTGCAGGACGCCGGGCCAAATACAATTCTGGAACTCGCCGATCAGCAGGTCCCGCTGATCCAAGTGCTGCGCGAAATGGCCACGGCGCTTCGCGATCTGCTGCCGCAAGAAAAACTGGAAGTGATGCTCGGCGTACCGGCCAATGCCAACACCAACCAGCGTTTCCTGACCGTGGAAGCGTTTCGCTCGGCCGGTTGCGAAGTCGTAGGGCTATTGAACGAACCATCCGCCGCAAGCATCGAATTCGGCCACAAAACTAAAATAAGCGGCGTGATTCTGGTGTACGACCTGGGCGGTGGAACCTTCGATGCGTCGCTAGTGGAAGTGGGCGAAAGAACGCATCGCCCGCTGGCCACCGAAGGCATCGCCACTCTAGGAGGCGACGATTTCGACGAGATCCTGGCGGAATTAGCCACCAGCAGCGACGCGCGCCACGGGCTTTCGCAGGCCGAGCACTTCCGCCTGCTGGAAGAATGCCGCGTGCGAAAAGAAGCGCTCAATCCAAACACGCGGCGAATTGTGATCGATCTGGATACGGTGCGCGAGGGTTGGGGCACGGTATCGGTTCCCGTCGCCGATTACTATGAGCGCTGCCGCCCGCTGGTGGATGAAACGCTGCACGTAGTGGAAGACTTGCTCGAGGCGCAAGGCGGCGTCGAGATCGAAGCGCTCTACGTCACCGGAGGCGGGAGCGAACTTCCGATCGTCAGCCGCGTTTTGAGGGAGGCGTTCGGCAAGCGGGTGCGGCGTTCCGTGCACGCTCGATCGGCGACTGCGCTGGGCCTCGCCATCCAAGCCGATGCGCAGGCCGGCTATATTTTGCGCGAAAAGTTCACGCGCTACTTCGGAGTGTGGCGCGAAGGAGACGCGGGCCGCCGCATTATTTTCGATCCGCTGTTCCAGAAGGGCGTCGCGCTGCCGGGACCCGGGGAACACGCGCTGGAAATCCGCCGGCTCTATACTCCGGTGCACAATATCGGCCACTTTCGCTATCTGGAATGCACGCATCTGGACGACGAAGGACAGCCGTGCGGCGACGTCACGCTGTGGGACGCCATCCAGTTTCCGTATGACCCGGCGCTGCAAGACTCGGACGGCGCTGAAGTCGCGCATTCGCCGGCCGCGCTATCGCAAGACATCGAGGAGAGCTACTCGATCGACGCCAGTGGAACCGTCACCATCACAATCACAAATCTTACGGCGGACTACGAGCGAGTGTATCGGCTGGGCCGCTGGGCTTCCAAGGATGCACCTGTGACTCCGGCCAAGGCGCGCATGCGGCACGTACCGCGAAAGCAGGCCGAGGGCCGCCGTCGTTAACGTGGACAAGTTAACGTGGACAAGTCGAGCGAACTTCTAGACCTGATCCGCGAGCACCGGCTCTACGATCTGGCGCACTCCTATTTCCCGGGGATGCCGCACTTCCCCACCCATCCGCCGTTCGTGTTCGGGCTCACGCGCAAACATGGCGACATGATGTTGGAAGGCGGCGTCAGTTCTTCGGCCGATTCCATTGCGCTCGGCAGCCACGTGGGCACGCATATCGACGCGCTGTGCCACTTTTCCTGCGATGGCATCTTGCACGGCGGCGTGGAGGCGAAAGACGTTCAGAACAACTCGATCGGATTTACGAAACTCGGCGTCGAGACCATCGCCCCCATTCTGCGTCACGGAGTGTTATTAGACATTGCCGCCCAGATGAAGCTGGACGCGCTGCCCACGGATTTTTCGATCACGCCCGAGCATCTGGATCAGGCGCTAATAACATCGAGAGCCACGATTCATGAGGGCGACGTGGTGTTGCTCCGCACCGGCTGGGCGCGCTATTTTACCGACTTTGCGCAGTATGTAACTGGAGGCCGCGGACATGTTGCCGCCGGGCCCGGTCCTGAGATCGATGCGGCGCGTTGGTTGAGCGAGCGCGGGGTATTCGCTGCCGGATCCGATACCATCGCCTTCGAGAAGGTTCCAGCGGCCAGCATGCCTGTACACGTGCACTTGCTGGTGGAGAGCGGTATCCACATTATTGAAGCACTGAACCTGGACGATCTGTCGCGCGATCGGATTTACGAATTTGTCTTCATCGCCGCTCCGCTCAAGATTCGGGGCGGCACCGGATCGCCGATCCGCCCGCTGGCCCTAGCTTAGTATTGATTCAAGAACGCTTAGTATTGATTCAGGAACGCCGTCAGCTCAGGCGTCAGGCTCTTGCGCGCAGCAATGCAGAGATCGATGCTTTCCAGCGTCTGCGCCAAAGTCCTGGGACCGCCGTTGTAATCCTTCACGCGATCGGCAAAGAATGAATCCAGCTCCTCACGGTGTTTGGCGTCGCAGAAGTTGCCGCCCACCGACGGCAGTATGGCTGCGTAGTCTTCACCCACTTCGCGCGGAAGACGCTTCAAGAGCGTATCCAAGTGTTGTTTTACAAATTCAAAAGGAATGTCGCGCGTGTCCACGTAAGACAAGGGACCAAACAGCAGCGGATAGAACGATTCGCGCAGATCGAAATCTTTCGAGAGCAGCAGATCGAGGGACGCCCGGGCCAGTTCTGGGCGGCGGAACGAACCCAGCGCTTCGAGCAACACTTCACGATTATGGTGTTCCCGCTCTTCAATCGCGGCCATTCGGAGCGAATTGAAAAGATCGCGATTGCCGAATTCAGCGGCGATTTGAAGCACTGGCTGCAGCATTTCAGGATCGATTCCGCGGCGCGTCGCCAGCCATCCACGCGCCAGTGTTTGCGCTTGGTCACTCAATTCTTTCTCTTCGCCGGTACTGGCCACGAACGGAACTAACTTTTCGCGTAGCAGGCGCGTGTCGTCGGTATCGCCCGGCTTCGCCGTCCATCCCAGCGCTAAGGCCTTGTCGCCGAATTGCCCGCGAATAAATCGAGCGCCTTTATCGCGCAAATTGACGGGGACGCTTTCCCCCCGCAGAAGCGCCGCAATGTTCGCCGCCGATTGCACCACGTGCCAGTCCGGATCGTTGCTGAATTCGGGCACCAAAGCCAGCGCGGTTTGAGCTGAAACTTGTCCCTGGGCGGCCAACGAATCGATGTCGCCCAAAACACCCACGCGCTCGGCAACGCTCAACCTGCTACCACGATCGGCCAGCACTTTTTTCAACAGATCGTCCTGGTACGCGACCTGGTAATAACCGTTCTCACCGTCATTGGGCAAAATCCACGAAGGGCACGTCTGGACGCCCGCCAGCGCGATCTCATCCTTCGGATCGGACAGCAAGCTGCATTGATGATGCATCACACCATCCGCTTCAAACGCGACGCAGATCGGGATCTGCCAGGTTTGCGGCTTAGCCTGCGATCCAATGGGCAAAGAGCGTTTCTGCGCTACCTCAAGCGATGGCTGCGCGCCGCATTTCAGCGCGACAGAAACCTCCGGCACACCGGGCTGATCCAAAAAGCTGTTGAAAGCCGGCGCGACATTCTTGCCCGAAGCGCTGCTCATGGCTGCTTCAAAGTCGCTCGCCGTGGCGTTCCCCCAAGCATGCTGCTTCAGATAGAGTTGAACGCCCTGGCGAAACTTCGCCTCGCCGATCCACTGTTCGAACATCTCGATCACCGCCGCGCCCTTTTCATACGTGATGTCGTCGAAGGCGTTCGCGATGTCGTCGTTAGTTTGGATTGGCTGGCGAATTTCGCGCGCCGAAGCCAGATCGTCCCCGCGCATCGCCCCCAACCGCGCTCTCACTGCCGTGACGTCCAGACGCCATCCGGGCTGCCATTCGCCGGGAATTTTCCGCTCCATCCAAGTGGCAAAAGCCTCGTTCAACCAGGTGTCGTTCCACCACGCGGTGGTCACCAGATCGCCGAACCACTGGTGCGCCATCTCATGCGCGCTGGTTCCTGCTAGCTCTCGCTTGTGATCGATAGTTTCCGTTGCTGTGTCGGCCAGCAGTGTGCTCTCGGCGTAAGTAATCAGGCCGGCGTTTTCCATGGCGAAGTCGCTTACCGGCATGACTACGGAATCCAGCTTTTCGTAGGGAAACGGCATGCCAAAGTAATTTTCCAGCAACTGGAGCAGTTGGGGAATCGCTTTGGCCGCATATGCCGCTTCCGCGCTCTTGCCTTTTGGAACGATCACGCGCACGGGCGTGGGCCCCACGCGACCGGCGTCGACAACGTCAAACGGTCCAACCGCGAATGCCACCAGATAGCTGGGCAAGGGCGGCGACGGCTTGAATCGCACCCCCCTCATGCCGTTCGCCTCACTCGATTCCGATTGAACCGGAGTGTTCGAGAGCGCTAGGTCGTTCTTGGGAACGTGCAACGTCAGCTGCCACGGCACTTTGTAACTCGGCTCATCAAAGCACGGAAAAGCGCGGCGAGCGTCGGTGGGCTCAAACTGGCTGTAGACGTAAGTTTCGCGATCTTCCTTCAATTGGAAAATACCGGCGCTGCTATTACGGCTGATCTTGCCTTGATAAGCGACATGTAAAATGCCGCTGCCCGAAATGGCATGATCGAAGGCAAAACCGATGAATTGATCGCCCCCGGCCATGGTCTTGGCAGGAGATGCATCTCCGGCTTCGGGGCGGAACGTGGCGTCTTGAATCTTCAGGCCAATCGCGTTCAACCAGACCACTTCGGCGGCCGTGCGAAAATCGATACTGATGTCGACGCTTCCGTGAAATGTATCGCGATCCGGAACGATGGTGAGGTCGACTGCATAGCGTGTAGGCCGAACCGATCCATCCAGGCGCAATTTCGGCGGGTCTAGAGATGGCGCGGCAGTTGCCACTGAGACTAGAACAAGCAGGGAAAACGCGGCAAACTTCATAATGGAGCTACTGCTTCGGCGGGAACTTGCACGGCCACGGCGCTCTTTCGCAGCCACAGCACCGACAGCGCGCACAAATACAGGAATGCTCCCATCAAGACGGTGGCGCGAAGGCCGATATAGATGGCGAGGCAGATGGCGGCGGCGGATCCCAAAACGCTTGCGGCCGCATTGAGCGCCCACGCCCAGCGCACCGCTTGCGGGAAGTTTTGCTCCAATCGCGTAAGGCCCGTTGGAAATGGAATGCCCATCAGAAACCCGGCAGGCGCAATCAAACAAACCGTGACCAAAGCCTTCAGAGGCAGAGGCCATCCCACTCCAAATTCGCTCACCGGCGCGGCCAGATAAGCGAGCGCGGTAACTGTTACCGCGACGCCGATCAATACAGCGCTGAGCCGTCCGGTATTACTCGATTCGCCGGTCAAACGGCGGCTGCAATAGCTACCCAGCCCGCTCGAAATGAGCATCGAAAAAATAATCACTGTTAATGCATACGTGGGATGGCCCAGGAAGAGTACAAACTTTTGGATCAACGCCACCTGGATCAAAATGTAGCCCGTTCCGATGCATACGAAATACAACAAGAATCCGCGCACGCCTTTTCCAGCTGGAAGACGCTCGCCCAACAACAACGGAGGGAAGGCCAGCACCACGATGATGGCGAGAATACTGATGCCGACCACTTCAAACAATAACGGCAGCGCTCGGTTGATTTTGTAATCCGCCGACAGCCCGCCCTCTTTCAGAAAATCCAGAACATCCCGCGGCTGCACGGTGTAAAAGAAGAACGGCCGGTCGTCGTCCACCGGCGTGACGTTGTAGCGATAACTGGCCCAAAACGTTTTGGGATCGGCGCTCCGCAGCAGCTCGCCAAACTCGTTCGACGGCGCATCGCCGGGAATGTAGAGCGCCCGCAGGTTGGTCTCGCTTAATGCCGCCTTCACTCGCGCTATATCCGCGTCGCCCAGTGGCTTGCGGAAGATCATTACTGTGTCCAGCGCGCCGAAACCGTTGATGTTCTGGGCGTGATCGCGCAGCACCACAACATGCCGCCACGCATCGCTTTCACCCACTTCGCCGAGCGACTCGATGGCGAGCGAAAGCAATCGCAAGCTCTCGCGCGGCGGCTGGAAACCCCAGCGTGTAAAGACCATTAACCCGTCGTCCGTTAAGTGATTCAAATAATCGCGGAACGCGTCGGTGGTATAGAGATTGTTTTCAGAAAGCGCAAAAGCTCCCGCTGCGGTGGACGCCCACGTATCCACTAACGTGGCCTGCAACACCTGATACTTCTCCGGACTCCGGCGCACAAAGCTACGACCGTCTTCGACGAACAGGTGGACTTGGGGCCGGAAATACAGCCGATGGCTCAGGTCCGCAAAGCGCTGCTGCATGATGGTGTGCGCGATGATCGGGTTGATCTCCACTGCCGTCACGTCCTGGCTTCCGCCGGTGAGCGCCCGCGCTACGTCCCATCCGCCGCCTGGACCAATCACCAGCGTCTTGGCGCCGGGCCGCAGCATATAGGGAAAGCCCGGACCCTCGTGCAATAAGTTCGCCCGCTGCTGATCCGTCAGATGCTCTAGATCGAACTTAGGAATACCCGTGGATGCGTCGGCGTCGATCACGATCTCGGGGTCGCTCGAGTTGGGATTGAGCAGCGCGATGCGAGAGATCGGATTCCATCGGACGAAAGATTCCTGCCCGATGTGATGGCCCTTGGCGTAGCGAACATCGATCACGTGGCTTTTTCCGTTGAAAGCCATCAACGCCACAAACACCAGCGCTAACGTAACCGCACCCGCGCGGCCACGCAGGCTGCCCGCCAAGTTGTACCAGACGGCCGCCGATACAGCCAACAGAACCGAGGCTGCGATGACGGTATTTGGACCGCCCAAGTAGTTCAAAAATGGAACCAGCATCAGGCAACCGCTGGCGGCCCCGAGCAAATCGAAGAAGTACACGCGGTCCATGCGCTGAATCGCTTCTGCCACGGCAATCGAAATCACCGCGCCCGAAAAAAAGAACGGCAGCGCGCTTGCGAAATAGACGCCCGCAAGCGTGAGATTGCCGAGCTCTCCGGCGCGCGTCAGGATGAAGACCAGTGAAGCCACAACGGCCAGGCTATTCACCACCGCGAGGACGCCCAGCTTGTGGAAGATATTTCCGCCCCGGCTGGTTACAACGTACGAAAACAGGCCGCCCGCGCCAAGCCCGAACAGTGCAATCGAGATGGCAAGAAACGCGAAATGGTAATAGAAGACCACCGAAAAGATGCGCGTGAGCGACAGCTCCAGGATCAACGTGGCAAGGGTGGTGAAGGCCACGCCCAGATAGAGCTGGGGCCATTTGGTCTTGCCGGAATCAGTGGACGAACTAACGCGAGGCAATATCTAATGGTAAAGGATCGAGCGCGGTTATCGCAGCAAAATAGCGGCTGGAAAACAGCCACCAGACGCGGGCCTAGCAGCGGCGCCTGGCGGCCGATCCTTCTTCCCTGTAGCTTCAGACGGAGCGATGCCGGTGGCGGTTGCGCCTTACATCATTGCCGCGGGCGGCGCTGGCTCGTCCGGACTGCCCGCCTTCGAAATCGGCAGCCTGACCAGCAACGTCCCCAGCAAGAGAATGACGATACAGCCTACAAAATAAGACGGCTCGGGAAAAATCTTCGGCAGGGGCCATTCAAAGAAACGAAACGTCGCGATCACCAGCCCCATCAAAGCTTCGCCCGCGATAAGGCCCGACGCAACGAGTATTCCCACGTTCTCAACGCGCGCCGATTGCCCCTCGTTGAAACCCGATCGCTTGCGCATGGAATCTGTCACCCAGCGGAAAATACCGCCCAGAAAGATCGCGAAGGTGGTGTTAATCGGAAGATACATTCCGACCGCAACCAGCATCGGGCTCTTCACTCGCCCCATGATCATGACCACGCCAAACATGACGCCCACCACCACCAGCGGCCATGGCATGTCGCCTCCCACGATACCTTGCGCGAGAGTAGCCATCAGGCCGGCCTGCGGCGCCGAAAGCTTGGGATCGCCAAATCCGATGCCGCCGCCCTTGATATTCGCGGCTTGCAGAATATACAGCGGCCAGTACATTGCGGCGCTGGCCACCACTACGGCGATGAGCTCCGCTATCTGAATCCGCCGCGGCGTGCCACCGAGGATATAGCCGACCTTAAAGTCCTGCAGCAGTTCACCGGCGACCGCCGACGATACGCATGCCACGGCCGCTACACCGAGCACCACAGCTACGCCGCCTGGACCTGACACGCCCAGCGACACCATCAACAGCGCCGCGATGATCAACGTGGTCAGCGTTAGCCCGGAGATCGGATTGTTGGTCGATCCAATCGTCCCCACCAGGTAACCGGATACCGCGGCGAAGAAAAACGCGATGAGCAGCATGACGATGGCCGCCACAACGCCGCCCAGCACCTGCTGCGACAAATATATGTAGAGCGCGATCATGCACGCGAACATAACGCCGATTAAGCCGAACACGATCTTCGAACTCATGTACTGCTCGGTGCGAATATTTTCTTCCGGCTTGGCGACTGCGCTTAAATCGGAAACCGCGCGCTTCAGGCCGTCGAAAAGCCCCTTCCGCATGCGGAACAGGGTGTAAGCAGCGCCCGTCATCATACCGCCGACGGCGATGGGCCGCACGATGTAACGCCATACGGCATTGATCAGCCCCACCCAGGAATCATCCCCGGCTCCTGCGGGCAAGAACGCATGCAGTTGCGGCCCCATGAAAAAGATCAACAGCGGCACCAGGAAGCCCCAGGCCAGCACGCCGCCCGCAAAGTTCAAGGCGGCCAGTTCCGGCCCGATGATATAGCCGACGCCGATGTACGCCGGACTCACTGTAGGTCCCGAGGCCAACGTGACGCCGCCCGCGCTCAGCGCCTGCCGGGACGATCCCAACTTCACGACGCTTTTGCCAAGCTGCCCCACTCGCAGCAGGAAATCTTTGTCGTTGGCGAAGAGCTGAATCTCGGCTAGAAACTGAATCAGCGCGCCGAGCCCCAGATTGTAGAACAGATACTTCGCCGCGTCCGCGCCGCGCCGGCCTGCTTTGTGGATCTCAGACGCAGCCAGCGATTCGGGAAACGGCAGCTCCGGATCTTCCACCATGACGCGTCGCATCAGCGATACGAACAGCACTCCGAGAATGCTGCCAACTATCATCAGCGCCGTCGATTTCCAGTAAGCATCTTTGGGCGAAAACGATGGCCACGCGCCCGAGATCAGAAATGCCGGCAGCGTAAAAATCGCGCCCGCCGCCACGGCCTCTCCGATCGACCCCGCGGTACGAGCGATGTTCTCTTCCAGCACTGATCCGTTCATGGTGCGCAACACAGCCATGCCGATCACCGCCGCCGGATAAGTAGCGGCAATCGTGATGCCGGCGTGCAAACCCAGGTACGCGTTAGCCGCCCCGAGAATCACCGTCATGATTAGTCCGAGAAGCAGCGCTCGGAAGGTGAACTCCCGCATTTGCACGCTCTGCGGGACAAACGGGCGATGACGTGGTTGTTCGCTCATTGGATCACAATGATAGCAGGTGGTTGGAGCGAGACGCGGGAACCGCGCGACGCGGCGGCAAGGCTAATGAACCGACATGGTCACGGCAGTTGGACTTGTGGAATTGCCCACCGTGACGACAACCTTATCGTACGACGCATGTGTTGCATTAGCGGGGACGACTACGTTGATTTGCAACACTCCGGCGATCAGGCCCGGCGCAGCCCCTGCGTAAACAATCTGAGCCGCTTGTCCATCGATGGAAACCGAGACAGGCAGTACGGGGGCCGGATAATATTCTGAAGCGTTCGGAGCGGTGACCAATCCGTTCACACTGGCAGGCGTGGTGAGTCCAGCACCGGTCGCATATAGCGACACCACAGAGCCGCGCGAAGCGGGATTGGATTGGGAATTGACGCTGCCATCCTGATTGAGAATGGCTCCTTGCCCTCCGCCCGTGCCATTCACAGAGAATATTGCAGGCGAGACAGCTTGAACCGGCACTGTAGTGGATGCGGTGGACTGGCCCTGATAAAGCACCTGCACTGCTGCGGTCGTGCCCGTAAGATTGAACGGAACTACGGTGTTGATCTGGCTGGAGGAGGCAAACAAAATCGGCGATGTTACCCCGCCGATGGAAACCTGCGTGCCCTCAATCGTATCGGAGACGACATCGCCGACCAGATCGGCTTGGGCATCGGAAGGAGGTCCCAGGTTGGCGCCAAAAATAGTAATCAATTCTCCGGGCGATACCGCGCCTTGCAGGAAACTTGCGCTATTGACCACCGCGGAGATCGCGGGAGTAGCCGAGGCGGGCTCCGTGCTGCTCAGAGGCCCGTACACCACGACGGCATTCGACATCGTTGGAACGTAAACACGGCCATTCGCCACAGTGGGCGGGACAAATTTCACGAATCCGCCGGGCTGATCCTGGCTGCTATTCAGGTCGCTGTTCCATAGCTCGTGAGCAAGATTGACGGCATCCAGAGCATGCAGCGTGGCGGGCTTGCCTTCCACGCTTGGGTTTCCCGTAACGAACCAAACGATACCGCTCTGTCCGCCGTTGGCCGAAAGGGACATTCCTGCATATGTGGAAGAATTCGGTGGTGTGTATTCGGAAAGGATCGTTGAATTGAGCTGATTTTTCACGATTTGAAACGCCTTGAGCGACCCGCCGGGTTCAAACTCGTACACGGTGGGACCGGTTGGCGCGCTGTTCCACAAAACCATCGTGAACAGGCCCCAATTGTTCACTTGAACGCCTTGGACCGTGCTGGTGGTATCGGCGCCCAGGTGACCCAGCGAGTTGGTCTGCACCACGTACAGCATGCCTGCCTTGCCACCCGTGAGAAGAAGGTTGGTGTTGGGGATTAGAATCGCTCCGGCCGATCCCAGATCGTCATCCTGACTGTTAAGGAAGCTCCATTCCTGTGGCGTATACCAGTCGAGCAAAGAGAGATTGCTGCCCTTCAGGCGGAGGAGCGACTCGCCGAAGTTGGATACGCCGTCGAAATCGCCATTCCCGGTGACGGCATAGAGGTTCCCGCTGCTATCGATGGCGGGCGCTCGCCCGGCTTGCCAGAATGCGGACTGGCGGCCATTAGGCGCGCTATTGAAAACAGCGTTGGGTTGGAGCGTCGGTGCGTTGTATCCCAAGATCCAGCCTTGGTAGTTGCCCGCGTCGGCGTGCGATCCAAAAGCGACGTAGAGCGTTCCGTTGGCCAGCATCAAACCCGGCCGCTGCAATTGCCAAAACGCATCGAACGCGATAGTCCCGTTAATACTGCCAGCTCCATTTCCTGGTACCGATGCCGCGACCTGTACTGGACCGCCGAACATTTCATGTCCATCCACCAGCGAAAGGGCGTGCAGTTGAAACACCGGATCGCTGAGGACGCCCGCGGGAAGCGTATCGGCCACCACGTACAGCACTTGCTTCGTCGCATCGATGGCGGGCGTACCCAAAATGCCCACCTCTGGCAGAATGTCGGTAAAGTTGAACAGACCGGATGGAATGGTCGGGCCAAAATTCACCTGCCAAAGCGGAGCCGCCGTTTGCGGAGCATCCGCGTTGAACGCATAGATGCTGTTGTGCATGGTAGCCACATAAAGTACGTTGTACTTCACTCCGGCAATCGTGACACCGGCGACGTAAAGCGGTTGAGCATAAACCTGCCCATCCACCGGCAAAGTGCCGGTCTTTCCAAATGTATTCCAGTTAATTTGCGGAGTGAGGCTGGTTTCCTGAAGATTTGCGCCAGTCTGCTGATTGTCGTAGTTCACGTTCAGCACATTTACCTGCGCGAACGTGCCGGCAGCAAGAGTCAACCCCAGGCCAAGAAGACGGGCCCAGGGGGATCTAGGAAGTTTATAGCAACAGTACAGCGATAGCAGGCGAGATAGGCTACTCAACGGTCCATTCCGCTTCGCGATCAGCGTCGCAAAAATCCCTTCCTAATCTGTTTACACATTTGACACAAAGAAGTTTCGGGTTCTTACAATTACTTGCAGTGCGCTCTGACTTTGGCACCACTTGGTGTGCAGTCGACGTGGAGACTACTAACAATGTTAGTAGATGCCATCGATTTCACTTACTAAGCTGAAGTACTAAGAAGTACTATGAGGACTCCACTCACGTGTCACTGGCCAGCTCGTGAATTGCCTGAAGCTTCTCCCACAGCGCTCCCAGGCGATCTAGGCGTAGCGCATTGGGGCCGTCCGACAACGCCCGCTCAGGCTCTTCGTGAACTTCCACGAATACCCCATCCACGCCGGCAGCCACAGCGGCGCGCGCGAGTGTCGGAATGAACTGCGGCTGCCCTCCGGAGGCATTGCCGAGGCCTCCTGGAATCTGGACGCTGTGCGTGGCGTCGAAGACCACAGGCCATCCAAATTCTCGCATGATCTGCAGCCCGCGCATGTCCACCACCAGATTGTTGTAGCCGAACGAAGATCCCCGCTCCGTCAGCAGAATGTTGTTATTCCCCGTGGAAGCCACTTTATCCGCGGCATGGCGAATGTCATAGGGCGATACAAATTGCCCCTTCTTGATGTTCACGACGCGGCCCGTGCGGCCGGCCGCGATCAACAGGTCCGTTTGCCGGCATAGAAACGCCGGTATCTGCAAAACATCCGCTGACTCGGCCGCAACTTCGGCTTGCNNTTGCGATGTTTCGTGAATGTCCGTCAGAACCGTATAGCCGTCGCGCCGCAAATCGCCGAGTATCCGCAAGCCCTCCTTGAGCCCCGGCCCGCGATGGGATTCGACGCTGCTGCGGTTGGCCTTGTCATATGAAGCTTTGAAGATGAACGATGGTCCAACGATTTTCCGGATTTCGCCGGCGAGAAAACGCACGTGCGCCTCGCTCTCGATCACACAAGGACCGGCAATCAACATCAGCGGCCGGCCGCGTCCGATGGGAGGAATGGCGCTCAATCGGCGTGAGTGAACCGCTCGGAGCGAATGCGTTGAGCGGGCTTGAGACGGCTCTTGCGGTACTTGTGCGACGCCTCAATGAACGCCGAGAACAACGGATGCGGCTCCAGCGGCTTGGATTTAAATTCGGGATGGAATTGGCAACCCAGAAACCAGGGGTGATCGGGGATCTCGCAAATTTCGACGTACACCGAATCTGGAGTCTGGCCCGCGATGCGCAATCCGCCGGAAGTCAAAGCTTGCTCATACTCCCGATTGAATTCGTAGCGGTGCCGATGGCGCTCGCTGATCTCGGGCGTTCCATAGGCTTGGCGAGCGAAGCTTCCTTCCGACAACAAGCACGGATAGGCTCCCAAACGCATGGTGCCGCCCAGTTCGTCGACGCCTTTCAATTCGCGCAGTTTATAAATCACGCGATCCGGCGTGGCGGGGTCGAACTCGGTGGAGTTGGCATGCTCCAACCCGCACACGTTGCGCGCGAACTCGATCACCATGGTTTGCATTCCCAAGCAAATTCCAAAATACGGCACTTTGCTTTCGCGCGCGTAGCGAATGGCCGAAATCATGCCTTCCACGCCGCGCTTGCCAAATCCGCCCGGAACCAGGATTCCGTCGAATTGTTCCAACTCGCTCGAGCACTCCGGCCAGCGCATGTTGTCGGATTCGATCCAATGAATATTCACCTTCAGCCGGTGGGCCAACGCACCGTGCAGCAAGGCTTCCTTCAGGCTCTTGTAGGAATCCTCATACTCCACATACTTGCCGATGAGCGCAATGTCCACTTGGTCTTCCGGATTCTGCATGCGCTCCAGCATTCCGGTCCAACGGCTCAAATCGCGCTGCTTGGCCTCCATTCGTAGGATGCGAAGAATAATTTCGTCCACGCCCTGCTCGGCAAACACCAAGGGCACTTCGTAAACCGAATGCACATCGCTCGCCGTGATCACCGCCTCCACGTCCACGTCGCAGAACAAGGCGATCTTTTCCTTCAGGTCGTGCGGCAGCGCGCGTTCCGAGCGGCACAGCAGCATGTCGGGTTGAATGCCGAGCGCCCGCAGTTCCTTCACGCTGTGCTGCGTAGGCTTGGTCTTCAACTCCTGCGCCGCCGCTATCCAGGGGACCAGCGTCACGTGCACGAACGCAGTGTTGTCGCGCCCCATCTCGTGCCGCAATTGGCGGATCGCTTCCAGAAACGGCAGCGACTCGATATCGCCCACCGTGCCGCCCACCTCGACGATCACTACGTCCACGTCTACGGCAACTTTACGCGCGGCGGCCTTGATCTCATTGGTGACGTGTGGAATCACCTGCACCGTTTTGCCGAGATAATCGCCGCGCCGCTCGCGATGGATGATCTGCTCGTAGATGCGGCCCGAAGTAAGATTGTTGCTCTGAGTGAGCTTGGCGTGCGTGAAGCGCTCGTAATGGCCAAGATCCAGATCGGTCTCGGCGCCATCGTCGGTAACGAAAACTTCGCCGTGCTGGAACGGGCTCATCGTTCCGGGATCGACGTTCAGATAAGGATCGAACTTTTGCAGCGACACGCGCAGGCCGCGGCTTTCAAGCAGGCAGCCGATAGAAGCCGCCGCAATGCCTTTTCCGAGCGATGAAACCACGCCGCCGGTGACGAAGATGTATTTGGCCATGGACATTCCCCTCAGTGCATTTTAAAAGACGGTTCAAAGAGCGCCGACACCCGATCCAAATCTTCCGGCGTGTCGACCCCTAACGATTCGTACTCGGTTTCCACCACGCGGACGCGATGACCATTCTCAATCGCCCGCAATTGTTCCAGCCGCTCCATCCGCTCGAGGGGACCCACCGGAAGACCGGAGTAGGCGAGCAGGAAATCGCGCCGGTACACATACAGCCCCAAATGTTTGTAGTGAACGCCGCCGCCCTCGCGTACAAAAGGAATGGGACAGCGCGAAAAGTAGATCGCGTCACCCGCGAGATTGGTGACCACTTTCACGACGTTCGGATCGTTAATCTCGCGTGGATCTTCGATCACCTTCATCAGCGTGGACATGGGAACATCGGGATCGTCCAGCAATGCCAGGGCCGCGGCATCAATCGCCGAAGGATCGATTAGCGGCTCGTCCCCCTGGATGTTTACGATCACCGACGCATTGTCCGCTGAAGCCGCTTCCGCCACCCGGTCGGTTCCCGAAAGATGATCGGCGCGCGTCATCATGGCCGGTGCGCCGAATGCCCGCGCGGCTTTATGAATGCGCTCGTCGTCAGTCGCAATAACCACTTTGGAAAGATAACGCGCCTGGCTGGCCCGCTCGTAAACATGCTGGAGCATAGTTTTACCGGCGATGGTAGCGAGGGCTTTTCCGGGGAATCGGGAGGAGGCAAACCGGGCTGGTATTACGCCCAAAATTCGCGTCGGCACAATCGATCATAGCATAGGCGCAATTTATGACGCACGCACTTAGTTTCGATCATTGCTGCTCCTCGCCGAGTCGATCGAGGCGGATAAGTTTCTCGAATTCTTCGTCGAACGCTTGCAAGGCTTTCAGTACGTCGCCGACCCGCTGCTGCATCATCGGCCTACGTGTTAAATCAACTAATCGAGGCGAAGGCTTGTAGATTGCCGCATGCTCCACCTCCCAGAAAAGCGCTGTCAACATCGGTACAACTTGAAGTTCGCCACGGACCACCTCGCTGGCGCTGCAATAGCCGTAGTACTTGTCCGCTAATGGCAACAACTTCGTAGCCAGGAACCGGATCGCCAGTCCACGACGGAAATCTCTTTCGAAGTTCCACGCTAACTTCAGCGCCACGGCTTCTCGGGAAGACCAAGACTCGGGCTCCAGCCAAGTCATTCAGACTCTTAAGCGAGTAAAGCTCAGCTCGATCCTGATCGAAAGTGCGACCCTCTTGGCGGCGCCGAAGCGCATCAACTGCGCTCTCGCACTCCTTGATTCGCGATTTGACGATGAGCCGCTCAAACTTCTGTAGCCTGTGGGATATAGGGAGCAATGAATGTCTGACCTCTGCTTCCAGCTCTTCTGCCACCCTGCGCATGTCAGGTAGCAGGTCGAAGTGCTCTTCCCGCGGCCAATCTTCGACAGCGCGCTGCGCCATCAGCGCAACACACGCTCCAATTCATGTTTCACCGATTCGGACGGTGGCGCATTGAAATAGAACTGCTATCTGTGGTTACCGTTTTCGTCGTTGCCATTTTCGTTGCCATTTTCGTTGCCATTTTCATTGATGCGTGCCAGAAGTTCCGCATCCGTGTGATCTTCCACAAACTCGATACTGAAGGCTTTCTTAATCCGGCGATTGATGTAGAGCGCTCTTTCAAAACTGTAGGTGTATCCAGCATCCTCAAGAATCTGATCCTTTGTTGCTTGCGCTGCCATCGTGAGCCTCCCCCTTGGCTCGATTCTACCGAATCCCGTACTTTAGCTCCAACGTCTGCCCCGGCTCGATGGCTCGCCATTGCGCGAACAACTCGGATCTTCGCTTCCGCACTTGCGCCAATTCTTCGTCCGACCAGCGCCGCGGTTCGGGCAGCCCCGCCGACTTGGCGTGTATCCCGGCTTGCTGATTGAAATCCGCCGCCGACCAAATCGCACCGCTTGCGCGTTCGCTATCGAGCGCCCCGACGATGTACTCCACTTGCTGAGCTTCGCTTGGGAGCGGTCCGCGTGCCTGCTTGCCCGTCGTCTCCTCGATCTCCCAACCTTCGGCCACCAGCCCGAAGAATCCGCGCTTGAAACCGAGCGTGGACTCCACCGCAAAGTGCGTCAGATCGTGCCACGCGAAAAACGCCGCATGACGGCTCTCCTGCTTTTGCCAAGTCACGGAACCATCGGAGCGGACGCAGCGCAGCACACCTCCGCCGTCCGAACGTTTGGTGATTTGAATCAGAAGCACCGCCGTTATTGAGCGGCCTTCGCCTCGGGAACAGCCATCAATTTGCGCAGCAGCTCCGCGGTGCTCTCATGGACGTCGCGTCTGCTGCCGTCGAAGCCGCCGTTGCCCATCAAGCCCATCGCGGCATCCAGCGGCGATCGGCCCTTCTTGTCCTTGATGTCCAGCTTCGCTCCGTGATCCACCAGGAACTGCACCACCTGATCCGTGCCCTTTTGCGCCGCGCCGTGCAGCGCCGTGTCACCTTGATTGTCTGCCGCGTTCACGTCCACTCCCGCGTCTAGAAATAACTTGATGGATGCGATAGCGTCGGCTTCCGTCTTCTTGCGAGCCGTGGTGTCTTCTTCCTTGGTGCCCAATCCCGCAGCCGCCATGAGAGGCGAAATGCCGGATTTGGTTGGGATCTTCGGATCCGCGGCTTTGGCAAGCAGCGCCTGGATCGCTTCAGCGTCGCCCGCTTTGGCCGCACGTAGCAGCGGTGTGGTTCCGGTCCCGAGCATGGTGTCGTCGCCGCGATCCAGCTTGGTGCGATATGGCTGAATCTTCCTTAACTGCACGTTCACGTTCGCACCGTGCGCCAGCAGCGATTGGATCAGATCCATGCTGGTGAGCTTGTTCTCAACCTCATTGGGCGACGGCCGGTTCGAGGCCGGCATGGTGTGCATGTCCACTGCCGCATATAATGCCGTTCGTCCGGTTTCATCGGCGATATTCGGGTCCGCGCCTTGATCGAGCAACAGTCCGGCGACATCATAATGTCCATTAATCGTGGCCATCAAAACAGGGCTGACGTCGTTCGGATCGGCTGCGTTGATCTCAGCACCGGACTTCAGCAGGATCCGCGCGCATTCCAGGCACCCTTGCCGGGCAGCAAACAAAAGCGGCGTCAGCCCACCCAGCGGCATCCATTTCTCGCGCGGCTCCTTGGTCATCTGGCGTTCCCAGTTCCAGGTCACCTGGCGCGTATTCACGTCCGCGCCGTGCGCGATCAACTCCTGCGCCATCTCGGGATGCGATTCCGCCACTGCCCACATCAGCGGTGTTTGTTGCCGCCATTGTTCTTTTGAATTGACGTCCGCGCCGTGCGACAGCAAAACCTTCGCGGCGTTGATATTTCCGGTCCGCGCCACGGTCATCAGCGCCGTCTCGCCTTCGGTGCTAGCGGCATTGGCGTCCGCGCCCGCATCCAAAAGCTTCGCGATCATAGGCGCGCTTCCGTTCACGCAGGCGAGGTATAAAGGCGTCACGCCGTAGCGATTCGCCAGCTTCACGTTGGCACCAGCTTTGATCAACCGATCCGCCATCTCTCGGTCGTCTTGCCGCACGGCCCAATCTAAAGCCGTAGTGCCGTCGGGCTGCGGCGCGTTCACATCGGCGTGCTGTTTGAGAAGTGCGATGGCTCCAGCGCGGTCGCCATCCCGAACGGCGTCAGCCAGTTTGGAATCGCCACCCTCGGTGCCAGCCCATGCCAAGGAACTAACAGCCAATAGCAGCAAGCCGAAAGATTTCGCGCGCATGGCTTAGATGTTGATCAGCTCGCCGGTGCTGTCGCCGATATTTTCCATCGGCATACCGCCCTTGTCGAGCAGCGTCAGCAGCAGATTCGCGATCGGCGTGTGATCGTCGTAACGCAGGTGACGGCCGCCTTGCAGCTTCCCGCACGCCCCTCCGGCCACCAGATTCGGCAGCGGAAAATGATTGTGCAGGTTGCTGTTGCTCATGTTGCTTCCGAACAGAATGATCGAATGGTCCAGCAGGTTGCCATCGCCATCCGGCGTGCTCTTCAGCTTGCCCAGGAATCGCGCGAAAAGCTGGACGTGATAATTCTGGATTTTCACCAGCTTCTCGATTTTCTCCGGCAGATTCTGGTGGTGTGACGTAGCGTGGTGTCCGTCATGCACGCCCACCTGTGGATAAGTCTTGTTGCTTTCTTCGCGCGCCACCATATACGTAAACACCCGCGTGATGTTGGCCTGATAAGCCACCACCAGCATGTCGTACATGATGTTGATGTGCTCTTCGAAATTGTAGGGGATGCCCACCGGCTCGGTCGGCAGTTCCAGCGACGCGCTGGTATCGAAATTTGCCCGTTGGATGCGGCGCTCAATCTCGCGCACGCTATCCAGGTAATCGTTCACGGTGGCTTGATCGCGCGTTCCCAGCTTCAACTTCAACGCGCCGGCCTCGGCCGTGATTTCGTCCAGGATGCTGCGATCTTGTTGCGTCCGCAATGCCCTTTCGGCGGCCGATCCGCCTTGCCCGAACATGCGCTCGAACGCTTTGCGCGGATTAATCTCCATCGGCATCGGCGTGGTATGCGTGCGCCACGACAACGTGTTCATGTAGATGCAGCCGTAATCGCGATCGCATGCGCCCAACAGCGCCGAGTGATCTTCCGTAGCCAGTTCGATCGAAGGCAGCGGCGTATCCTGCCCAATGTGCTGCGCCGCAATCTGATCGGCCGTGACGCCCGCATAAGCATCCACGCCTTGGGTGGGTTTGGGACGAACGGCGCTCAGCCAAGTTGTCGGGCTCAAGGAATGCACCGCGGTGCTGTCGGCCGCACGATTACCCAGGCCGCTTACCACGTTCACGCGATCGCGAAACGGCTCCAGCGGTTTCAAAACTCGCGAGAACTCGAATGCCGTGCCTTCCGCCGCCGGTGTCCACTGGTCCATGATCGCGCCGTGCGGAACGTATACGAATCCCATGCGGGGCGCGCCTGCAGCTGCGGTGTTCTTCAGTAAGGTTTGTGCCGGCAGCATCGCGTCCAGTAACGGAAGCGCCAAAGTTACGCCCATCCCGCGCAAGAACGTCCGTCGTGGAAGATGCTTTTTCGAGATGAACATTTTATCTGCCTTTATCTACCCTCTATAACAGACCGTCGAACAGCCGCCGTGGTTACCCCCGGAGGGTCGCTTTCAAGAGCCCGCTTCATTTCAAAAGGCTCGCTCTTCACAATACCGGTAATCAACGAAGAAAATCGATAGTCGTTGCGTGCCGCAGCCTGCACGATTCCGCGTACCACTGGCATGTCATAGTACTCCAGCGGACGTCCCAGCGCGTACGTAAGCATCTTCTCCGTCAACGTCCCAACGAAATATTCGGGATGCTTCAGCAGCGCCTGCCGCAAACCCACCACACCGTCGATCTTGGTTCCGTCTGCCAGTTGTCCCGACGAATCGATCGGTCCAGAGGCGTCCTTGGTGCGATATTCGCCGACCGCGTTGAAACTTTCCAATGCAAATCCCAGCGGATCCATCACCTTGTGACACGTCGAACACGGAGCATTCTTACGATGCTCCTCCATCAGTTGCCGGATGGACAGCACCTCGCCGCCCTGGGCCTGATCTTTCAGGGCAGGCACGTTCGGAGGGGGCGCGGGCGGAGGGGTGCCCATCACATTTTNNATGATCCACTTGCCGCGTAGAACCGGCGACGTGCGCGTGGGGTATGAAGTCACACTCAAAATACTTCCCTGCCCGAGCAGCCCTCGCCGCGCGCCATTGTCATTGAGGCCATCGAGCGTCACACGGCGGAACTGGCTGCCATAGACATTTGGGATGTTATATTGCTTGGCCAGCCGCTCGTTCACAAACGTGTAGTTAGCGGTGAGCAAATCCATGACATCGCGATCTTCCTTCACGATGCTCTCGAAGAACAGCTCG
>PKZC01000435.1 GCA_003132905.1 Bryobacterales bacterium | reverse complement strand
GCTTGATGTCTTGCCCCCAATCGAGGTCCGAATCCACCACGATACGCTCCGGCTCGCGGCCCGCTATAGCATTGAAGTAGGCCAAGTAATCGGGGTGCGCTGCCAGCGAATTGATGCACAACCACGCTAAGACCGCGAACGCGATCCACGGCGCGCCGGTCATGCGGTTGCCCTTGCGCAATAGCCCCAGCGAACCGCCCGCGGCAATGATCGCCAGGAATGGAAACGCAGGCAGAATGTGACGCATGCCAATGTTGATGCGCGATAGTAGCGCCACGGCGTAAATGGCGGAGGGTACAGCCCAAGCCATGGCAAAGGGCCAAGCTTTGGCAGGGCCACCTGCCTTGGAGTTCCCCAGCCACAAACCGAAAGCCAACAGCGCGAGAAAGGCCAGTGGCAGCTTAACCATTGTCAGAATGGGGAAGAAGGTCCACCACCCGTCCATGCGCAGTTCACCGAGAAAATAGGACAGGTGCCCGCTTGCATTGTGGTCGATTACTTGTTGAATGCCCGCATACAATTCCGGAAACGGAACCGGAAAGGAGAACCAGGCTGACTTCCCAAATGAGAAGCGGTAACCCGCCCAAATGATTAGCAAACTGAATAGCACGGCGAGTGCAATCCACCGCAAGCGTGACGATACCAGCCTACCCAACTCCCCAATTGCCGGGCGAACGGAACACGCCCAGCACGTAACCACTGCAACGATGGCCGCCGGATAGAAGACAAGTGCCGAGAACTTGGACAGCACCATCAATCCTAGAGCTGCTCCAAGCCAAATCGCGGACTTCAGCCCCGGCCGCTCGGCCAGCTGAAACGATGCGTAGACGGCCGCCGTAAAGCAGGCCGTGACCCCCATGTCCGTGGTCGCAAGGCCGGCGTGCGCGAGCGTCGTCGGAATCATAGTGAACATGAGCACGGCAACCACACCGCCTGCCGGACCCAATATCCTCGATCCCCATAGAAACACCATCCAGCAGGCTAACCAAAAAAACGGAAGATTTCCGGCTCTCGCTAACGCCAAACGCAAGTCGTATTTCCCGTCGGCATTTCGGCCATACAGAATCGAGTCGGACCGCGCTCCCGCCAAATAGGGCCCCAGAGCAACCATCACCCGAGTCAGTGGGGGGTGTTGCGGTTCCAATCTATAAGTCCCGTGGTCGAGCCATTCCATTCCGCATGCAATATGCGCCGGCTCGTCACAGGTGTGGTTGAAGACGGGGTATGTCGCCACGATACGGAGCGAGCCAAATACAATCAGCGCTAAAACGAGCAAGGTCGCTCGCCGTGCGAGGAGAATCTCTACCCGATCAGAAAATGGCCGCTCCGCGATGGTTACTTCGAGCGCGGCTCCCATTTGCTGACCGGCTTTCTGACTGAACTTTCCTCTTTTCATCCCAACCAGCAATGGTAATACAGTTACCAAGCGATGGGAGAATCCTCGAAATGGTTCCGATCTTCGCTTTAGGCTCGTTTTGTCGGGTATATAGAAGGAACCCAACCCGCCAGTTCTTGTCCTCCCCAGCGCTAAGAGCTTGCTGAAGAACCCGGAAAGCGACGCTCCGAATCGCTTTGCTCTATGTCGGAATGAGGGATCGTCGTAGTTGCAACTGCTATTCAGGGGCGAGGGGTTGCAATTCAAGTGATTTCGCCTTCCCAAAGCATCGAGCGGTGGTCGACCTCCCGTTAGACTCCCAATAACGATTCCTAGCGCTTCCTAAAGGCTCGCAGTTGCCACTCGTGCCTGGGGTCCTGACGCCATGATGGTGTTGTGGGCCCGCAGCGGCGTCTGAACGCCAGCGCAATTTGTTTGCAGTTCTTTCGCGGCAAGCAGCAATCATGGCGCAGGGATAAGATAGTCGGCGATGCCGCGAGAAGTTCCTCCTGCCAGATCAGACGCAGTGCTGGATACTGAACTCGCCTACTACGAGAATCGCTCCGGTCGCTCGCGGGGGCTTTTCAGTTTTCAGGCGACGATGTGGATAAGAGCATCCGGGCGCTATCGGGCGGCGAGAAATCGCGATTGGCGATGGCGCGCATGCTCTATAATCCACCGAACTTTCTGGTGCTGGATGAACCGACCAATCACCTGGATCTGGCGACGAAAGAAATGCTGGTGGAGGCGCTGAAGGGATTTGAGGGCACGATGATCTTCGTGTCGCACGATCGAACGTTTCTGCGGGGGTTGAGTTCGCGCGTGCTGGAGCTGGGCGGCGACACGGGGCGGGAGCGCAATCCACACGTGTATCTGGGTTCGTACGTCGAGTATGTGCAAAAAACCGGGCACGAAGCGCCGGGAATATACTCATAAACAAGGATGCGCGCCGGAATTTTCGCATGTCTAGCTTTCGCCGCCGTGCTTGCGAATGCGCGAGTGCTCGATTTGCCTGGGGGGCCGATGAAGCGGCTGCCTTCGCCCGACGGCACATTCGTTTTGTACGGAAGAACGGGCGTTAACGTCCCGCAGTTGTGGATAGAAGACACGCGAACGCATCGGCGCACGAAACTTTTCGACATTGCTAGTACATTGACCGCCGGATGGTCGACGGATAGCGCCGCATTTTACGTAAACGATCACTTAGCGAGCGACCAGGAGCAGGCTTACATCTACGATGCGGCGACGCTGAAGCGGCTCAAGGTTGGCGCTCGCATTCTGGCGGAAGATGCAAAAAGCCGCCCGTTCTCGAAAGGTCATGCGTATTTCCAGGTGGAGCGTTGGGAAGGCAATCAAGAAGTGGCCGTGCGATTCTTTGGGCATACCGACGAACCGCCGGTGACGGACTTTGATTTTCGTTACCGCGTGAGCCGAACAGGCGCGGTGAAGAAGCTGTCGCAGCACACCGCGCTGGTGAAAGACTAATCCCAGCCGGAGCCAATGCTGACCGGCGCTTCATAGGATTCCAGATTCCCGAGGAAGGCAGAACCACTGTGGCAGATGGGCGGTCGGGCCAGTGCATCGAATTGCCACGCTCGTTCGGATCGCGCCCTGTTCCGACCAGCTTTACACAGATCTCAGCGACAGCTAGGCGTGCGGTACTTCGTACGAAGCCTCCAGTCCAGGAAAGCTTCTCAACCTTCATAGAATGAACGATTTCCGGCCTGGCCCCGATACCGTCCACGTGTGAGGAAGTACAACCTACGCCCAGCAAGCTTCGGCTTCGACACCGTTCCCGGCGGTTCGCCGCCGACGGGGGGAGTCGCCAAGACGGCTCGCCTCACTCGGAAGCGCGAAATCCTGAAACCCACGCCAATCGGCACTTCGTCGAATTCTCGCTCAGAGCCGGATATTGTTTCCTTCGAAGGATTCACGGTGATGGTCAACCTGGGCAAATGGTCACGGTGCGTAATGCTTACATTTTCCCTTCGCTATTTAGTCCCGCATCACCGACCCGCTCTCGGTGGCACATAGTAAAGCAGAATCGATTTCCCCACACGCTCCGTCGGTTTGAAAAAATCCGGCCACGTCCGCTGATCTTTCTCACGCCACGAAAGGCCCATGCGATTCCGCTTCCATTGCAGGACCTCCACCGCGTTCCAGCCCGGAGCAGGCGAATCTGGCTGGTTCTGCTGATTCGGCGGGAACCCAAGAGCCGCCAAGCTAATGCCAATCGTGGGCGTAAAACTAACGGATGGCGCCCTCAGTTCCCGCAGCCGCTGGCCCAAGC
>PKZC01000016.1 GCA_003132905.1 Bryobacterales bacterium | reverse complement strand
CCTGGACCCCTGAGACGGCTCGCGCTGAGGCGCAACGCCTGCTCGGGCAGGTCAAAAAGGGCGAGGATCCCGCGGCCGTTAAGCAGGCCAAGAGGCAGGCTGCTGACGTAGCTGAGTTGTGTGATCTTTATTTCGCCGACGCCAAGGCTGGGCGCGTGCTGACACGCAGCAAGAAGTCGAAGAAATCGAGCACGCTCGAAATTGATAAGGGCCGCATCGAACGCCACATCAAGCCCCTGCTTGGCCAACTTAAGGTCGCCGCTGTCACAACCGACGACGTGGACAAATTTATGCACGACGTCGCCTTAGGCAAGACGGCCGGCAACAAGAGGAGCGAAAAAAAGCGGGGGCTGGCTCGCGTGCGAGGCGGCAAAACCGCGGCCNNTTCTTGGCGGGATATTCACCTATGCCGTCCGCCATCGGATGCGCTCGGACAACCCAGTACGTGGCGTAATGCGCTTCGCGGACGGCAAGCGAGAGAGGCGCCTTACCGATGACGAATATAAATCCCTAGGTGACGCGCTGATGAAGGCCAAGATGAAAAACTTCTGGCCGGCGGCGGTAGCAGTGGCGCGATTCCTGGCGCTCACTGGCTGGCGCAGCGGCGAAGCGCTGGGGCTCCGCTGGGATGAGGTTGACCTTCAACGGCGCACCGCGACTCTTGACGATACTAAGACGGGACGATCAGTAAGGCCGTTGCCCAGCGCCGCATGTGATGTGCTGAGAGACGTCCCGCGATCGGGCGCATTGGTATTCCCGGCCACACGCGGCGAGGGCCTTATGCTGGGATTCCGAAAATTATGGAAAAGGATTGCGAAGCTGGGTGGGGTGCCGCCTGACGTGACACCGCATGTCCTGCGGCATTCGTTCACGTCGTTGGGTTCCGACCTCGGCTATTCCGAAGTGACCATCGCCGCTTTGGTTGGCCACAAGGGGCATTCAATGACCTCCCGGTACATCCACTCTGCCGATGCTGTATTACTTGCCGCCGCCGATGCGATCGCGGATCAGACAGCCGCGCTCATGGCCGGAAGCAAGCGCGCGATAAAGGTCATCCCTTTCAGGCGCGAATCGATATGAACGGTTCGGATAAAGTCGCCGATCGTCATNNCCCCACTTGTGGCGGATGAAGCAAGATTTCTTTACGATTCGGCCGTCACGCCCAATCAAACGGTCGAGCGACCCGTCTACGAACCAGAGCAAATCTTCACGATAAAATCGACTGAAGAAGTATCTCTGGTACCCTGCCGGGGAATTATGGCCAACTCGCGGATGCAAGCTGTATCGCGGGCAATGGAAGCCGACGCGCTCCGCTCTATGAGCCGTGGGCAAATTGAACTCTTGTGTCGTCTTGCATCAGATGAGCGAATGAAAAACGTTTGGCGTGAGCTCAATCGACAGACGCGCGGAGGTAAGCAGTTTTTAAATCCTGCAAAAGGGATTCAAGACCCGCAAAATCAGGATATGGCAGCTCGCGAATTTTTTAGCAGGGCGTTTGGCCACGCTGCCTGGCCCGCTCCCTTATTGATGTATAACGATTTCAAGTCAAAGCGGAAGTCACATATCACCATCGCCGCTCGGTTGCGGGAGGATGCGCACAAGCTCTCGTCACTCGGTTCGGACGAGCTCGCTTCGGAGCTAGAAGCTATAGCAGTGACTTGCGAAGAGCGCGCCTCTGCAATATGGCCGGTTTCTCTCCCGCCAGTTGCTCGATCTCGTGGCGACCAAGTCCTGCGCGGCTACATTCTTAGAATGACATTCGTTTGTCAGAGGTTGTTTGATAAAGGGCTTCACGGCACGGTGGCGACGACGGCTGGAGTGGCTTTCTCAAAAGAAATTTCGGGAAATCAAGTCAGAGACATGGTGCGGGCCCACGACTCCCAGTCCTCCCGCTGACACCTGGTTAACAACGGCCCAGGCCGCCGAAAGCAAGCGCGCGTTGGTTAACATGACCGAGGGATGACCCTGGGTCTAATAGCGCCTTCGAGCCTGAAATAAAACCGGTCTACTCAACCAAAAGCGATCCAATATTTTCGCGTCATCGCAATCGAACGGGCTCGCCCGCAAGAGTGGTGACGCTATGGCAAACTTTATTCTCTATCGCAGGTTCGGCCTCCGGGTCCTGTATCGCTGGGGCGATGACGGCCCGGTCACTGTGGTCACGGTTTGGTGGCCGAACTTTTTCGCCACAGTGAGACGACCATGTCCGAGATAATCCCCCTCAAAACCGGAACCGACGAACACGCCCGCGCTGAAACCGATCGTAAGCGGCGGCTGTTCGCTTGGGCCGACCTCGTGCTTCAGCAGTTGGGCTTTGCCGACAGGGTGGTGCAGGCCGACTCCGTCGACGAGTTACGCAAGATCACATTCGACGCGGACACTATCCAGGTGGCGTTGGCCATCAGAGATGCATTGCATCCCGCCACCGGGAAGCGAGAAGAGTATTTCGTTGGGCTCAGCGACGCTGGCCTCAAGCGCCTCCTTAAGACGCGTTTCGTCGAACTGAAAAAAGAACGCGAGCAGGCGTTGCGCGGCGGTGCTAGCGGCAGACGCGCTACCCGTGACTGGTCGGATGATCTGGTGCTCGACGATGCTGGTGGCGTTCGCCCGTTACTGGCCAATCTGATCTTGTTCCTGCGCGAACATCCAAAGTGGAAGGGCGTGCTCGCCTATGACGAATTCAATGCTCGCGTCGTTATCCGCAAGCGGCTGCCGTGGGGTGACGAGACGCTTGATGCAACGTGGACCGATCATCACGAGTCTCTGACGCGAACGTGGTTTCAGCGCGAAGACATTGCCGCTCAGCACGGCGATGTCGGGCGCGCGGTGCAGGCGGCGGCCCGCGCTAACGTCTTTCATCCGGTGCGCGACTTTTTTGACGCGCTGGTTTGGGACGGAACGACGCGCCTAGATACTTGGCTCCCCACCTACCTGCACGCCGACGATAGCGAATACGCACGTGCGGTTGGCCCGCGTTTCCTGATCTC
>PKZC01000097.1 GCA_003132905.1 Bryobacterales bacterium | reverse complement strand
CCAAGCTGAAGCGTGAAGTCGCGCTGAAGGTGTTGCCGGATTCGTTCGCCAGTGACCCGGAACGCATGGCCCGCTTCCAGCGCGAGGCCGAGGTGCTTGCCGCATTGAACCATCCCAACATCGCGGCCATTTATGGCGTAGAGGATCGCGCGCTGGTGATGGAATTGGTCGATGGCGCAACGCTCCAAGGGCCGATCCCGCTGGAGACCGCGCTGAACTACGCGCGCCAGATCGCGGACGCTCTGGAAGCGGCCCACGAGAAAGGCATCGTTCACCGCGATTTGAAGCCTGCGAACATCATGATCACGCCGGCGGGCGTGGTGAAGGTGCTCGATTTCGGATTGGCAGCGGTGGCGCAATCTTCCGATCCCTCCGATCCGGTGAATTCTCCGACACTCACCATCTCTCCGACCCGCGCGGGGATGATCCTGGGGACGGCGGCGTACATGAGTCCCGAGCAGGCGCGGGGCAAAGCGGTGGACAAGCGCGCGGATATCTGGGCGTTCGGCGTGGTGCTGTACGAGATGCTGACGGGCAAACGATTATTCGAAGGCGAGACGATCTCCGACACCCTGGTGGCGGTACTCACCAAGGAGCCGGATTGGGAGCAAGTTCCGAAGAAAGTGCGGCGGCTGCTCAAGACTTGCCTGGAGAAAGACCCAAAGCGGCGACTGCGGGACATCGGCGACGCGTGGCAGCTATTGGAAGAACAACCACAAGTAACCGCTCCCTCACGATCACGGCTCGGTTGGATCGCTGCGACGCTGGCGGCGGTCTCGATTGGACTCGGCGCAGTGGCTTGGCGCGCTACGCGGCCAGTGGAACATCCACTCATGCGCTTGAGCGTCGATCTCGGGCCGGACGCGGTGGCCGGTCAATTCACTACCACCGCGATTTCACCTGATGGAGAGCGGCTGGTATTTCCCGCGAAAAGTCCGGAAGGCAAGCAAATGCTCGCCACTCGTCTACTGAGCGAGACCCAGCCGGCATTGCTCTCGGGAACCGAGAACGGAAGAGATCCGTTCTTTTCGCCCGATGCAAAATGGATCGGATTTTTCGCCGATGGAGAAATGAAGAAGATCTCGGTCCAGGGCGGTGCACCCGTCGTGTTGTGCGACGTGCCCAACCCGCGCGGCGCAAGTTGGGGAGACGATGGCAACATCATTGTGTCATTCGGCGCCTTCCGAGTACTTTCGCGCGTACCTGCCGAAGGAGGAACGCTTCAGCCGATCATCAAACCGCATGGCACGGTATCCCAGCTCTGGCCGCAGTTTCTGCCAGGAAGTGAAGTGGTTCTGTTCACCGTTTCCTCGATCGTCGTTACCCAAGAGGACACCAGCATCGCGGCAGTGTCCCTAAAGACTGGCGAAATCAAGACTCTGGTGCGCGGCGGGTATTTCGGCCGCTACCTGCCAACAGGCAATGCAACGGGCCACTTGATATACATCCATGAGGGCGTGCTATTCGCTGTACCGTTCGATCCCTCACNNGACCGGCATATTGGTGTATCGGACCGGTAAGGCATCCGCACAAAGTTATCCAGTGTCCTGGCTGGACAACTCGGGGAAGACCCAGCCATTGATTGCCACGCCAGGCTTGTACTTGACTCCCCGCTTTTCTCCCGACGGCCAGCGGCTGGCGCTGGCGCAAACGGCAGGCAGCAAAGAGGGAATCTTCGTCTATGATTGGCAGCGCGATACCATGTCGCGCCTCACCTTCGACGCCCAACAGACCAGGAATCCGACATGGAGCCCGGACGGCAAACACATTGCGTTTCGGTTCGTCTCCGCCGGCGGCTTCGGCCTCGGCTGGATGCGCGCGGACGGGGCCGGGGAGACCCAGCGCCTGCTGGATAGTAAGAACGTTGTAATTCCATACTCATTCTTTCCCGATGGCCGGCGTCTGGCGTACTATGAGCGTGACCCTGAGAGCGAATGGGACCTTTGGACCCTTCCGCTCGACCTGAGCGATCCGGACCATCCCAAACCGGGGAAGCCAGAGCTTTTCCTGCGCACGCCGTCCGGCGAACGCTATCCAGCCGTCTCACCGGACGGCCGCTGGATCGCATACCAATCCAACGAGTCGAGTAGGGATGAGGTGTACGTGCGGCCGTTTCCGATTCCTCCAGGAGGCACGGGCGGTAAATGGCAAATCTCCAACGCCGGCGGCGGGTTTCCGGTCTGGTCGCCCAAGGGTCGGGATCTATTCTTCCAGAATCTTGATAACCGCATCATGGTGACGGACTATGAAGTGAAGACCGAATCTTTCGTCGCCGGCAAGCCCCGCGTGTGGTCCGATCAACAGCTTCGCGACCTCGGTGGTGCTCTAAACTACGACCTCGCACCGGACGGCAAGCGGTTCGCAGTGTTACCCAACCTGAACGCTCCGGTGGAAGAGAAAGGGGATGTCCGTGTCACCTTCCTGCTCAATTTCTTCGACGAGTTGCGGCGGCGCGCGCCGGCGGGGAAGTGATCCCTTTCCGGAGACTGCAAGATTGACTGGTCAAGTCCTTCCATGAGAATGCCGGTCGATATCAAGAGTCAAATTTCATTTGCTCTAGATGGGCAGGATGTTCGGTGCCGACCAACGGGAGGCGTAACCAACACCGCGAGGACAGAGCCTGCCATTTCTTCGTATCAGCACTACCGCCGCGATCCACGGCAGTCTTCCAAACCGCGACGGTGACCGCGTTGAGCTTGCGATCGCTTCGCCGGACGAGCTGGCGATCCACTCCAACTCATCCTTCAAATCACGCGCCGACTGCCAGCGGTTGTCCGGATCTTTTGCCAAACACTTCTGCAACACGCGATCCAGCGCCGGAGGCGCGACATCCGCAATCGATGGCGCCGGACGTTCCATAATCGCCGCAATCACACTGGCCGGCGACGAGCCCTCAAACACGGCCTTCAGGCAAGCCACGCCCCACGTGTGTCTTGCGCTCGAACAATGTGGTCCACTCAAGCACCTGAGGCTTTCTCTTCCCTTTCAACCGCCATCAACCCTCACCCATTTCATACTCCACCACGAAAATAGGACTGTCAGCCAGCTCCGCTCCATTGCCGCTTCGAATTCATTCAGCTTTCAAACCCCATAGCTCGGACCATCCGACGCGCCGCGCAGCCGCTTCCTTCTTACGACTCGGTCCGAAGCGCCCCGGCCACAACAATCGCGCATTTTCTCAAGTTCTTCCCGCCGAGCCGCTTCCGATAGCGATCTGACGTCATTCGGGACCTATCCATTTCTTGACGGCGGTTAGCTTGAGCCTGACCAGGCTGGTTTTTTGGACGCCGAACTATACAACCCGGCTTCCAGCCGCTAACCATCGAGCGGCAGCATCGGCGCTATCGTCGGGTCGTTTATTGAAGGCAATCGCCCCGCCTAGGGCAGCCTTACGAATCGAATTGATGACGACTTCGAATAACGCGAGGCAACGGGATGGCAAGCGCACGCCGGCTCCGATTACGACACAATCGTAGCGCTTCGACGCTAACAGACGCTCCACTGCCGGCCCAGCGGTTTCATCAGGCCGGATCAAACCAACGTCCTCATGAATTTCCTCGACGAGCTGCAGCGCAAAGTGCCCACGAGCAAGTAACTGCATTCGCCGGTAGTGGCGGAAACCGCGTTTAACGGTCTGGAAACGTGCTGGCTGGATTGGGAATGGATGTCGGCAACCCGGAAGTTACTTTTGAGTCTGAAGCGCTGTTCGCGCACCGGGCGACTGTGAGCTGAGGTAGGGAATCGAGTCACAGCAGCTTGCGCAAGCGGCTTTTCAGCACCTGCTCATTCGGGCTCTTGCCGCCGCCATCGAGCCAGCTCTGGAGCTTGCCGACGCTCACGGTGTGCTCGGTCTCGGGCTGCTTGACGCGGATGNNCGGCGGAACTCGGCGAGCGCGAGAACGGCCGCCTCGTAGACCGACGCCGCGGAGACTTCGACCGCGTGTGCGAGGCCTTCCGAATCGGTGAACGAGACACGGCAGGACCGTGAGGGCACGGATCTAGTATAGGCGAAGATAAGGCGAATCCAGCGACCTATCCCATGGCGCGGGGTTCACGTCAACCCCGCTCTGTTTCGTTCATGGAGCATGAAAATCCCTCTAAAAATCATTATCTTTCCGCGATAAGCTCATCTGGATGAGTCTAGACTCAGACATCTCGTTCCTCTTCGGGTTCGCCGCCGTTTGCGGGTTCGGATGGGCGGCAATTGTTCAGGCCCGTTTGAGGTCGGCACGGCGGGAATCGCGGACGCAGGGTCGAACGCTGCGGGTAATAGATGAAGAGCGTCGCATCCTGCGGCTCATCGTCCAAGGAGTATCCCTCAAGGAAGTACTCAACGAATTGACGGGCGCGATGGAACGTCTGATGCCGGACGGTCTATGCGCCATCATGTTGCTGGATGAAGACAAGCGGCGCTTGCACGAAGGCTCCGCTGGAAGCCTGCCGCGTGAATA
>PKZC01000224.1 GCA_003132905.1 Bryobacterales bacterium | reverse complement strand
GGTGGTGGCCGAGAATCCGGCGTCTTGACAGTCCCGGCGATCATCTCCTGCGGCTCGGTCCAAAGCCGACGTCATCATCATCATCGATCGCCCCGACCGCCCGAGCTCCATCGTGCCCCGAACCGGAAATCACGAAAAAGGAGGAATTGGCGCCGCCGGCGCAGCGCGACACGCCCACCGGCTACCGCTCTATTGAATTATTTTTTGCTTCAGGCCGAGCAGTGCGGTTTCGCCGTCGCCTGCGAATGAGTTCTCTTATCTGGCCCGGAGTTTTGCCTCGAACGTCATAGCCTTGTCTTTCTAGTTCGGCCAAGGCCAGTTCCCTCAACTTGGCAAGGTTCTCTTCGAATTTTTGGCGTTCTTTGAGCCGATCTTCGTTCTCAAACGAAGGCAGCGGTCTGTCCGAATTGTAGGTTTGGCTATTCTTTGACATTTTTCTAATTTTTTATACTTCACCCGACCGGCCTCGGATCCCCTCAACTTGCCAGTCCGCCTTCTTATTTCAAAAAGCCGAGTTGGTTAAAATAAATTACCGTCTAGAATCGCTTAAGCGTCGATGGTGTGTCATCGCGGCCACATTTGGAAAAGGGTCAGGGCAAGTGGCTTAGCCTACAGCCGACCCGAAAGATGGAAACGTCAACATTTCGAGTCGCTCTGAATATTGCTATTTGCCGATGTGATCGACCCGACACCGCGCCATGGTCGCCAGCGTGGTCGAGAATTGCTGATCCTGCTCGGTCTGATCATGCTTTCTGTATGGGTTGGCCCCACTTTTGCTTTGCTACCAATTGAGAGGGCCAATGCCCCGAAGCGAGACAATTTGAGGAGGCTGTCCATGAGAGGCAACCAAAGCGAGCATTTGCGCCGTAGTAAGGAATTTGAAGTCGCTCAAAGCCGCTTGCGGGCGAACCAAATCGAAACAATGATCGCCGAGTTCGAACGGATATGTATCGATCTCGGACATCAGATCGGAGCCGAGGAGACGCGTGCTCGGATCTACGACCCGACTCATTTCGCCTATCCGACCTATGCCAANNGCGCCGCGCGAAGGTTCAGCGGTCAGCAGACGCCCTCAGGATTGAACTCAACAGGTTAAAGTTCGAGGCGACCGAAGCTTCTATTCCGCAATTTGCCGCCTAGGTTTCAAAGCCGCAAAGCCGCGGACAGTTTGCTGTCGTCGCCAATTGCAGGGGTCGGGGACCTAAGTTTCTGGATGATGTCCAAAACGGCGCTGCCGCCCTGGCTAAGGAGGTCGTGCCTTTCGCAACTCACCGCAATACCTAACCCGATCGAACGCAGGTGTTCGCGACGAAGGCAATAGACAGCGAGCGCCGCGCGGGTTTGTGGCGGCACTGTCTTGACCAGCACACCCAAACCCNNCTCGGTACATTCGACCGAGTAGCCGATCGGATACAGGTGAGGACTCCTTAACGTTCCAGCTTGCCAACGGGATTCTCCGGCTTTCCGGTCGCATTTAATTGCCGGAGAATCATTAATTTTCTTGGAATGGTTGCGCCTCCGAGCGGCATAGATCCAAGTAATCCGCCCGATGTGCTGGTCGCNNTGGGACAGATTACGGTAGACCAAATGACTGATTATCCGACGCTGACACAACAAGCGGCCTTTGCAGCGAGAATTGTGTCGTTGTCAGAAGCAGTTGCAAAGAGACTTGTTGCATTGCCGAAAGACCAGCGGGAGGCTGGCCTGACAAAGGTCCGTCGCATTTACGCAGCCGAGCTAAAAGAAAACGGATTGGATAATGAGCATGGATGGAAATGGCTAGACTTACAGATAGACGCCATCCGCTGCCTGATTGCAGAAATTGAAACGTCCGGCGCTCAATAGGCCGGGCGCCGGTTTTATCGAAGTGAGCCAACAGCCGACTGATCGGATTTCGGAGAGCCGAACGGCCTGCAATGAGAGAGGCCGCGAACGCGGTGCCCGAAATGAAAAGAGCCCCAGCCCGGTCTGTTTGAAGGGCCGAAGCTCTTAACTGCCACTACGCAGGACCAGATAGGCCCAATCACCATGCGCAGTATTAGTTAGGAAAGAATAAATAGCCGCCGCGGGACCGCCTCGGACAAGGCCGCTGGCGCGGCGCAAAGCGGTGCCGGCGCGCGGGGCGGTGGCGGCGGGGGCCTTGGTGGCCGTGGCGGGGGCGGCGGGTTTGGTCGTGGAAGTGGTTTCATGACCTCGTCGAGCTTGCCAATCAGGGCGCCGAAGATGATCGCGCCATCGCGGCCTAGACAATCTTGAAATAGCTGAAGCCGCGGTCAGCTATGTCTTCCTTAACATCAACGTAAGCCTCAGGACTACGCACACTGATGCCTGTTATTAGCTCCCAGTCGTCTGGGTCAACATGGCTCGGCAAGCCAGCCCCTTTTAGAACTGCCATGCGTTCATCGGGTTCGGATTTGCTGCGATAAAAGTCGTACATGGCGCCCTCTATTTGGTCCGGCTGCACTTCTTGTTCGGTGTCGGCTACGGGCGGATTTTAGACCCATGTTGAGGCGCCGTACATCTTGCTGCCGGCGCACGATTGGCCGCAGTGATGCACCACGCGGCGAGCGTTGGCACGCCGTTGGCGCGCATGTTGGCGAGGGTCATTGATGCTGATGATCCCGATCCGTTGTCCGCTATGTCCGTGCGCCGTGGAAAGGCGGC
>PKZC01000010.1 GCA_003132905.1 Bryobacterales bacterium | reverse complement strand
TTTTTGCTCCGGCGTTGACAAATTCAGCGCCCGTGCCTATCAATGTCCGCTGTGCCCCCGATAGCGACCAGAAATATTGCGACGCGGAGAAGGCCGCGAAGTGCCACATCAATCGCGACAGCACTCGGACGGTAGGTGTGGAATTTGAGACTCGTTGACTTCAACGAGACTGCTCGTTGTTTCTAAAAAGGTGCCGAAGCACTGGAGATCATTTTTTCGAAGTTCATCGCTTCAAATTGCTGCCTAAAGACAAGATTGAGAACTTTTAAAGAGCAAATCCCAACTTGTGCGCANNTGACCGATTTTTCATTTGGATGCGCGCCAAAATCTATCGTTCGCTCATAAAGCTCTTGATATATTTTTGCGAGGCCTTCGTCACCGGACGCAATCGCCTCCCGGACGGCTCGATTGGTGAATCGACTCTTAGCTTCCGCGTCATCTGTGCGGTTCAACCAATACTCACTAAGCTTGCTATCGCTCGCAATTAATCGTGCATATCCCGCTGTTTCAAGGCACGTGCGTTGCAATGGATAACTTTCAGTCGGGAGGCACAAGCACACCATTATGCTTGCACGGAACGCATTGAAGGACCGTAGCGCCAAAAGGGAAGGCACGACCTGCGCCATGCTGTTGGGTCTCACATTGTTATGAGCAAACTCGAATACATTATCGATTGTAGTGAGGCGGCTGGCGATGACGTTTTTGTTTCCAACAACCGCGATTGAATTGCTCCAGCACTGCTCGATAAACGGATAAAGGAACCCCTTAGTCCAAGCCTCGGGCCGAGGCACACTAAGATTATCAACATACGTGTCATCTGACATACGTCGCCCCCACTTGATGCTTTGGAACCTATATTATGCTACGCCTTTGCCCGCATTACGTCCGCTTTAGCCCTCAAAGCAACAATTGTCAGCGCAAGTAGGATGTCCATGTGGGTCATTTGCGACCGAGCTGATCAAGGCTGACAGCTTCACTTGTCCGCTGTACACCCAATAGNNCGCGTTACTGTGATCGGTTACTTGTATCGCGGCACTCAGATCACTTGCCGCGCCCCGGTCGGCATGGAAAACCGGGAAGCACTACAGATTTGAACCAACAATTCATGCGGCAGTAACGACCAGACGAGACGTAGTATCGGTCGGCATCGTGGCATCCGAATCCTTGCACAGCATCTTGTGCCAATTGCGCCATTGCTGAGTTGCCCGATTGAACGCTACGTTTGTTCCGCCTGGATGCTGACGGTGATCCAGCGCCGTGATGAATTGTAGAGTCCGGACGGCGTCAGATGGCAATCGAATAGGGTGCGAGCCTTGAGCATAAGCCAACCAACAACCCGCTAACGCATTCAACACGTCGTAGCTCTGCCAAACANNCTCAACTAGAACTGCGGTGGCGGCGTCAGAAACGTGCTGCTCGGCTTGTCGTAACGCGTTTTGCGCGTGCCCAAGGTCTGACACGAGACTTTCATGTGCAACCTTTGTTGCTGCGACGTGCTCACGGGCCTCATCGCGAGCCGTTCTGCGCTTTACGAGGACGTCGGGCAGGCTCATATCCGGCGACGGGCCACCCGTTGCCGCGCGTTTGATTTTATNNCACCGAAGCTAGCGAGCTCGGCCTCGGCTGCGTCCAGTAACTCACGACCGCGCCTTTCAGCGGCCTGAGCATGGTGGACTCGCTCCTGCATTGCATCACGGTTCCGGATGGAATCACGTAACGCGGCGCGGTGATTCGGCGGTGAAGGTGCCAATCGCATTCTCGTGGGATTGTTCATGCCGATTTCCGCCGGTGATAATGGTCCGCGTTGAAACGGTTGAGGTCGCCAAGTGTGCGGACTGGCCGATCATTGGTGTGACTATCCTGCGCGGGCATTCCGAGGTCGTCGTGTAACGCGTAAACTACGAGTTCATCGCCTTCGCGTTCGGCGACATAATGTTTCCCTTGGAATCGCGCGACTTCAGTTTTGTGTGCTGTGTCGCGAGCATTTTCGGGTTTGTGTGCTGTATAGCGAACGCTGTCGAGAGTGAAAGATGGGCCAAGGGTTCGATGTCGTGTCATGTCAGGTCCTTTCGTGTTAAAATTGCCATCCGCGCGACCGCTGTTGCGCGTAAATGGCGGCGGATTGCGACAGGCCGAATGGCATGCCAAGGCGACTTAAATCGACGCGCCCCCACGCTGCCCACGACTCGGCTTTCGAGCGCCCGCCTGCCAATACGAGCGCGCCAGCGGCGGCATTAGCTAAATCGTCGTGCCCGCCCGGCGCATGATCAATGCTGTCGCGCCCGCCGCGCGCCGTTCGACGCTCAAGCCCGCAGATTTGGGCGGTCAGACGCGGAAGGTCGAGGAGTTCGACCCGCCCGCTATTTAGAAGCGGCAGGGTTTCGCTGTAGATTTGGCTCTTGGTTTTCTCCGATGGCTCATAGGTGATGCCATGAACCTTGAAACGCTCGCGCGGCCACTCGCCTGCGTAACGGTCTCCCGTTACGCGCTGAACGCGGTAGGTCTTGAGTAGGTCAGCAAATTNNGTCACGGTGCGCGATTGAAAGCGTCATCGAGTCCGCACTTCCGCCGCTTGGGTCAACAAACGCGACGTAGTGCGTGCCGCGGACTGGCGGCAGTTCGTGCCGGCCAGGTACAACAACAGCCTCAATCACTTCGCGGGCAATGAAGCTTTCAACATCACTGCGGAATTGCGCCATCCATTCCGCCGCTGCGCTGGCTGGATCACGTTCTATCGCGTCGTCAATGATCGACTGAGGCACGGTCGAATTCATCACGCGGGTCGGCGCTTGCCAGACCAATATCGGATCGCCGTCCTTGCCGTAGTGTCGACGCCACGCGTCCCATAACGCTCCACGGCGCGCGTAGGGCGAAGAAGCACACAACAGCATCGCGCCGGGCAGCGTCGCCATGCCCGGCCTCAGCGCGTCTAAAATGGCATAGTCCGGCTCAGCCGAGTCATCCGAAGGCCAAAATGCTATTTCGTCACATAGCGCAGCGGCGAGCGCGTAACCTCTGGTCGTCCTGTAGCTCGCGGTCGCAACCTCTATTGTGATGCCGTTGGTTAGGTCGAAGCTTTCTGCCGTCTCGCGTTCGATCATAGTGGCGAGCATCGGCACGCCAGTCAGTAGTCCCCGGACATAGCGAAAGATAACACGTGCCTGCTTGCGGTCGCACGCGAGCACAAGGACCGTCGCCCGCTCGCCTGGTTGTAGGAATTGCCGGTAATCTTGGAAGCAAGCCAGGAATACGGCACACAGTGCGAGCACGAAGCTTTTGCCGGCACGGCGTCCACAAGCGAGCCATGCTTCAGTTGCACGGTTAGTTGGCGGTTCAGTTCGGCCGGTACCTTCACGGTAGATGGCGAGTTCTTCTGTCGTCATCGGCAGAGCAAACAACGCTGCCAAAAACGCAAACCAAGCAGCCCATGAATTGCGATTACGGAACCACGGTGCAAACAACTTAGAGTCACGCACCGCGTCGATGATGGTTATGTTGGCGCGGCGAGTCATGGCGAAGGGCTTCCCTCGCCGCAAGGAAGCGCGCTCGCACGTTTTTCGGAGGCGGCGGGTAACTTGGCCGAGCCCTCGCCGTCTAACGCGCTGGAGGACGTCTCCTCGGCTTCGCGGGCCGTCAGGTATTCGCCTAGCGTTTGAACCTCGCGCGGGCGGCGTTCTAGGCCGAGCGTTTCGAGAATGCGCCTCAGATGACTGGCAGCGCGCGTAAACCCATCCAAGTCAACATTCCCACCACGCGAAAGGCGGCCCTCCATCTGTTCAAGTTCGCACTCGATGGCGGAGGCTCGACGAACCAAGCTCATTTGAGATTCAGACAGGACAGTCGCGCCGCCCAGATCGCTAATGTGGCCAGCTATCAAATCTCGATAGCGCCTGGACCATGCCGAGTTGCCATCGCCTACAACGAACAGCCGACGGCCGTTCGTTACGGCGCTACGGACACGTGGCGGACGAGGGTCTCTTTCGGAACGGGACGCGGACGAAAGCTCCGATCTCATTGTCTAATTATAGCGCCAGAAGTCCTAAAAGTATAGTCCGAACAAGGGGTTATGCCGGGGCTTAACGGCGCTTACCGGCTGTTAGCTCTGTGATTTCAGTGACGGAAGGCGGCGGAGGTCACCGCCTGTTGGGGCATCGAGCCAGTCAGAAGAAATTTCCTACGCCGCTTTGCGCCAGGTTTGTCCGTTATTGACAAGAGCGGACATTGCCCGGGTTTGGCTAGGGAGCCGTTTGTCCGCTAATGACTTTTCGGACAAGCAAACCATTGCCTTGAAAGGTCGCTATTGGGGCAACAGCGGACAATGGCCGGAACTGGTGTTGAACTGGTCGGTCGCGATTGACCCAGGCTGTGTAAAAACGCGCTCGGTATGTTTGTGGGCGGCGTAAGCAGAGATCCCGACGGGATTGTGCGGCCCGGCGCGGCCAATTCGGCGGAATTGGTCCGTGCAAACGCTTATTTGCTCC
>PKZC01000262.1 GCA_003132905.1 Bryobacterales bacterium | reverse complement strand
CGCGGGTCCACCATTGCTTTTTGATCAGATCCTTTAAAGCCGTGTAAGCCGGCTTCGGCGACATGTCATTTCTCAATAGCCCCGCCGGGGCGTTCTTCCAGGCGTGAAGATCGGTTAGATCCCACCAGGTGATGGCGGCAACGGCGGGATTGCTGAAAAGTATCTTGTAGTAAAGAACAACTTGTTCGGCCTGCTGGCGCTCGCNNTATCGCAGATGCTCCAGATTTTCTCGGGCGACCACACTCCGGTGTGCTGATGACTCTGGATGCCGATAACGTCGAAGCCCGGATGGCCGGAGCCGTCTGTAACTTGAGCCAGTAAGTCGCGGAATCGCGGCCCTGTGAGATAGTCATTTACAATCAGGGCGGCTTGGGGATTGCCTTCGCGAGCTTGGCGCAGCACGGCTTTGGCATAAGGAATCTGCCCCATGCGATCGATTACCGCCGTTTGTTTCGGCGCGTCTTCCCGCATCGAAGAACGGTCATATGCAGTGAGCTCGTTGAAAGCGTCCCAGTAATGGATTGAACCGTTGAATCGGCGCACGATCGCGGTAACCCGTTCGAGCATCAAGCGCTGCACGATGTCCGAATCGGCCGGCAGCCAATCGGGATCGCGAAGATTCCAGGCCAGCGGATGACCTTTGATCTCGATTCCGTGGCTGCGGCACCATTCGATCAGCTTCTCGGTCTTNNCCAGCAGCACGTTCGACCAGATGTAGCCGGAGATGAAGTCGACCTTGTCGGATTCGATCAGCTTCTCGGTCTTCTGATATTCCGGCTGCCCTTGCACCGGTTCGTACGCTCGCCAATAAAAGGGCACGGTCGCATAATTCATCAAGTCAGCGAATCGTTCGCGGTACTGAGCTTCCGCTCGCGGATCGTCGATGTCGGCGAAGCGGAAAAGATTGGCCCCAAAGAGAAACTTGTGCCGGACCTGCTCGATGTGAACACGGCTTCCCGGCGCCAGCTGCTTGCCCTGGGGATCGATCAGCGCGAGGACCATATTGCCCTCCCGATACCGCTCGATACGCTGATCCGCACCCCGGACAATCTCCTCAGAAGAAATCGATTTCGCGCAGCCGCTGGTAACACAGAGGACTGCGAGAGCGCACCACGATGCTGCGACCAGAGCCCGCATTAACTGAAATCTCTCCAGCCCAGCAACTGCAGAGTGACGTTCCACCCGAACTTGCCGCCCAAAATGATGTAGCGCCGCCAAAGCCTGCGCGGTTCCGACAGCAGACGGAATAACCACTCGAAGCCGTTTTCGCGCATCCACGCCGGGGCTTGCACAGCTCGTCCGGTGTGAAAATCGAAAGCGGCTCCCACGCCGATCATCACCGGCGCATTCAAATGCCGATGCGCTTGCATCCAGCGCTCTTGCTTCGGCGTGCTCAAACCAATCCAGACGACGTCCGGTTTGCTCTCTTCAATCCGCGCCGCAACCTCGTCTTCTTCGGCGGACGTAAGCGCACGGAACGGGGGGCACCATGTGCCAGCCACTTGAATGCCGAATTTTTTGTGGAGCACGCCGGCCAGCTGATCCGCTACGCCTTCCGCGCCTCCGTAAAAGAAGTGCCGGTACTCGCTTCCGGTCTCCCGCAGGAAAGTCTCCATCAGCTCCGGCCCGTATACGCGGCGGCGCAACTGTAGACCGAACGTTCGGCCCATCCAAACCAAGGGCATGCCATCGGGAACCACCAGTTCCGCTGCGGCCAGCACCTGACGAAACTCGCCGGATTGCTGCGCTTCCATGACCCCGTGCATGCCCGTTACTGCGATGAAGCGTGCCGGTCCGCGATCGCGAATCCATTGGCGCACGGTTACAACCACGTCGGGAATCTGCACGCCGTTCACGCGCACACCCAGAACCTTGTATTCACTCATGCGTTGGCCGCCATGGTCTTTTCGCTAACCGCTTCGCCCACTCCCACGTGTACGGCGCGTTCATAAATTTCCATCAACTGCCGGTAATTCCGCCCGGCCGTATAGCGCGCCAAATATTCGGCGCGGGCAGCTCTGCCCAGGCCTCCGGTAGCTTCGAAATTGTTCCACGCACGCATAGCTGTCTGGACCAGGTGATCGGAGTCGCCGGCCCTGAAGAGTAATCCAGTTTTCCCCGAACTGACTATCTCCGGCAATCCCCCAATGTCCGAGCTCAGTACTGGTACTCCACATGCGAAACTCTCGGCAATGGTCATGGGAAAGCCCTCAGGCCATTCGCTTGGAAACACCAGAAAACGCGCGCCCCGCATGGTGTCCAGCGTGTCGGCCTTACTCAGATGGCCCTTAAATGTCACGTGGGTGAGACCGGTACTAGCGGCTTGCTCTTCCAGTTCGGCGCGAAGCGGACCGTCGCCGGCAATCATGAGCGGAATCCCAGGCAGATGCTTCCAGGCCGCCAGCAGCGTTCGGAGTCCTTTATCGGGACTCAGCCTACCGACGAATGCCGCATAGGTCCCACGGAGCTCCTGCGGCCCGGGGTCGTTCGCAACAAAATTTGGTTTAACGGTTACTTTCTCCGCGGGCAAACCGCCCTTAATGAACATGCGGCGGCCATATTCGGTGAGAGCGATATATTGATCCACTCTTTCCGACCACGTATTTCGCAGACGATGAATGCCCAGCATGGCTGCGGTAACCGCGGTAGCGGCCCGCGATCCCCGATAACAACCGTGCACAACGCTGTTCAGCAAACTGCCGTTCAAGCATCGATCGCAAAACGCGTTGTCGCGATAAAACGTGGCGCCCGGACACAGCAGCCGATAGTTATGCAGCGTTTGCACCACTGGTACGCCGGCGTTCCGGCACGCGTCGTAGCCTGCAGGGGAAATCTGTGGAAACGTGTTATGGAAGTGCGCGACATCCGGCTTGTCGGCCGCGATGATCGATTTCATCTCGCGATACGTGTCGCGGGCCCAAACCGTATTTATCGCTAGCGAAGCAGCCCGGATGAGTCCGCTCGAATCGATTTCGTCGTTATCCCGGACATAAATCCTGACGTCGTGTCCGGCACGCCGCAGCATGTCGGCCTCGGCATTCATCACCACGTCCTCGCCGCCCGGCTGACGGTAAAAATTGTGGATGAGAAGGATCTTCATTATGCCGTCCGGGGTGTCGCAAACAGCGGACCGGCTGCCGGTTCAACCTCGGCCACTCTTGCGGGAACGCGGCTGGCTAGGAAAATGAGTCGTTCCCCGATGGTCACGAGCGCCAGCAGAACGATAAATGTTCCGCCCGCGCGGCCGCCAAAACTGGCGTTGAACATTCCATTCAGCAGGATGTTGAAATAAATTGCCGTGCACCCGATCGCAAGACCACGCAGCCGGGCGTTGATTCTCTTGTCGCGAATCATGCGAAACATGCTGCGCAGGATGTACGCGTGAATGGCCAGCATGATGAAGAGCCCCACGAAGCCGTTGTTGTAAAGCGCTTCCAAAAAGCCGTTGTGCATGTGGCCGGGATCCCACGAGACGCCGCCCACCTGCAGCGAAATAAATCGGGAGGAAGCATAGCCGTAGCCGAGAATCGGGCGGCTCCGGATAAAAGGCATGGCAAGGCCCCACAGTTCGGTACGCGCGGTAAGGGTGGCGCCATCGGCCGACTCCGCGTAATTCATCAGATAGCCGGAGACCGGTGTCACCGCGATCACAGCCACTCCTGCTGCCAAAACGCCAGCGGCAACTCCCACCGCGGCGGCAATCCGCTTCTGCATCAGGAAGAAAAGCATGGCCGAGAGCACTCCGGCGACAATCGACGTTTTGCCTCCCGCCAGGAACATCACAATCGCGCCCGCGCCCGCCAGAAACCAGGTCTTTCGGCCTCCTGTCACTGGCCGGAAGGCCAGCGCTGCCAGAAACAGAGTGCCCGCAATCCCCGATAAACCAGTGGGCGAGATGCTGTTGCCTAGCCTGCCGTCTTCGAATATGGGACCCGGCAGGAACAGTGCCCGAACCGGCGGCACAATGGTAAGAAAAGCCAGTCCCCAGAGTGTGGCGTTCAAGAACATCTTCAACTTCCGCTCGTCTTGAATTTGGCTGCGGCATAACTGCAGCAGCAGAACCACGATGCAAAGCTTGAAAGCCCACGCGACGGAAAACGCTTTCTGAGTTGCCCATACGCAGGAGACACCACACAGAAGCGCGTAGATCGATAGCCACTTCGACGGCCCTTTCCACAGGCCATCTAGCGAACCCGGTCTTCGCAACAAAAGAACCACGCCACAGAAGAACACCACCAGCCAGACCATTGCCTCTTCAAACGCCTCAGGCGCGAAGTGTCCCAGGGCTGTGTCTTCCGTTTGGTTCAACCGGACGAAAAACTCTTCCGAACTAAGCAGCACCCACCACAGCAGGAACGTCAGGCGGCGGTAGGTTTCGTCTGAACTACCCAAGCGCCCGCTCGCGAAACACACCGCGGCAACAATGAGGATGCCCACCGTGAAGGCGGGCAGCATATCCGGCGTCAACAGCCAGGCGGGCATTAGCCACACGAATGCCGCGGTTAAGGCAAACAAGAGCAAAATGCCCGCAAAGCGCAACCCGGCGCGATTGGTTCCAGACTTGTTCATTTGTTGAGGGGCTGTCCTACGCCCGACATAACTTCGGCGCTGGAGAGGGCATCTTCGGTGGCGGGATATCCCAGCCGTTGCATTTCACTTTGCATCGCCAGACCGATGCGCTGGGCCTGTTCCGGAGTGAGATTTTTTCTCCATCCTCCCGCCGCGCCTTCCCGCACGAATCTTCCGTCTCTCGAGGTTTTCTGCGGCGTGTCCAATTCTTTGGCGCGCATCTCTTTAACCCCGTTGTTCCGAATCGCGCTGAGAATCCGGTTGTGATCCACGGGCACTTCTAGGAAACTCAACATCTCTCGCAGGGTGCCGGCGGTGTCGCGGCGCAGATCCTCAAAGCGGAAGATGCGTATGTCGGGATTCCTCTCGCTTGCGTCCAGCCAGCTTCGCGCGTGGTCACGCCATGAACCGTTGGCATTCACCCGCCGGATGATAAAATCGCCGATGTAGTCGTCCATCTCGACGGCCGTCAACCCCAGCGCTCTTTGAAACGCGTATTCGGAAAGCAACACGTCGCGCGGGTCGCGGACCAAATAAATCGCTCTGCCGTATTCCCTGCGAAACGCCTCATGCGTTTTGATGATCCGTCCGCCGTTCGGCAAGCGATGCGCATTCTTGTGAAATCCCACCTGCGGGATCACCCGATTTACCGAAGGGAATGTAGATGGCTGCTCCATCAACGTTTCCTGCAGCAGGAAGCGCAGCCAGGTGCTTCCCGCTCGGGGATAGGAGGCGATAAAAGTATCGTCGGAACGTACGTCCCGGTGGCGCAGAGCTGTTACCGGCCCGCGCAGCGATGTCATGGACAGCTGATACCGTAAACGTTGAACTGTCATTTTCTGATCCAATATGAATGAATGATCGTTTGTATAATTACGAGGTCCGGATAGCGGGACCAACTTACTCGACTTACTTGCCCGTCTTAGTCGTTGAATTGCTACGACTAACAGCGCGAACGCCGCCAGATCCGACACGTTGATGCCCCAGATAGCGCCCTTTAGTCCGAAGGCGTGCGTCGCTGGTATGCCAACGATCAGCGAGACCGCCGCGGCGACACCGAACCCGATAAAGATAAGCCGTGGACGTTCCATAGCCCGTAAGGCGGTGGAAAATCCGAATGTGCCCGCCCAAAAGATCGACCCGATCGCGGCTAGAGGAATCAGAGCCGCCACTTCCGGGTATTTGCCGGCATAGAGAGCNNAATCAGCGCCGCCACTTCGGTGTACCTGCCGGCATAAAGAGCGCGGAAGATGCTGTGTTGAAAACCAGCGATCAGCAGCCAGTAAGCAATCGCGCAGCCTAACCCGCAGACGGTGAGAAGTTTGCCGAGCCGAAGCAGGTTCTCTTCTCCCCCTTGACGAAAACGACGCGTAGCATATGGAATTAGCAGCATCGAAAACGCCGCCTGAAGCTGTGTCACCGGCGCCGCCAGATTCATGAGCGCTTTGAGACTGGCCACCGTACCGAGGCCGGCAAAACCTCCCAGCAACGGATAGTAGATATACGCTGGTATCCATGACGCGATGGCGCCGGCCAGTGCCCACGCTCCGTAACCCCAGTGCCGCCCCCACGTATGCCGGGTCGAAGGCGCCGGATCTCTGCCCGCGATGGAGCTATGCAGAAGCAAGAACAGCATAACCGCCGTAAGAAGCCCGGAAAGACCCATTATTAGGAAGGCCGAAAATGGCGATAGCGCTCCGATGGAGTGCATTACCCAAAGGCCGCACATCATCGAAACGCAATAGAGGACCGCACCGGCGGCCGCGACACCAGAGCGCGCGTCCAGATAACAGGCGCGGCGGGCCAGCCAGAACAAAAGGATGCAAGGAGCCGCTATACCGATTCCCGCCAGCGCGCCGGGCAATCCGCCGGCATTCCCGCGCATGTGGGCCACCGCTGCCGCCGTCGCGAGAACGACAAAGATCGCACCTGAAATAATGCCGTGGATTCCGAGCAGGCTTTTCAAATATCCGCGCAAACTCGACCCGTACTCGCCTGCGCCGTAAATGGCCATGGGCTCCAGTAGCAGGCATTGATAAGCCATCGACAAGAGCAGGAAAACCGCAAATACCAAAGCGAAGCCGCCGTATTGTTCCGCACTCAACCAGCGCGCGAGCACAATGCTGACGACGAAATTCGAACCCGATACCAGCCCCTGATCGGTAAGCGCGAAACCGGCCTTCGCAGTCCAACGCGCCGCTTTCGAAACTCGCGGCTGGAGGGGCTCATTAATCGCACCGGGCGCGCCGACCAAAGTAATAGCCGGTGTCACAAGTTCCTGCGCTTCCGGCCTGCTCACCTGTGGCTGGCTCATCGCGCAATCTCTGCGGGCCTTCGTATCCGCCGCCCCTGCTGCACGCGCGCTCGCTCGATTCCCGACAGGATCAGTCTTGCCAACTCCCCGGCGCTTGGTTCATCCACGATGCTGCCGTGATCGCCTGGAACTTCATAAGTAACCACGCCGTCGGAGGCATACTTCCCCCAACCCCCATCCTCGGCCGGTGAATTTCGCAGCGATTTCCGCGATGGCAGAAATAAAGAAATCTTGCCTTCGAAAACGTGCGGCTCGTAGCGGCGTTCCGCATCGGCGCAGCCTTGGCGTACGGCCTTGACGGCTGCGGGCAAAGCAACGCCCGAGAGTGTTCTCCGAATCTTTTTCCGGATCTTGCGCGACAGGTACGAGATCTTCTCCCGCGCCGGCAGGCCCATAAAAGCCTTTAGCAGGGAGCTCGTTGTCGCAGGCTTGCCGGCGAAAGTATCGATCAGCGCCAGGTAGGCTACTTCCTCGCCGAGATTAGCAAGGCGACGCGCGATTTCCAGAGCCACAAATCCGCCAAACGAATATCCGCCGATATAATAAGGACCCTCTCGCTGTACGGCGCGGATCTCTTCGACATACCGATCCGCCATGTCCTCCACGCGATCCAGACACGGCGCTTCGCCGCTGAGTCCTTGGGCTTGCAACGCAAACACAGGCTGCCCGGGCGCAAAGTGCCGCACCAAATCGCGGAAGCGAAGTACGTGCCCACCCATGCCGTGCACCAAAAAGAAAGGCGGTTCGCTGCCGAGCGGCTGAACAACCACCAGAGATTCGCGGATCGGCAGCTGTTTCGGTTCGCGTATAATCGCAGCGATCTGCGCCGCGGTGGAGGAATGAAACAGCGTCGCCAGCGGAAGGCTTCGGCCGAACGTCTCGTCGATCGCGGCCATCAGCCGGATCGCCAGCAGCGAATTGCCGCCCAGTTCGAAGAAGCCGTCATGAATTCCGATCGGCCGAACCTGCAGCACTCTCTCCAGGATCGCGACGATCCGATTTTCCATTTCGTCCCCGAAGGTAAGGATTTTGCAATCCTGAGCAATGAGGTTTTCCTGTGACGTTAATGCTCGCCGGTCCACTTTGCCGTTGGGCGTGAGTGGCATTGCCGCCACCGAATGGAACACGGACGGCATCATATAGTCTGGCAGCGTGTTCGCAAGAAACTCGCGCAGTTCCTTGGCCGTCGGACATTCGGATTGAGCTGGAACGATCCACGCTGCGAGAATCTTGTCTTCGTCTCCCAGAACCATGGCGACGCATTCCCGCACCGCCGGATGTCCCTCGAGAGCCGCCTCGATTTCGCCAAGTTCAACCCGAAAACCGCGGATCTTCACTTGATGGTCTGTGCGGCCATGAAACTCGATGTTTCCGTCCGGCCGGTAACAAGCCATATCGCCGGTCTTGTAGAGAATCGCACCCGGCTCAGCGGAAAAAGGATCGGTTATAAATTTCTCAGCCGTTTGAACTGGCCGGTTCAGATATCCCCGCGCGACGCCCGCGCCTCCAATGTAAAGTTCACCGATGGCGCCCGGTGCCACGGGCTTTAGATTCCGGTCCAGCAGGTGGATCCGTGTGTTCAGAATAGGGCGGCCGATCGGCAAGTCGCGCTCCGAGAGCTCTTCGCCGGGCCGAGGTTCCCAAGAAGTGGCGATCACCGTGGCTTCGCTTGGCCCATAAGTATTGATCCACCGGACTCGGCCGCGGCTAATTTCGCTCCAGCTTCGCAACGCCGACGCGGATGCCTTCTCCCCGCCCACGATTACCAACCGAAGCGATTCCGGCAGGTGTAGCCTTTTCTTTGCCAAGCCGTGAACCAGTTCGTGCCAATAGGCCGTGGGCAAATCGAGGACCGAGATTTTCTTGCGTTCGATCCAGCGCACAAATTCTGAAGGAACCAGCGGCATCTCGGGATCGCGAAAAACGACGGTCGCTCCGGCCAGCCAGGAAGGCAGCATCTCTTCGATCGCTATGTCGAAGCTCAGCGATGAAAATTGCAAAACGCGATCGTTGGGGGTAATACCGTACAGTTCAATTGCGGCCAGATGATGATTCACCATCCCCGCGTGGGTCAGCACCACGCCGCGCGGCCGGCCTGTCGATCCGGATGTATAAACGATCCAGGCAGCGTCTTCGGGCTGAGCGTGGGATTGAAGCCCTGCACTCTCGGCGACGGTCAAACAAGACAGGTCGCGATTCGGAGGAATCACCTTCGCGCCGGTGCTCGGATAACGTTTATCGAGTGGGGGCTCAGTGATCAGAACCTCCGCGCTGGCGTCTTCCATCATGTAGGCCAGCCGTTCCGCCGGATATTCCGGGTCCAGCGGCATACAAACCCCGCCGGCCTTCAGTACGCCGAACAACGCGATCGGAAGTTCCAGTGAGCGCTGCAGCCCGATTCCCACGATGCTCTCGCGCTTCACCCCCCGGTTCGCCAGCGTATACGCAAATCGATCGGCTCCGAAATTCAGCTTGCGGTACGTTAGACCGATGCCTGCGTATTCCGCCGCGATAGCGTCGGGCGTTCGTTGCGCTTGCGCGTGGAACAAAGAGGAAATTGTCAGGTGATGTTGCATTATCTTTAGAGGGCCGCGATCTCTGCGGCTCGCGATCTACGCCGCGCCGGAACCCTTCAGGACAGCCGGTACGGTCTTCAGCAAAATACGCAAATCCAGCCAGAAAGACCATTTGTCGATGTACTGCAAATCCAGCCGCATCCATTGGTCGAAAGGAATGGAGTTTCGGCCTTCAATCTGCCAGCTGCACGTGATTCCGGGCCTGACGCTCAATCTCCGGCGATGGCTGTCTTCGCTGAACCCGGCATAGTCGCGCAGCGGCAAAGGCCGCGGACCCACCAGGCTCATGTCCCCTTTGATCACGTTCAGTAACTGCGGCACTTCGTCGATGCTGGTCTTGCGCAGGAAATTTCCTACCCGGGTGATGCGGGGATCCTTCCGGATTTTGAATACCGGTCCGGTCACCTCGTTCTGCGCGGCAAGCTCGGCTTGGCGCTGTTCGGCATCCGGCACCATGGTCCGGAATTTGTAGATCCGGAAAGTTCGCTTGTGCAGGCCCACTCGCTCCTGGGTGAACAGAATCGGACTACCGGATGTCATCTTGATGGCCACCGCGGCCGCGATTAAAATCGGCGAGAAGCAAACCAGAAGAATGCTGGCGCCTACGACATCGAAACACCGCTTCACCGTGGCGCCCCAACTGTCCAGCGAGTCCTTGCCGTTTCTCAGCAGGACTTCGCCCTCCACCTGATTCACGTGCCGGTAAGAACTTTCGGTCGCTTGAGCGAGCCGCCGGACGATGACGCCCTGTTCGTCGCAAACGGCTTCGATTTCGAGAATCGCCGTGAATGACGACCATTCCGGCAGCGTGATCATCACCTCGTCCACCACGTGATGCCTCAGGAATTCACGAATATCGCCAGGTCCACATACCACCCGGTAGCCCGATTCGGCAAAAGCCGGCGAATCGGGAACGCCATCGTTCGCAAATCCCGCGATGCGGTATCCAAGATCCAGGCGCGATTCCAACTTCCGGGCCAGTTCCAGTGACCGCTCAGTGGCGCCCACCAGAAGTACGTAGCGGAGATTGCGGCCGCGCTTTCGCACCCACTTCAGCAGCGATCGAAGGAGTAGACGGCTGGACACAATCACCAGCGTCGACATTACAAAGAACAAGGGCAGGCCATCCACCGGCAGCAGGCGTATGGTGAATATCCATTTCGCCATGCCCAATATCACCGAGCCCGTTACGGTGGATTTGAGAATGTCCAGAAACTCCTGCTTCTGCGCGGCGATGCGCCGGGAGCGGTACAGTCCGAAGCGCGCGAACATGCTGTGCCACACGCCGATCAGCATCAGAAGCAGGACGAAATTCGTCACCTTGACGCGCATCGCCAGAATCCTGCCGAGATCGGTCAGCGTCGTGTGGTCCAGAATGCCCGCGGAGATACCGAAGGCCAGCAGCATTGCGCCGATGTCGAATATCTGAAGCGAGTTGTGGAGAATACGGCGCCGAAGCTCGTTCATGACTGGCTCTTCTGTGATGTGGAAACGTGAAGGGTTAGTAAAGGTCGCCTAGCGCGCTCTGTTGACTACGACGCCGAGCAAAGGCAACCGGCAGGCTTGCAATATTTGCTTCGCGCGATGTGCTTCGTCCCGTCGCGTCTTGTCCGAATCGATAACCAGGACCGCGCCGCTTGCGGCCTGCGCAAATTGAGCCGATTCTCTTCCGGTACCCGAGTCGATCAGTACGAATCGGAATTCGGCTGCGATCTGAGCCAGGCGGGCGCGGAAGGTTGCGGCCACAAACAAACTCTCTATATTGACAACTCGAGTGCCCGTCGGCAAAAGCCACAGATTTCTGTTGTTGATCGGCGTTGCAAACGATCGCGCGAGACCGGACTGCGTAAGGAAATCGCTGAAGCCTGGCGCGCGGTCCACTTCGAAAGCAGTATGTAAGGAGGGCGCGTGGAAGTTGGCGTCAACAACGCAAATGGATTCCGTGGTCAGCCGGGACAGCGCTTCAGCCGTTTTCCAGCAGACCGACGAGCACCCCACGCGTCCGCCCGCTCCGCAGAACAAGGCTGTCCGAACCGGTTGCGCCGATGACAGAAATACCAGCGGCGCAATTTTCATGAACTGATCCGGTGAGAACGTGGGCGAAAGCTCGCCGGTTAATCGTCTTTTGGCGTCATCCATGTCCGGATCGTTGTTGTGAATCGCTAGACTGGAATGGCCCAAGGAAGGCCACTACGCGCTTACTGTTCCGGCCCCTGCCTCGATTTCAAGCGGTAAACGTCGCTGCTGGGGAATACTTGCCATGGTCGAGCCTCCGGATTCAGGGACGACAGCCAGAACCGGAACACTGAGATAATCTTCCACTTCGCGCCAGGTTCGGAACGTTGGATCGAGATAGTCAGCCGCGAATCCCGCAGCGCCGCTAATCACCAGACAGAGCAGAAGACCCATTCCGATGGTGACCACTCGTGACCGCACCGGCAGCGTGGAGGGAACCGGCTCTTCGGCCAGGACGACGTTTGAGATCCGTCGTTTGTCGAGTTCGTCTGAGATCCTGGCTAGTTCTCTCTTTTGCTGATAAAGATTGTAATTTTGTTCCGCGGTCTGCACGTTACGGAGCAGAGTCTGCTTGATAGTGGCGGCATCGTTCAGCTTCATTACCCGCCGCTCTGTGCTCGCCTCGCTCTGCTGCGCCATGCGGGCCTGGGTCCGAAGCGCGGGCATCTCGGCCTGTGCCTTCGCCAGTTCACCCGAGATCCATTGATAAGTGGGGTTTTGGTCCGTGGAATTGTCCGTAACCGGTTTGGCGTTTTCGGCGTCGATGGCGGCCTTGGTTTGAGCGATTTGATCTTCAACTTCTTTGAGCGCCGGATAGTTGGCCGCGTACTTCATCGACAGGTCGGTACGTTTCAACTCGAGGTTCAGAAGGGTCGATTTAAGCTGGCCCAGTAACAGCGCATTATCGGCCGACTTTACCTGCGTCACCATGCGGGGAGCGGTATTGGCCAGTTCGGCCTGCAATGTCTTGTAACGCTCGTACGCGCTGTCGGCCGCAGCTTCGCTCTGCGCCTCGAGTACCCGGGTGTCGGCCATCTTCTGGAGCATTAGATCCCGCTCCATTTGGGGCGCCGCCATTGAGGAAACATGGCTGTACTCGGTTAAATCAGCCTCGGCTTTCGCTAGCGCCGCCAGGGAGTCATCTGCCTGCTGGGCAAAGAAGCTGTAAGCCCCCTGAGTTTCATGCAGTTTTACATGCTTGGCCAGATAGAGTTCGGCCAGCGTTCTCAGAACCCGGGCGCTTAGTGCGGGACTATTGGACGAGTAACTAACGTCGATGATGTTACTTTTCTTGACGGCTTCCACCCGCAGATTGGACGCTAAGTGGTGGATGGCCCGATCCGTACGCTGGACAGGACCGCCTTGCAGTTTTTCGAGCCAGGGCGCCCAGGGCTGCGTGCCCGGTTTGTCCAGATGGTGCAGTGCCACTACCTGGGCCAGTAAATCCCTGCTCTTCAACAGTTCAACTTCTGTATTGGTCTCTTCCTCGGTAACGTCAGAGGTCCGACTCGCCCCGGAGCCATCGGCTGATGCCAGGGCATCCAGATGTTGTTTTACCAGAACCTTGAATTCAGATTCGTATTTGTCGCCGGCTACCAGCGTGACGGCTACCACAGCCGCCAGCATCGTGCAGAAAACCGCAAGTACCAGCTTCCGTCGCCGCGACAGCGCCCCGAAAAAACTAGAAAACGATACTGGTCGGTCTGGAGGCAGTTCTCCCACCGGTGGGGCCAAAGCCGTCCCCATGTCGGGCATGGCCGGCGACAGCGCCGTCCGCGGCGCAATTCCAAGAGATTGAAATTGTGACATAACTTTTACTCTTTCTTTCAGAACCCGTTCATGTACATGCCGAGAGACTGGTTGGGAATCCAGGGACGTAATTTCGACAGCGTGCTCTTCGGCACCATGATCATGTCGCCTGGACGCAAGTAGAAATCTTCTTCCATATTTCCGCCCTTCAACATCGCCTTTACGTCCACAGTCTTGATCTCAATCCGATCTTTATCCATGTGCCGGAACAGCAGCACTTGCGAGTGCTTCGCCATGTCGTCGAGCCCCCCGGCGATCGCGATGGCCTGCGTTACCGTGGTGTCTCCGCGCAAATCGTACTTGCCTGGCTTGTTTACTTTCCCCAAGGCTGTGAAATACGGTTTCTCGAAATCCTTCAGCGTAATAGCCAGCACCGGATCGTGGAGGATGTCTTTGTAGGCCGCGCGGATCGCCTCCACCGTTTCCGGCGAAGTAAGACCTTGCACGTGAATGTCTCCCGCCGATTTCAGGGAGATGAAGCCATCGGGCTGCACCGTCACCGACTGATTGAATTCCGGCACCAGAGGAAAATCGATATCGATTACATCGCCCAACCCCATCTGGTATCTCGGCTGACGAGTGGCGAATTCTGGGTTGCTGGCGTCCGCTGCTTCCTGGGCGAAGCAAGGAAGCGCCAGACAGGCTAGCACTGTAAGAGCTACATAACCAAAAATTGAATGCGATCTTCCGCGTTTGAATTGCACCTGTAAATTCATGATGCCTTCCTTCCAATCAGACCAGCCGTAGCGTCGCGCTCGGCTTGTACCGAACGCCGCAGCATGACGGGGTCCGGCTCAATTCGCACCAGACTTTCATCGATTTCGAGCGCCACCGAACGTTGCAGCAGCGAGATCGAAAGAACCAGGCGCGATTGCTGTTTCAGACTGACCACCGTTCCCTCCAAGCCCGACAAAGCGCCGCTGACAACCGTCGCACGCTGCCCCTTCATGAAGAAATCGCATTCCCGCAGCTGGAAGTTCGCGTCCACAGCCCGGCGAATGGCCGATATTTCTCCCTCCAACACCGGCTCCGGATTACGCCCCGTACCCACGATTTGGATAACTCCCGGCGTGGAAAGTACCGCGTTCGGCCGCGTCCGGTCGAGACGGGAAAAGACATATCCGCCGAATAAGGGGGTCTCCACTAACTTGAACCGGTCGGCCCACCGGTTCCTGGTCCGGCAGATCGGAAGGAAGACCTCAAATCCCTTCACCGCCAGATACGAACAAACCGCCTTTTCGTGGTTTGACTTGACACGCAGGGCGAACCACGGATCTTTGGGCGTCTCGGGGAAGGCCCTGGTATCGGTACTTGTCTCTCGATTGGTGGATAACATCTATGCGCTCACGTAAGTTCTGCCGGATTTCATAAGTTTGTAATCGGCTAAGTATTCCGGAAAGGTTGCGCTGCCACAGCCCGCGTTTTCTTTTCGAATTGATGAAACAGTTAGCAAGTGGTTTGTCCTTAGAGGGCTGTATCCGGGTACGCTTCGCGATTGCCAATTACAGATGGCGGCAGTAAGTTTGAATACCATCTAACCTGGAATGAATACTTTTGCATCGAACGCCAAGTTAAGTCAAGCCCTCCTGGTACTAGACGTTCTACAGTTCCAATGGGACTATTAGGCCCCAACAACTGCAAAGCTAACAAGCGGTTACAAGAACTCGTTCCGCACCGCTCCGCAAGGGCTTTCTTATGAGCTTTGAAGCCCCAGAAGCAATAAAAAATAATAGTAAGTGGTGCCAAACCGGTGTAAACTGACGCAATGCAATCGAAGGCCGCAGTGCTAATGACAAGCTTTCAAGACAGGCATCGTGACCAAAGAATTCAATCTGCCGTGGACCTCATTTCTAATGCTTATCGACGCCGCATTACTCTCGCTGAACTCGCCGGAACCGTAGGCTTGTCGGTGTCCCATTTCGCTCATCTTTTTCAGCGTGAAATGGGTGTAAGTCCCGCCCGGTTTCTGCGCGAGTTCCGTTTCCGTCAAGCGGAGCAGTTAATGCGAACCACGACGCTTCCGCTCAGCGAGGTCCTGGCGCTGGCCGGGATTACGGAACGAAGTCACTTCATGCGCGCCTTCAAGCAGCGGCATGGCTTGTCTCCCTCGAGATACCGGGCGCAATGCACCCCCATCACCGCCGGCATAATCATGAAATATGAGCAGACCGGCTGACGACCCGGCCTCACTCCAGGGTTGACCTGCGTTCCCGCGCGGTCTGGCAAGCACCTGTTCCGCAAATTCGACTCTCGCACCCCGCCTTTGCCTTCCCAAAATCGCCTTCGAGTGAGCATCACTACCAAGCGGTGGGCATCTCCCAACAACAGCTGTTCCAGAGGCCGGGCGCATCTGAGGCCGTCAGCGCCCGAGATAGCCATAGATCGTGCCTTCGTAATGGGATGCGAGTAGTACGAGGGGTACAAAAGTAGGCCTCACTTCTGCAAAAAGCAGAAACGGCCTCTTGTTTGAACGAGCTATCTAGTTCACTCTTTACTAGAACCGAAGTCGTTCATTCTGATGATCGATTCGAAAGCGACCTTTTTTGGATTGTTGAGCAAACGGGCCACGCCGGTCTAGCCAGCTGGCAAGAACCGCCAAGGATAATTCTTTGGCGCAATAAATTGCTTCCGAGGAGAAACTATGTTTAACGCAAAATATGCGGTCTTAGCGACCGCTGTATTGGCCTTCAGTTTTCAACTGATGGCCACTGATCCTACCGATGTCTATCAGCAGAGCTACTTCTACAACATCGGCAACGGCCACTATGGGAATAGCCCAATGGGGGGCCCTAATGCGGACGCCAGCTTCACCATTCTCGACCCGGGCGTAAATGCCCCCGCGAGCATCTGCGCGAACATCTACGTGCTGAACCCGAGCGAGGAACTTGAAGCCTGCTGCTCCGTCAGGTTGACCCCGGATGAGATCGTGCAGGGTCAGGTCAGTAATCTGGTCACCAACCTGCTGAACAACAACGGGCTGGTCAACGGGGTGATTAAAATCATCTCGTCCTCTGTCGTCGCGGGGCCGGTCCCTTGCCCGTCAGGATCGGCTACCCTCAGCACAACCGCGGACCTGCGCGCGTGGATCACTCGGCTTGATTCCACGACCCCCTTTGCTAGAGGTCCTAACCAGGTGCTTGGTGTGACTACGACGTCCTTTGCGCAAGCGCCGCTCAGCCCTTCCGAACAGTCCACGCTCGTGAACACCTGCCACTTCATCTACCTGTACGGCAGTAACTTTGGCCAGTGCCCGGTTCCGGTGGAGCCTTACTCAGGCGGCTCGCCCGCACCCACCGGTGACTAATGATCTTGGTTTTTTGAGATCGTACGGCTTGTGTAGCTATTTTGCCGGGCGGGATACCATCCTGCCCGGCAGTCTTTGTGTCCAGCAATCAAATACTTCAAACCATGGAGGCTACCAAATGCACCTAAGCAGGAAAGTCATTTTAAGCATTGCTCTGTTTTCTTTTGTCTTCTCAACCATACTCAATGCGCAAGACACGTCCAGCCAGAACCAGTCCGTCGCGGCTAAGAGCGACGGTAAAGCAGCTGTTCCGGCCGCGCCAAAAAATGAAGGAACAAGCTCCGCCGCGGCCGCCGAGCCAAAGAATGGGGCGTCGCCGCTCCCGCAGTCCGAGGTCGATTCCATCGTGCAGCAGTTCGAGAGCACGTTCGTGTCCGCGAATAACCGAGGCGATGCAAAAACGCTCGCCGGGTTGTACATGCCCGGGGCAACTATTTTGAACGAAGCCGGCGGGTTGGCAGTGGGCCGGGAGACCATGCAGCGCGTTTTGTCTGCTGCTTTCATGAATTCGAGCGGGCGCACCATCCAGGAAACTCCCCGCAAATCCACCGCCGTCTCGAGCAATGTCATCGTCACGCACGGCGTCCTGCGCGTCACTCCACTCCCACCCGATCCGCCGCAGGACACCCTCTACACGAAAGTCTTGACTCTGGACGGCGAACAATGGCGGATCGCAGCAATCCAATTTGCACAGCCGAATCCCTGGAACGTCACTTTCCCCCCGACAGCAGTCGGTAAGACCTCGTCCCAAACCGTGAATTTGAAGAATGTCGGTACGACGGAATTGAAGATCGGGCGTTCGTTCTTAGAAGGCAAATACGCCCCGAATTTCATGCAGACCAACAATTGTGAAAACCCAATCCCTCCCTCCGGAAGCTGCACCATCACCTTCACTTTCAGTCCGCTGGCTGAAGGATCGGCCAAGGCTTACCTTTCCTTCTGGGATGACGCCGCAAGCGGCCGGCATCAGATCCGATTAGTTGGTACCGGTCAGTGACTCGAAAAGGCTGAACGGTCCGGCCATGAAATCATCCTGCCGCGTACCCGGAATTGCATTGTATGTTTTCGCTTACCGTCGCAGCGCTTTGCGCCTCTGAAAATACTTTGATAGCCCCTCCTCTCTCAATGCCCCTTTTCATTCACAGGCCGAATCGAACGGCTTGCCTTGGTTTCTATTTTTCGTTTGATACGAGTGGTACGGGAGCAGTGTTTTCGTTTGGTACGAGCGGTACAGAAGCAGTGTTGCCGTTACCGAAAAGCAGAAACCGCCTCTTGCCGCAAAATGCAATCTGGGTCACTCTTGCTTACGTAACGAATTTCAAGCCGGCGATTCGAATTTTTGCCGGGGAATAATATTCGGTCGAGTGGTATTCATAACTGGTATCTTTACAAACCTTAAAAGGAGCTAAAGTCAAAATGCTGAAAGCCAATATCCCTCTGGTCTTGGGGATTTTTGCGTTAGCCGTATCGGCTAGCGCGCAAAGTGAAAATGAAGTGGTGGTCGAAGTAGGCGGACACAAGTTTACTTTGGCCGACGTCGAGCAGAAGGAGAGCAGCCGCCTTTTGCAAGCTCGGAACACTTACTACCAGACCCAGAAATCGGCTATCAATCATTTCGTCGACGACCAGTTGCTGGCGCAGAAGGCGGCCGCCGAGCATATCACCGTCGACGAGTTGGTCAAACGCGAGATCACGAGCAAGGTGGTCGATCCGACCGAGGAGCAACTGAAGTTCCTGTATGACATCTTGGGCACGGACCAGCCGTACGAGAAAATGCGGTCGCAGCTTCTCGACCAGTACCGTCAACAGCGTACGGCGAAAACTCGCGCCGACTATCTGAAGATGCTGGCCAGCGAAACAAAAATCGTTACTTCGTTCTTGCCCCCGGGTGCGGAAGTATCCCTGAATGGCGCTCCCAGGACCGGGTCCGCCCAGGCGGCGATTACCTTGGTCGAGTATGCCGACTACGAGTGCCCTTATTGCCAGCAAGTCTATCCCGCGCTGAAGAAGCTGGAAAAAGATTACGATGGAAAGCTGTCGGTGGTCTTCAAGGATTGCCCGCTGCCTATGCACAGTCACGCACAAAAGGCGGCCGAGGCCGCCAATTGCGCCAAGGAGCAGGGGAAATTCTGGGAGTACAGCAATACGCTATTTGAAAATCCGGGCAAGCTTGAAATCGCGCAGTTGAAGGATTATTCCAAAGCGCTCGGACTGAATACAACGGAATTCGATAAGTGCCTGGATGGCGGCGCTGAATCCGGGAAAGTGCAAAAGGCAACCGAGGAGGCGCAAACTCTGGGCATCGGCGGAACTCCCAGCTTTTTCATCAACGGCCATTTCTATACCGGCGCGATGAAATATGAAGCCTTGCGGGATGTTGTGGAGCTGGAACTCGCCGCCGCCAGCGGACAGCACACTCTGAAAGCGAGTAATTAGCACGCACGACGGGAACCTCTTCGAGGTTCCCTAATTCTCTTTGAAAGGTACAAACTTTATGGCCAGCGCAAATAAGATCGTCAGTCAGATCCAACCAATCGCCATCCTTCGAACGATATTTATCGCTATTGCGATTTCGGCCGTCGCGCTGGCCGCCACCACCCCCACCCCGCCGCCCACGCCGTATATCAGTACAGCCACCATCAGTGGCAGCCAACTCACCATAAGCGGGTCGAACTTCCTGTATTCCGGCGCTACAACTCTAGTATACTTTGGCAGCAGTCCACTATCCCTCACCTCCGCTTCTTCCAGTCTAATTACCGGCGTACTTCCTAATAGTGGTTTAGTGGCGGGAACCGTTTACGGAATTGTGGTCATCGTGACGGACTCCGGTGGTGAGTCGGTTGGGGAAGCTTCGGTTCCGTATGGGATCGGGAGCACTGGTCCGACCGGACCCACGGGCGCAACGGGATCGACGGGGCTAACTGGCCTCCAGGGGAACCCGGGAGCCACGGGAGCGACAGGTGCTGCGGGCGCAAAGGGAACGATGGGCGTGGCCGGCGCGGTTGGCGCGACCGGCGCCACCGGAGCCACTGGCGCCGAGGGACCGACCGGCCAGCGCGGAGCGGTTGGAGCCACGGGCGCGCATGGGCCCACGGGCGTCACGGGAACTACCGGAGCCACAGGCGCTACCGGAATCGGGGGGCCTGAAGGATCAACTGGACCCCAAGGGGACAAAGGAGCTACGGGTGCAAAGGGATCGACAGGAGCAGCAGGCGCAGCAGGAGCAGCGGGAGCGGCGGGAGCGCCGGGAGCGCCGGGAGCGCCGGGAGCGCCGGGAGCAACAGGCGCGACAGGCCAGCGAGGAGCAGTTGGAGCAGCAGGGGCTCAAGGTCCAATAGGACCCACGGGGCTCCAAGGACCGGCAGGAGCGACAGGCGCAGTTGGAGCAGCGGGTGCGACAGGAGCTACGGGACCGACGGGAGCGGTTGGAGCAGCGGGAG
>PKZC01000163.1:1348-4072 GCA_003132905.1 Bryobacterales bacterium | reverse complement strand
TGTTGGCGGGCACTTGGGCTTCAGCGGCTACCATCACGCACGATATCGCCAGGAGCGCGCTCAGAATACGATTGTGTCTTCGCCTCAAGATGACGTTTGGTTCAAACTTCACTTATTCTCCTTCTCTACAGGCCGGGGGGTGAAAACTCAGGCGAGCTGTGAGTTCAACTTTTGAAAAAGTGTGCGATCTTTTTGCCGCCTTCTTCGCTGTAGTAAATCGTGACCTTGCCTGCTTTGTCTAGGCCCTTACCAGTTTCACGCACCGCGTTGCCGGTGAGATGATAAGTCTCCTCGGCGCCTTCGGCCGTTTTGACGGTGACGGTTTTCGCAGCGTGATCGACGCTCTTCACCGAGACCTCGGTCACTTTCAAGCCTTCCTTGCCGACGTGATCCACCTCTTGCGCCGTCTTCACCGTTCCCTTCACTGTGTAGTGAACAACTACTTCATCGCCTTCCTTCATGCCTTCCAACGCGTCCTTGCTTCCATGGGCGGTCGCTTCGGCGCCGTGCGCCACGGTTTTTCCGACAAAATGAAACGTGTGTTCCGTTCCGTCGGCGGTCTTTACCACCACCGTCTTCGTCCCTTTATCGACAGTTTTCACGGTTGCGGCCACCGCGCTCACCACATCGTCGGCCGCAAACGCAACGCATGCGAAGAGCGCAAGAGCCAGTCCTGCGCGCAAGAATCTAACCATAGTTACTCTCCTCTGGGGTCAGTTTATCAACTGGCGCGCTGGTTCGTGCAAATTATTTTGGAGCGAGCGCCCAATAACCGGAGCGTGTCCGGACAACCAGATCCGGGTGAGTGGTTGTCACATCCAGCCTATGGAACTTGCCGTCCCGCGCATCGGCAGGAGGAGTGAAACCGAGCACATACATATTACGCAAGTCGGATTCGATTTTCGAAAAGACCTCAGCGGTCCTGTGGCCCGGATTCGGAAAGATGATGCCGCCGGTTTCGCGGGAGAGACGATCGATGCCATGGCTAACCGCCTGGGCGATAGCGCCGCTGATCGACAGGAAACGCATGGGGCTGGCGTACTTGATCGAGTAAACGACCGTCCCGGCCGATTGGGCCATCTCGATGACATCGCTCAGGCGAAGATCGCTGCCCGTGTCGAGACCATCGGAGAGCACGATGATCGCTTTTCGACCCGGAACCTGCTTCAACTCTCTTCCCGTGTAATAGAGGCCGTGCCATAAGGCGGTTCCACCGCAGCCGTGTGGAAAACTCTCGTTCCTGCAAACCGGGCCTAGCAGGGGCGATCGTTTTCCTTCGGACGTGCCGATTCGCTCCACGGCCGCGCTCAGATCGCCGCCCGAGCCGGTCAGTGCCGAGATCAGCCAGGATCTCTGGGCCACTTCAACCACCATCGCACGGTCCCGTGGCCCAATCACCTGCTTTAGAAATTGGCTGATCGCTTCGCGATGGCTTCGGATGTATCCGGCTTGGCTGCCACTGACGTCGGCGACGAGCGCCACTGTTAGCGGCAGGTCCGATTCCTGCCAGAAATTCTGAATTTCACGCGGCCGGCCATTATCCAGTAGCTTGAAGTCTTCCGCCTTGAGATTTCTAGCGGCCGTGCCGGCGCCGGCGTCTACCGCGCAGGCGACCGTGACTAGGTCGACGTCAATCTGGATATCCGGCTTGTCCTGAGCGGCGGTGAGACCCACCCACATCACAAGCAGCGGCGCGCCACGAAAACGCGCGATAAAGGGCGTGCGCGCCATCCAGATCAGTCCCAGCTTTCAGTTTACGAAACCGGCGCAGCCGTCAAGGGTAAGGCTCAAGTGATTGGTGCGCCCGGTAAGATTCGAACTTACGACCTTTTGCTCCGGAGGCAAACGCTCTATCCAGACTGAGCTACGGGCGCGCTGTGGTTATTATAGCGATCTCGCTTAGCCTGCCACCGGTTTTTAGTTGGAGGACGCTACGTGGTGCGTCTTTGCTGCCGTAGTGTGATGAACCGGTGCGGTAGCGGATTCCTTGAGCAATGTCTCGATCATGTTCCGCCAATAGCCTTCGGTGTACAGGGTCGCATCGTCTCCCGCCGAAGGAGTCTGGGACCGGATGTTCCCCTTGCGATCGATCCACACAATCTGTGGGACCGTGTAGCGCTCCATCACGTTGTAGCCCAGATACGCCATCACTTCTTCGGGCGTGCTGTAGCCTACCGGATAGCCGATGCTGTAGTTCTTCACGAAATCATTGACGTACATGTTCGCCATCGTGTTAAACGCAGCGTCAATGGGCTGGAACCCACGCGCGCCATACTCGTTATAAAGCTGCGTGAAGACCTGCGAAGTGTGCTGGCAGTGCGGGCAGGTGGTATGGACCAGCAATAGCGCGACTACTTTGCCCTTCAAGCTGCTCAGCAGCATCTGTTTACCATCCACGAACTTGATGACAAACTCGGGCGATTTCCGGAGCACTGGGGGAGCTTCCGTCTTCGGAGCGTCCGCCTTAGGGGTCGCCGCGTTTAATCCAATTCCAGCAAATAGTAAGAAAGCTGCACAGGCCAAGCGCATCCGAGAACTCCTTTACGTCTAGTTTACGCCCCGATTATATCGTAAGTTGGGATTCCGGCGAAGCGGAACGCCTGTTCCGTAAGGACTGAAACCGTCCCCTTGGATATATACCTTTACACGCATATGCTCCGTGGAGTATATCAAGAGAGTGGAATCTGTGTTCGAAATCATTGCGGAGCCGAACCGCCGCGCGAT
>PKZC01000163.1:708-1327 GCA_003132905.1 Bryobacterales bacterium | reverse complement strand
CGCACAGCGCCGTCTCTACCGGTTGAAACCTGAACCGCTACAGGAGGTGGATGCATGGCTGGCTCCGTTCCGTCGGTTCTGGTCCGCTCACATAGATGCTCTCGAACGCCACCTCGACCACATGGAGCACACCAAAGAAGATCAATCAACACCAACGAAAAAGAAGACAANNTACGGAGGTACTGGGCTTTGCCCAAAAGTCCGATTTCAGTAACGGTCCATTTCGCTGGCTAACCGTGGCCTCGCCCGAGGAACCCGACGGCACTGAGCTGCAGCTGGCACTGAACAACAACCCCGCAGCCAAAGCGTATCAGCAGGCGATATTTCAACAGCACCAGCCTGCGGCCATGTTTTTCACCGACGACGTCAAGGGCGACTACGAGCGGATCAAGTCGCGCGGTGCCGAGTTCACGATGCCGCCCACCGACGTGACCGCCTCCACCATCGCGATGTTGAACGACACCTGCGGCAACCTCATACAGCTCACCCAGCTGGCGCGCTATTGACGCTATGGAGAAGAAGGTGACCGATTACATACCGGGTCCGGCCAGCGGAGCGCGGATACAGAAGGACGGTGAGAAGTGGACGCTCGTTCTCGTCAGAGAACTGCGCCACTCGC
>PKZC01000163.1:0-700 GCA_003132905.1 Bryobacterales bacterium | reverse complement strand
GGTGGCGGCACGCGCCTGACGCTGTGGACCAGCATTGATCGCCGGTACATCGCAATGGGTGCCGCCGGGTGGCACGTTGCTTTCGATGTTCTCGATCACCTTCTCAGTGGAACTCCCATCGGCCGCACCGTTGGCCCCGACGCGATGAAGTTCAGCGGCTGGCAGCAATTGAACGCCGAGTATGCCAAGCAGTTCGGTGTTGAAATGCCCAACTGGCCGAGTCAGGCGGCTCAAAAGTCGTGAATCAAGTGGATCGCAAACAAGAATACATTGAGATCCGCGGTGCGCGCGAGAACAATCTCAAGAACGTCTCGCTACGCATCCCCAAACGCAAGATCACGATCTTCACCGGCGTCTCCGGTTCCGGCAAATCGTCGATCGTCTTCGATACCGTCGCCACCGAGGCACAACGCCAGATGAACGAGAACTTCAGCATGTTCATACGCACCTTCCTGCCGCGCTATTCCCCGCCGGACGCCGATGCCATTGAGAACCTCAGCATGCCCATCGTCGTGGACCAGAAACGGCTGGGCGGCGGGTCTCATTCGACCATGGGCACGATTACCGATATCTACCCGGTGCTGCGCCGGTTGTATTCCCACATCGGCAAACCGTATGTAGGACATTTGAATGTCTTTTCCTTCAACGACCCAAAGGGCATGTGCCCGAACTGCAACGGCCTAGTATTACTACGTTAAGT
>PKZC01000392.1 GCA_003132905.1 Bryobacterales bacterium | reverse complement strand
ATAAGGTGCGGCCATTCGTGCCGCCGAGAAACGTCACTTGCGCCAGGTCGGGCAATACCAGATTGGCTTCGCCACCCGCCGCAGCGGGCTGAGCAAAGGCCGATACCGGTAAGCTCATCAAAATCAAAGCCGCCAACAGGAGCGGCATGATAATCAACGTGGCGCGCCGACGAGCAGACACGCAGACGGTCAGCATTCGTTCAAATCCTCCATGAGATCTCGGAAGTCTCCCGGCAAGAGAGACGGATAGACGGGTATTGCTTAATCCCTAAATACCTCCGATCACCATACCGCACTGAGGGCGATGGCGCAACCGCAAAAACCGCAGTCCCGGGCGCCTTGACCCTTAAATAACCTCCAGAATCAGACATTTAAGGTAAAGCGTCTCCGGTACCGTGAGCAAAACTGGATGGTCCTGGGCCTGCATGCGCCTTTCCAGTACGCGCAGTTTTCGCCCGGTATCGAGCGAGGCCGTGGCTACAATTTCCAGCAGTTCCGCTTCGCTCAAATGATGCGAGCAGGAGCACGTCACCAGGATCCCGCCCGAGCCGAGCAGTTCCAGCGCGCGCCGATTGATCTCGCGGTATCCACGGATCGCCGCCTCCAGGCTTTGGCGCGACTTCGCGAAGGCCGGCGGATCTAGGACCACGATGTCAAAGCGCCGATGCGCGGACGCGTGCCCGGCCAGCACCTCGAAGACGTCGGCTTCGCGCAACTCGACATTGCCGATCCCGTTCGCATCGCAATTCATCCGGGCGACGCGCAGCGCAACTTCCGAACTGTCCACCGCCTCCACGCTTTCACACCGCCCCGCCAGATGCATGGCAAAGCCGCCGGTGGATGTAAAACAATCCAGAGCCCGGCCGCGCCCGTATCCAGCCGCTGCAACGTAATTCTCCCGTTGATCCAGGAAGATGCCGGTCTTCTGTCCATGCAACAGGTCGGCGTGCAGGTTCAGGCCGTTCATTCGTACTGGCACGGTGTCGGGAACTTCGCCGGCCACCACACCCGACTGCAGAGGCAATGCTTCCAGCTTGCGAACCGCCGCATCGTTTCGCTCCGCAATCCCGAGGGGCGCGAATAGTTCCTCCAGACAACTCACGATCTCGGCCTTGGCGCTATCCATGCCCTGGTCCAGAGTTTGAATGGTGAAATAATCGCCGTACCGGTCGATCACCAGCCCAGGCAATTGGTCGCCTTCACCGTGGACTACGCGATAGGCCTCAGAATTGGCGACCATCCGCCTGCGATGTGCCTCGGCCGCAGCGATGCGGCGCAGGTAAAACGCGCGGTCAATCGTCTCGACCCGGTCAGACAGCAGCCGCAACGTTATTTGGGAGGAATCGCTGAAATGCGCCGTCCCAAGAGCCGCCCCACCGGGATCCACCACTACAACGGCTTCGCCACCGCCAGCCTGGCCCCGATCCAGCACGTCGCTGGAGAAAATCCAGGGGTGCCCGGATGCGATCCGATTGGCCCCCTTGCGGTTAACCCGAACGGTGTGCAAGTTTTTAGTCTAAGCGAACCCGCCGCTTGTAAATTACGCGCCGCGGCGCATCGCTTCCAGGCGTGCTATACGATCTTCCGTCGACGGATGCGTCGAAAATAGCCGTAGCATGCTTTGGCCCGAGAACGGCTGAATGATGAACAGATGGGCAGTCGCCGGGTTGACGTCTTGCATGGGAATGCGCTTGGAATAGCTTTCCAGCTTGCCCAGCGCGGAGATCAATTCATCCGGATTGTGCGTCACGTGCGCTGAAGTTTCATCGGCTGCGTATTCGCGGGTGCGCGAAATCGCCATCTGGATCAGNNTGGGCGCCAGGATCAGCATCAACAAGCCCGCCCACGGACTGCGATCTTCATCATCCCTGCTACCGCCAAACCAAAAGGCCATGCGCGCCAGGAAGGTGATCGCGGCGGCCAGCGTGGCAGCTACAGAGCTAGTCAGAATATCGCGATTCTTCACGTGTCCCAATTCGTNNCGCGGTTCTTCACGTGTCCCAATTCGTGGGCCACCACGCCTTCCAGTTCCTGGTTGTTCATCAATTGCAGAACTCCGGCGGTGAAGGCCACTGAAGCATGCTGGGGATTGCGACCCGTGGCAAATGCGTTCGGCGATGGATCCTGAATCAGCCATAGCTTTGGCATCGGCAAACCCATGCGTTGAGCAAGGCTCTGCACCAGCGGAAATACGCGCGCATAAACATCGGGATTCTCTTGCGGCGTAACGGGCTGAGCCGAATACATCGCAAGGGCCATTCTGTCGGAGAAAAAATAGCTGAAGAAATTCAGCCCCACAGCGATCACAAGCGCGATGGCTAAGCCGTGACGCCCGCCGATCATCTCACCACCAGCCAACAACACGCCGCTCAGAATGCCAAGAAGAAGGACTGTTTTAATGCCGTTCATGATACCTGCCTGTCACTAGTTAGATCAGCGAGCGATCAAAAGAGTGCGTAAAAGAGTGCGGGGCGGTTGTTGGCCGCCCCGATTGCGTTGCTTTAAATTTTTGTTATGCGTGCCCGTCAGTTGTTACTGACTTGCACTTTGATCGCTTTGCGCTTGGCGATTTCCTTCTTCGGAAGGGTGATCGTCAGAACACCGACGTCGTAGCCAGCTTTCACATGCTCGGCATCTACCGTATCGGGAACCGTGAAAATGCGGACAAACGAACCGTAGCTCCGCTCCATCCGGTGAAAGCCCTTATTCTTTTCTTCCTTCTCGAACTTCCGCTCGCCTTTCACCGTCAAGGTGCCGTTCTCAAGCTGGATGTCGATGTCCTTCAGTTCCACGCCCGGAACGTCGGCTTTCAGAACTAACTCGTTCTCGGTCTCCAGGATATCTACCGCAGGAGCCCAGGGCCGCGTTTGGACGCCGTCTTCGCTCAAGAGGCGATTGATGCTGTCCTGGAAGAGCCTCAGACCGGCGGGAAAATCTTCAGTGTCGGCAAATGGTGCATATTTTACAAGTGGCATATCAGGTAACCTCCATTTATCTAACTACGATTGTAGTATAAAATCTTAGTGTCATAATGTCAATAGCCGCGCTGACAAAAAATAGTTGGGCTCGAAGGTAACTACGACCGAAAAGGTCCGTTATACTATGTGAGGGCGAAAGGGGCTCCTGAAATTGCAGTTCCTTGACGTGCTGTGCCGACAGGCGGATACTGATTGATGCTGCAAATGAGTGTCAACAGCGGATCAGGTGCTCCGCCAAACGGAGCCGTTGCGCGTACGCTCGCTCAACTCCGCGAGGGAGAAGCGGGCGTGTTGGATCGCTTGGACCTGCCGGAGGACATTGCGCGCCGTCTGATGGAACTCGGCTTTCTCCCCGGCCACATCATTGTTCCCGCTCGCAGCGCTCCCGGTGGCGAACCGCGCGTATATAGAGTGGATGGCTCTGAAGTAGCGCTGCGGCGGGAAACGGCATCGCGGCTGATCCTGAAACCCGCAAAGGACGTTCTATGAGTGATTGCCACAGTTGCGCCGGCTGCGCTGTCGCCGAAACGCCTGCCTCTTTGCGGAACGGCGCGCGTACGCACGTCGTTGCCATCATCGGGCCGCCGAACTCAGGCAAGTCGACGCTTTTCAATCGACTGACGGGCCTGCGGCAGAAGGTCGCCAATTTCCCCGGCGTCACCGTGGAGCAGCGCGTTGGCAAGGCGAAAATGCAGCATCACCATGCCGATGTGACTTTGGTGGATCTGCCTGGCGTTTACAGCCTCAACCCGCGCTCGGAAGACGAACAAGTGACCCGTGACGTGTTGGCGGGGGCAATGCCAGGCGTCCCCAAGCCCGACGCTTTGCTTCTAATCCTGGATTCCACCAACCTGGGCCGCCACCTGGTGCTGGCCGCGCCGATTCTCAGCCTGAAACTGCCAACGCTGGTAATCCTTAATATGGCGGACGATCTCAAAAGCCGCGGGGGCCACGTGGATACCTCCGAGCTGGCCACTGAGCTGGGGTCGCCCGTAGCGCTGATCAGCGCATCCAAAGGCCAAGGCATCGAGAAGGTCTTTCAGTTCATGGAAGGCACTTCGGCCGGCACTACGTCGCTGACGCCTCCGCGGGTGGAACTACCGGTGTTGCAAGATATTCCGCGCTGCCGCCAATGGGCGCACGACGTGGGGTCTGGTGCAGCCTATCGCGCACCGGCGCCACCCGTCTGGACGCGCCGTTTGGATTCGGTGTTCTTACATCCCGTCGCCGGTCCGCTGATCTTCCTGATGGTGGTGGCCGGGGTTTTCCAAACCATCTTCACCGGCGCGAAGCCTTTGATGGATGGATTGCAGAATCTTATGCTCCAACTTGGGCATGTGATCGAACACGTGCTTCCCCCCTCGATCTTCCGCTCGCTCTTAGTAGATGGCATTTTGAGCGGCGTCGGCGCAGTGATCGTTTTCCTTCCGCAAATCCTGCTCTTGTTCCTGTTTATCGGCATTCTAGAGGACTCGGGTTATCTGGCCCGCGCCGCCCTGATTGCCGACCGCACCATGGCGCGCTTCGGTCTCCAGGGCAAGAGTTTCATTCCGCTGCTCTCCGCATATGCCTGCGCCGTACCGGCCATCATGGCCACGCGCACCATCGAGAACAAGCGCGACCGCATCGCCACCATTCTGATCGCTCCGTTCATGACCTGCTCGGCGC
>PKZC01000214.1 GCA_003132905.1 Bryobacterales bacterium | reverse complement strand
CGGCTGACCGCCGATAGTGACCGTTACGGTTTGGTTCGGGATGGAGTAGGGGGTCGAAATCACGAGCGCTCCATCGGGCAACGCTGGCGTAGTAAGGCCTTCGCCGGTTCCAAATAGAGATACGACCGAACCAGCGAGTGCTGGATTGCTATCACTGTTGTACGATCCGTCTTGGTTGAGAATGGCGCCCTGGCCGGAGCCGCTGGCGTCAGCGGTGGAGAGACCGAAAGCGGATTGCGCAACAGGGACGGTTACCGAAGAGGAGCCAACATAATCGGCCGAGACGCTAATTGTGACGGAGGTGCTGCCGGCGATTTCGTAAGGCACAAAGACGTTGATCTGGTTCGGCGTGGCAGCTGTGATTACGCCGTTAGCTCCGATTCCGTTGCCGTTGAAGCCAACGCGCAGGTTGCTTAGCGTCGCCGGGATCACGTTGTTTTCAGCAGCGTTGAGTTGCAGGCCGGAGCTCAAAAAATTGCTCCCAAAGATAGAGATCAGTTCGCCTGGAGCGATTGCGCCGCCGAGGAGACTGGCGGCGTTGACGATGCCGCCTGAGGAGATCACGGGAGCTTTGGCTGGAGGCGTGCCGGTGATTTTACGGATAGCCGCGTTGCCGGTGTCGAGAACATAGATGTTCCCGGACGCATCGTTCGTCAACGTGGCTCCAGGGTACGGTTGGAACTGGGCGCCCACGACAGCGCCGCCATCTCCGGAATACCCGCAACAGGCTTTATTCATGACGATGGGCACTGAAGATGGCTCAACATGTTCTAAATTGAACAGCTCGACGTACCAGACCGACCCGAGGGCATCCACCGCAAAGCCCGGGTTCGCTAGCTGCAACGTAGCAACGGGATTCCCCATCCCATCCGGGGTGAACCGATACACCACGTTATCGATGCTCGAACCGTACGAGTACTGATTGAGCAGATACACGTTATCGGAGCTGTCAATTGAGATTCCTGGCGAAATGGACCACTGGAACCCTATTGGCAGAGGATTCCATCGCAGCGACGTCACGGTCTGGTCCGGGGCGACGCGATACAGTCCGTTCTCGAAGGACACTACGTACACACGGTCTAGCGAATCTACTGCAAGCGCGTCCGGATAGCTGATTCCGCCAATCGCCGACACCACGCCGGCAGCGCCCAGCGAGTACAGCCCAGAGCCCATACCCACAAAGATGTTGTCATGGCTGTCGGCCGCCAACGAGTAGATCGGCGGAAGATCGACGCTTGGGCCAAAGGTCTTTGGAACGGAGGACGCGCAGTTACCTGTACCTGCCACCGTAGCGAGAAGGCCGTTCGCTCCCACTTTACGAATTGTGCAGTGGTCGGAGAAATAGAAATTGCCGGAGCGGCTGGCCGCCATTTGGACCGATACCGGAAGTGACAGCCATGACAAACCCGCAGCGGGTTGGCCATCCGGAGGAAGTTGTATTGTCCGCCCCGCGAGCAGTTGAACGGTCGATTGCGTAGTGAGTTCACCGATGGTGTTAATGGACGAAAATGCGACGCTGCCATCGTTATTGAGGACGAAGCCAGACACAATACCTAAATAAGCCTGGAGCGCCGGTCCTTCGTAAGGAGATGGAGATGTGGCTTGTCCCGCGACGGTTTTGACGGTTCCGTCAGCAGAGGAAATTCGGTCGATTTCGGAAACTCTCTGGATGGAAGGATAGAAATTGAGCAGCTGGCTGACGTCTACGCTGCTGGCAACGTACATGTTCGCGGAAGAGTCCAGAACAATCGCGCTAATGGCGAGGAAGGCCGCTTGCATCGCGGGACCGCCCGCGGGAAGCCCCGATGCCGGGTTGCCGAAGCCGGCGAACGGCGTCACTGCGCCAGTGGAAGAAACGCGATAGATATAGGATCGAACCTCCCCGTTATTTGGCACGCCGGGACTGATGTCTTCCACAAAGTAGAGATCGCCGCTGTTATCCATGGCGAGAGAATGGGCATTGCAGAGCTGCCCATTGCCCTCCGGACCGCCCACACATTGAGGATTTGGGCCGCCGGCTACCAGCTCAATATTTCCGGCTGTCGTTAATCGCCGGATATCTGTGCTCTCGGCGAAATAGAGTGAATCGTCGGGAGCAATCACCAGGCTATCGGCGGCAATCTGAGCAGTCACGGCCGGACCGCCGGCGCCGATGCTGCCGTAAATGCCCGTGCCGGCGACGGTTGTGATGACGCCACTGGTGTCCACACGCCGGATTCTCGTATTTTCATCGATAAAATACAGATTGCCTTTGGAGTCGTATTGTGGACTCTCCGGGTATTTCAGCTGTGCCTGCACGGCTGGTCCGCCGTCGCCGCTGAAACCGGAGGTGCCGGTGCCCGCGAGGGTTTGGATGGTGCCGTCGGGATTGAGGCGGCGAATCACGTGATGTTCACAAAAGACTAGATTGCCGGCGGGATCGTGCGTGATGCCCGCCGTCCCGTTCAGCTGAACGTTCTCAGCCGGGACCCCGGAGCGGATCGCGCCGCCGACAATGGTGGTCACGATTAATTGCGCTTGTAAGACGGAAATAGAGGAGAGCAGGAGGAATAGGCGATAGCGCACGAACATTACAGCATATCATTGCCCGCGTCGAAGTTTATTGCAGCCGCTTTACCGCTTCAAGCGCCAACTCATGCAAACCTTTGCCGTCGTGCGCGACATAGGCGACGATTTGTTCACGCATGCGGCGCTCCCATTTTTTTTAAATGATCGGTAACGCCGGCAACCGCTTCTTCATGCGGATAGCTTGCAAAGAAGAGGGCGATCTGATTCGCCCGGTGGACCATCGAGTTCGATTGCATCTCTTAATTAATTGGCAGCCGCGTAATTAATCGCCAGCCGGGCCCGTCAGTATCTCCCCGCTTTGAATCTACGTGGTCTGCTTGCGCGTTTCCAGATAGTGCTCCTGCCACTCCGACATCTTCTTGGCCAGGCTCACCTGAACCGCCGTCACTTTGTATTCGGGACAGCCGGTGGCCCAATCCTCAAACTCGGTAGTGACCACGTTCGCGCCCGTGAAGCCGTGATGGAACGTGGTGTAGACCACGCCCGGCTGGGCGTGCCAAACGTTGTTATGGGTGCGGGCTGTCTGCGCGCCCACGCATAAAGGTCGCCAGAGGGAGCCGATATTATCGAACCAGGAATTGGCTGGAAGGAAGCCGCGATCACTGGACCTCCGTCGCCTGAATAGCCGTAGACACATTCATCAGTGCGGCTGTCCCTGAGGGAGCTGGATATTATGCTGCCCAAGATAAATGGCTACGAGATCTGACGCGCGACGCCGAAGCACGCGCTCGATATGCCAGTAATCATGTTGACAGCCAAGGGCCAATCTAGGCGCGGACGACTACATTGCCAAACCGTTCCGCTGGCCAGAATTGGTGACCCGCGAAAATGTGGTTCGCTTTTCGGCCCGTTCGAACTCAATGCAGGGGCGCACAAGTTGTTCCGCGAGGGTTGTGAAGTAGAACTCACGGCTACGGAATTTCGGTTACTGTAACACTTCACCCGCAACGCGGGACGGGCGCTGAGCCGGCGCGACATATTGACGGTGCGGATATAGGGTGCCGGTTCGAGCCGTTAGGAAACTCGAGAGGTTACGGCACAGAGAGCAGGAGTTCGCTCATAGATCCTGGAGCAGCTTGAGAGGAATCTTGCGCTAAAGTCGTATAGAGAGTTGGTTTGAGGTCCCGTCAATGCGCCACCTCGGGACATGAAACGTCCCACTCACGTAGAACGTCTTTCTTGAAAGTTCTTCCGCGGATGCCCTGTTAGGCTATTTTGGAGGCGAAAATGGCCGTCAAAAGACTACTTTCGATGGTTTTGGGTGCCAATATTTTTCTCGTGGGCGCATGGACGCAGCCTCTGGGAAAAGGCGTGATTTCCGGCACCACTGTGGACGGCGAAAGCGGCGAGCCCATTCGTAAAGCAGTTGTAACACTGACTATCGAGGGCACTCCTCACCGATGGGCGACTGCACGAACCGACGGCTCAGGCCGATTCCAATTCGAAGGGCTTCCTGCCGGGAAATACGATCTGCGCGCCACAAAAGCGAACGAAGGCACAGCGATCTACGGCGCGAATAGCCTCCGAGAGCTGGGCGATCTCGTCACACTCGGAGATGCAGAAATCCGGGGCGCCCTCACACTTAAATTCCTCCGCTCGGCGTCGATCTCCGGGCACGTGTACGATTCCGATGGCGACCCGGTAGCCGATGCGAATGTGAATCTGCTGCGGCAAGGCCGCAATCTGGGTGCTCCAATCTTAGCGAACTACCGCGGTGCGACTACGGATGATCGCGGCGAATACCGCATCTTGGGCGTCGATCCTGGACAGTATTACCTTCGCACGACATCAGCCATGGGAAGGTTGGGCGGGATGCCCGGGCGGCGCCAAACAATGCTGGCAGACCAGTACTACGGCGGCGCACGAGACTCTAAGGACGCGTTACCGATCCACGTGGGCGGCGGCGAGAGCCTTGCTGGCCTCGACTTCCGCCTGATCTCGGAACAGGCGGTTCAGGTACGAGGGCAGGTCCTCGGCGTTCCAGCGGAACCGGAGTCGACACAACAGCGGCCGGCGCGCTCAGGAACTTTTGGTGTGGTGAGTGGCGCGATTTCCAGTGTGGGCGGCGGAATGGGTGACCCAGGGATCCAAGTTACGATCAGTTCCAGCGACCTCGGGCAAACGTGGTCCACCGGCAGTGTCGCACAAGGTCCTGAGCATCGTTTTCAGATGGTCGACCTACCCGCCGGCCGGTATCGTGTCGAGGCTGTTTTTCACGCTGTAAGCAAGACTTACGCCGCATCGCAGGTGATCAATCTTAGCGCCACCTCTGGCGAGATCCAGCTCATGCTGGCTCCGGCAGCGGACATTCAAGGAACGATCCGGGTTGAGGGAGACGCGACCCGCGCCGCGGGCCCAGCTGGGCCACGATCCAGCGGCAACGGGTTTCGCGTTCAACTATCCCGGCCAGGCACAAGGCAGAGCAATGTCCAGGCGCAAGTGGGCGCCGACGGTCGTTTCTCTCTGGAGCAGGTTCCGCCGGGCGACTGGCAGTTGGCCGTCACTCCGGTGCCGCCCGGCTTCGTCAAATCGGCGCGGTTCGGAGACAAAGACGTCCGGTTCACTACCTTCGAGATCGGGTCCGGCAGCGCCCCCCCGCTGAACATCGTGGTAAGCATGAACACCGCGACCGTTGAGGGCGAGGTTAACGCTGGGTCGTCGGATTCGAAACGTGCGGGGATCGTGATTGCGCCGGTCGGGTCGTATCATAACCTGGCTCGCTTTTACTACGCGGCAGCTGCGGACGACAAGGGAAAATTCAAGCTGGCCGGTATCGCGCCGGGCAAATACAAGATCTTCGCTCTCGAGAAAATGGTGGCCGCGAATTTTCGAACCCCCGAAGCTGCCGATCAGCTCGATGAACTCGGCGAAGGGATTGAATTGGCCGAAGGAGCGACGTTGCGAACGCATCCGAAACTGATCCCGGCGGATCGCGCGGCGAAAGCCCTACAATGAGAGTCGCCCTTCTTAGCATGCTCATCATCACCGCCGCGGCACAGGGCCAGACCGGGCGGATCGAAGGCGTCGTGATCGACGCGGCCTCGCGCCAGCCCGTCAAGAAGGCCGTTGTTTCAATCACTGTCATCGGTATGACGCGCACCCAAACTCAAAGCGAAGGACCGCCAACCGTGATTACCGATTTGAGCGGCAAATTCGTCTTCGACAGCCTCACCACTGGACAATATCAGCTCACCACTACGCACCAGAACTACCCTCAGGCGCAGATGGGCGGCGTGCGGAAGGCCGTGCAGGTCTCCGCGGGCGAAACTACTTCCAGCGTCACGGTGGAGTTGGTCCCTGGCGCGACTGTCTCAGGACGCATCGTCGACGAAGACGGTGATCCGCTGAATGGATGCATCGTCCAGATTCACTCGGCCAAGGACTTCAATCAAGGCATTCCGATGATGCGCGTGCCCATGACTCACGAAGACGGCTCCTATAGGCTGTACGGCATCCCTCCAGGGAAGTACATGATCACTGCCCAATGCTCGGCGAGCGTCTTCCAACCGCGGCCTCTCTCCGAGGGGCCCGATCCTCCTCCGTCTGCGGCTTACCCGATCCAGTTCTATTCGGCAGCGAGTGATCTTAAATCGGCTGAAATTGTGGAGCTCTTGCCTGGAGCGGAGAAATCGGGCGTCGACTTTCAGATGCGGCCGGTCGCGGTCACCCACATTCACGGTACACTGACCGCCGGAAGCGCCGATTGGCGCGGCCGAAACGATCTGCGGATTCAGCTCCTCCCGCTCGATCCGCACGGCCCTCGTTCGTTTGGATTGGGCACCGGCGGACAGGTCGATCCTAAGGACGGCTCATTCGACCTTCGGCAAGTATTTCCCGGCTTTTACCGGTTGGCCGTGTTCTCGCAGGATTTTTCGGCGGGCGGCTTCCAGACCGACACAAACAATCGAGTGGGGGCAATCGCGCGAGTGGATGTTGCCGATAAACCGATTGAGCTTTCACTGCAGCTTCACAGCGCGATGGATATCTCGGGAACCATCGAGATCGAGAGCAATAACAACTCGACGAACCAACCGGCACTGGGCCAGATGACCCTTCAACTGATGTCCGCCAACCAGTTCGGCGGTCCGCCTCCTCGAACACGGGTCAATGAAGACGGAAGTTTCACGCTCAAGTCCGTGCTTCCAGGAGAGTGGCGAATCGGGTTGATGGCGCAGTCTGCTTTTGTGAAATCGGTACGTCTCGGTAGCGACGATGTCACCAACCGGCCGCTGGATCTGACTTCGGGCTCGGCCGCGCCTCTCCGAATTGTCGTCAGCACCAACACAGCTACCATTCGGGGAACGGCGCCCGCTGGACAAATGGTGTTTTCCACGCGTCTGGATGAAGACGATTTGCAACAGGGGTGGAGGATCGCACCAGTGGATTCGAACGGACAATTCACTCTTCTGGGTCTGCCCCCAGGGAAATATCGCATCGGGGTGAGGGACAGCGACGGCCCCATGCCGGAAGAAGGCGGCCAGGAAGTGACAATCCGGGAAGGCGAGACCGCGATGATTGAAGTGAAGCCTGAGACTAAACCCTAAGAAGCCGCGCCGCGCTTCTTTGAACTTCCTCTACAGCGCTTTTACTGCGCTTTCACCGAGCCTTCGCCGATTCTCACTTGTTTCACCGGCTTCTTTTTTGTCCGTTTCGCCGACGGCAGTCATCGTTCCGGTCAAGCTAGAGCCAGCTAGTTTCAGGGTGAACTTGCTGCGCGCTTCCCGCGCCCACGCTCGGAGGACCGGATATGCTGCAGTTCGACATGATCACTCACGATTAGCGCCAAAGGAAGTTCTATCCTTGCCGACTACAGCGGAGTGATCGACCGGAATGCAACCGGACCCGTTGCACTTGCCGGGCTACCCGGATACGCTCAGGAAGCCGGTTCCCAGGACGAAACGATGAACCGATGTGAATTACGCCGGGATGTAATCAGAATTCTGGAGGTCGAATATGCAGAGGATTGCTTCGCTCACCTTGCTGGCAATCACGCCCGTTCTTGCTCAGCAACCGAAATTCGATATCGCAGATGTTCGTGTCGACACTAGCTCCCGCGAGTAAATTATTGATAAACCTCATCAACAATTCGATTGCTTCAGTAGTGTTCAATAGAGGGTGATGCCAGACGACCTTACCATCACAGATGAGCTGTGGGAATACATGCGGAGCGTTACGCTCCGCGAGCCCCCGCTTTTGAAACGTCTCCGTGAGGAGACCGCGCCGCATCCGAAGGCCACTTTTCAGATCTCGGCTGAGCAGGGCCAGTTGATGGGGCTCCTCATGCACCTGATCGGCGCGCGCAGAACTATCGAAATCGGAGTCTACACCGGCTATAGCGCCCTGGCTGTCGCTCTGGCGCTGCCCGACGACGGCCGGATCATCGCGTGCGACATCAATGAAGAATGGACCTCAGTGGCTCGGCGCTACTGGCGCGAAGCCGGCGTAGAACAGAAGATCGATCTCCGAATCGCCCCCGCGCTCTCCACCTTAGACCACCTGATCGAGAGCGGCCAGGGAAACCAGTTCGATTTTGTGTTCATCGACGCCGATAAGACCAACTACGCCAACTACTATGAGCGGGCGCTGGTGCTTTTGCGTCGAGGTGGCTTGATCGGCGTGGATAACGTACTCTGGTATGGTCGAGTGATCGATGCGTCCTTCGACGATCCGGATACGCTCGCTATTCGAGCGTTCAATGAGCGTCTCAAAGATGACGATCGGGTCTGGTTAAGTATGCTGCCGGTACGAGATGGGCTGACGCTGGCTTGCAAAAAATGATGACCCGCCAGGCCGAGCGGGTGCTGCAACGCACCGGTACAGTACGCCCAAAATAGTGATAGTCTTTTCATGGGATTTAGCGGATCTTTGTGGCGTGATCTATTAACTTGACCGAGTCAGACGGGTTCGCTGTCTGAACGGAAACGGAGGATGGTTTGGTCCTTCTGCTCTTTGGACCGCCGGGAAGCGGCAAAGGAACGCAGTCAGGAAGAATCTCGAACTGGTTGGGCATTCCGGCAATTTCCACGGGCGATATGCTGCGGGAGGAGATCAAGGCCGGCACGGCGCTGGGGAACGCCGCGCAGTCCATCATGGCCAGTGGGGGATTGGTGGGTGACGACCTCGTCAACCGAATGCTGGCTCAACGTGTGTCTTCACCCGACAGCGCTCACGGGTTCCTTCTCGACGGTTACCCGCGCACGGTGGAACAGGCCGAATACCTGGATGGTTTGCTTGAGGAGCGGCAGTTCGAAACGCCCATCGTGCTGCACTTGGATGTTCCGATGGACGCGCTGGTTGGCCGGCTCACTTCACGCCGCCAATGTCCTCAATGCAAACGCATCTACAACCTGTTGCATCAGCCGCCGCGAACGGCCGGTATTTGCGACGACGACAGTACGCCTTTGATCACCCGCAAGGACGATAGCGAAGAGGTGGTCACGGAACGCATTCGTACCTACGACGAAGTGACACGGCCGGTTCTGGCCTACTATCAGGATCGTAAGTATTACCAGATCCGCGGCGATCGCTCGCCCGGCTACATCTTTGAAGCCATCACGGGAGTTTTGGAACCGATCGTCGCCAAAAATGGCGCTAATTGCTACGCGAAAGGCAAAAAGGCGATCTGAGCTGCGACCCGCTCACAAGCGCGGTTCAGTGAGGGGTTCTTCGGGAAGAGGCACAACTTTGGCGTGCCGCCACAAGCGCTCCAACTCATAAAACGCACGCGATTTTGCCGAAAAGACGTGAATCACATAGTCCCCGTAATCCGCTAGGATCCATTCGGCGTTGTCGAAACCCTCGATGCTGACCGGATACTCACCGCGTTCATCGAGCTGCTGGCCGACCTCGTCGACGATGGCTTGGATCTGCTTGGGGTTGCTTCCGCTGCAGATTACGAAAAAATCGGCGAACGTGGTCACTTCGCGCAGGTCTAACACGCGAATGTCGAGAGCTTTCTTGGATTCTGCGGCTCGTACGGCAATGAGCCACGGAGGGGCGGTAAGCGGCAGTGCGGCAGGCTGAGCGGCCGTATTGTGTTGCTGTCGGATGGCTAAGGAGTTCTCCTTACTTTATGGTACACTGAAATTTCCAATGCGACAATTGCTAGTATTCGTATTGTCCCTTGGAGCCTTGATTCTCTTCACTGGAACGCCCGCGCTGCCGGCTGAAACTCCAGCAGACACCTCAGCCAACAAGGGAATCGAACTGGCTCAACAAGGCCTTGCCCGGGTGACGGATTTGGTACAGGTGGGAGCTCTCCCTCGCGTCCGGCTCCAGGAAGCGCAAGCGAATCTGGAAGACGCAAAAGATGAAGTGATTCTCGCGCACGATTTGTATGGGGACCTTCCTGAGAAGGGCGCTAGCGAGGAAGCATCCGCGGAAATGATCGCGGCGGCGCAGCGCCGTGTGGATCGGCAGCAGGCCCGTTTAGAGGACGCCCGCAAGATGGTTGACGTCGGCGTAGCGGCTCGGTCTTATCTAGCGCCTTTTGAAGCCGAGCTCACCGCTCGTCAAACCAGTTTGGATCTGGCTCACCTGCGCGCTCATTTGATGGCCGATCGCGCAGCCATGAACGTACAACCGGCCCCGCCGGTTTTTGAGCAACGGCCTCAGGATAATTCCGAGCTGCTTTTTCAGGGCATGGAGCACTATGAGGGCGACGGTGCGTTCAACGAATATCGGGATCTGCCTCCGATCGAATTGGCATTTGCCGACAAGTTCCAGCGTCCGCTTCCGATCAGCGCCGAAGGGGAGACGGAAGTGCATCGCGCACTTGGATTCGATCATCGCGGCCGCGTAGACGTAGCTGTCCTTCCGAGCGCTCCGGAGGGCGTTTGGCTGCGGCAGTATCTGCAACTGCGGAAGATTCCCTATTACGCTTTTGCGCATGCGATTGCCGGTAAGGCCACTGCGGCTCACATTCACATTGGCACCGGAAGCACACGCCTGGCCACGCAGGTGACCAGCAAACGTCTCGGCATTCGCACGCATAGCGCCGACTAGCGTGGCCCTGGTCCCGCGCGTTTTCCTCACAGCGGAACAGATCCAAAATCGCGTCCGTGAAATGGGCGCACAAATTAGCGCCGACTATCCTGCAGGTCCGCTCTATCTGATCTCCATTCTGAAGGGCGCTTTCATCTTCATGGCGGACTTGTCGCGCCATATCAAGACTCCTTCGCGCATCGAGTTCATGGGAATATCGAGCTACGGCCGCGGCAAGACATCGTCGGGCGAAGTGAAGGTCACCAAAGACCTGGATGTTTCCATCGAAGGGCATCACGTGCTGATCGTGGAGGACATCGTCGATAGCGGCGTGACGCTAACCTACCTGATGAATCTGCTGGAGCAGAGGCGTCCAAAATCACTTGCGATCGCCACCTTGCTGGACAAACCCGAGAAGCGCCTGCGTCCGGTTCGCGTAGCTTACGTAGGCTTCCAGATTCCCGACGAGTTTGTAGTTGGATACGGGCTGGACTTCGCGGAAGACTATCGGAACTTGAGCGATATTTGCGTCCTCTCCGAGGACTAGTGGCTGGTGGTTGGTGGCTGGTGGGGTTGAGAAAAGCTTCAACTTTATGGCACTACCGGGCTAATGGTCAAGAGTTTTCGGGATCTCGAGGTTTGGCAAATCGGGCTGGATCTCGTGGAAACAATCTATCGCTACACGGCTGAATTTCCAAAAAGTGAGATGTACGGATTAACTGCTCAGATGCGACGAGCTGCCGTTTCGATTCCTTCCAACATCGCCGAAGGCCAAGCTCGCTCGTCCTCCAAGGAGTTCCTGCACTTTCTGTCATACGCCCTGGGATCCTTGGCAGAGTTAGAAACCCAGCTTGAGTTGGCCGTGCGGCTTCAATACCCGACACCGCTGATTAGCACTGCAAAAGCGCAGGCTGAATTGTTAGGCAAGAAACTCCACTGTTTACAAACGTCGATACGGGCACGAACCACCAGTCACCAGCCACTAACCACCAGCCACTAAACTTTGGGCGGCAAATCCCGCGCCTCGCAACTGGAATCAAACCCCTTCACCTTGTGGCTTCCATCGCAAAACGGCTTGTTTGCGGAATGTCCGCAACGGCACAACGAAATCACGGTGCGTCCGCCGAGTCCGAACTCTTTGCCCTGAGCGTCCTGCATCGTGAAATCGCCTTCGATGCGAAGCGATCCGTTGTTGTTCACTGTAACTTTGGTGGCTGCCATGCATTGAGATGGTAGCACTGAGATACATGGTTGAATATTGCCGGGACTGCTAGAATCCATAAAGCATGATCCAATTTGTTCTTGAATCGGACCGCGCGCTCTTTGAAGACGCGATGCGGTTCGCGCAGCAACAGACCCGCAAGCTGGTGGAGAGTCATCCGGGTTTCTATCCGATGTACACCGCCGACGGCAAATGGAAGCACGAAGGGCAAGTGTGGACCAATTGGTGCGATGGATTTTTGCCCGGAATGATGTGGATCTTCCACAAATGGAACCTCGCTTCCGGCGTCGCCGACAAATACTGGCAGGAGCAAGCCGTGCGCTATACCACTCCGCTCGCACCGCGCCAGCATGATCGCGATGTTCACGATCTGGGGTTCATCTTCATGTCCACTTATTACAGGTGGTATCGGCTGACCCAAGATCCGAAGCTGAAAGACGCACTCATTCAGGCGGGCAAGACGGAAGCATTGCGATTCAAGGAGAACGGGCAATATTTGCGCTCGTTCGTCGGCGAGGATTCGCTCTTCATCGACATCATGATGAANNCGACGGCTCTACGGCACAGGAAGGGATTTTCGAGCTGCAGACAGGCGAATTCCTGCGCCAGAGCACGCAACAAGGCTATCGGGGCGATTCGTGCTGGTCGCGTGGTTTGGCCTGGGCGCTGTATGGTTTCAGCCTTTCGTACGAATACAGCCGCGATCCGCGCTTTCTCGAAACGGCCGAGGCCTGCGCCGATTACTACATCACGCATTGCAACAGCGATGGCGTTCCACCATGGGACTTCAATGCGCCGCCCGAATCCCGCCGTCTGCTCGACACATCTGCTGCCGCCATTGCCGCTTCCGGACTGCTGCGCCTGTGCCGGCTCCTGCAGGATCCCGTAAAAGGGCATCACTACTGGTCTCTCGCGATTCGCATTTTGCGATCGCTGTGCGAACATCATCTCGCCAAAAAAGACAAGAAGTGGGAGGGCATTCTCAAGGGCGGGGTCTACCATCTTCCTAAGGAATTGGGCGTCGATGAATCCGTGATCTGGGGCGAATACTTCTTCGTGGAGGCCTTGGAGCAGGCGCTGCCACAGTTGGGTTAGCGGCAGGCCGGATCGTTGAAGCTCACTTGAATGGTGTCGTTTCGTCCGGACTCAGACTGAAAGATGGTGACGTATTCGTATTCAGTCCATGAAGTCGAGACCGCCCCCATGGACGCCATAAACCGGTTCAATTCCTTGCCGCGCATCGAAGCAGGGACCAAATCCGCGAGAAAATCCTGCATTTTTTGCCTGCCGTTGAAACCGCCGGATGTGTTGGGCGGCGGAGGCGGATCTGCCGGAACCGTTAGTTTGCAGACTTGGTTCCCCGTGCCATAGTCGACTGTCAAGTCGAATCCCTGCGGCATATGGAACGTTTCTCGATTGAGAGGCGTGCCGAACTTCGCGCGCAGCGTGGACGAATCGAGTTGAGCCAGCGCCGGCAGCGCCAACAACAAACAGCCCAGGGCTAATCGCATGCCTCATGGTACCTCCGCAAAACGCCCTATGGAGTAGCTGCGATCCTGGCCGATAACTAAGCAGGATGCACCCGGAATCTATCCATCAAGCCGCGCCGGTCAATTATTACGATCTTCTTCAGGTCAACCCTCGAGCGGAGGTCGAAACCATCGAACGTGTGTACCGCATTATGGCCGCGCGGTATCATCCCGATAATTTGCAAACCGGCGACCCGGATCGGTTCCGCGTGCTCACCGACGCGTACCAGATGTTGCGCGATCCGGTGAAGCGGAAAGAGTATGACCAACAATTTGAAAGGAACCAGGTTGGGCCGCTGCCGATCTTTCTCGGGAAAGAATTCACGGACGGAATCGACGCCGAGGCTAAGATCCGTATCGGTGTCCTCTGTTTGCTCTACAGCAAGCGCCGCGCCAATCCGGATTACGCCGCGCTGTCGCTGCTCGACATGGAAAACATCATGGCGTTTCCGCGCGAGCGGCTGCTATTCGCATTATGGTATTTGCGCGCGAAGCGTTTTGTGGTCCAGGACGATCGCAGCAGCTTCATCATCGCCGCCGAGGGCGTTGATTTTCTCGAAAGCCAGCTGCCCACCAACCAAATTCTTTATAAGATCTTCCGTGATACCGAAGCGGGCGTTATGGTCTACCCGAAAGCGCTCACTTCTAAAACGTCTTAGGACGCGCCGGGCGTGCTATCGTCTCGGTTGTGATTGAGTTTCGAGCGCTCGCCGCGTTTTTTTTCGCCGTCGCCGTGGCCGGCGCGCAGGCTCTCCCCATTTTGATCGATACCGATGCAGGCTCGGACGACGTCATGGCTGTTGCCCTGCTGCTCGCGCATCCGAACGTTGCGATTGATGCCATTACTGTCGTGAATGGAACGGCTCACGTGGATGCGGGCGCGCGCAACATGGGCCGCCTGCTCGATCTGGCGGGGCGCAAACAAGTGCGTGTGTTTGCGGGACGGAGCACGCCGATGCGAGGCGTCAATGCATTTCCCGCCGAATGGCGCAAGATCGCCGACGACCTTCCCGGTGTTCCGCTGCCCCCCGCATCACGTCCGCCCGAAAACAAACGCGCTGCCGATTACCTGGTGGAACGCTTGAGAAACGCGCAGACGCCCGTGCAAATTCTCGCGCTGGGGCCGCTGACCAACATTGCCGAGGCGATGCAGCGCGACCGTTCGGTAGTCCGAAACATACGCGAAATCGTGCTGATGGGCGGTGCGGTCAAAGTGCCCGGCAACTTGCAAGACGGTGGAGTGTTTCATACCAAGAACAACACCGCCGAATGGAACATCTTCATCGATCCGCTGGCGGCCAGCATTGTTTTTCGCTCGGGCGTGCCGATTCGTTTGATCGCGCTGGATGCCACCAACAAAGTTCCCATCGACGCCCGATTCCTGCGCGAGTTCGAATCGAAGGCGCAATCGCCGCTCGGACGCGTGGTGGCTAGCGTGCTGAAGGCCGATCGCGAAACTATCGACGCCGGAATCTTCTATGCGTGGGATCCCCTAGCCGCCGCCGCATTGCTGCAGCCGAGCATTGTGAAGATTGCCGCTATGCATATCGACATCCGCCAAGACCCGCCGCAAGAAGGACGAACAATGGCGGTCGCCGGCCCACCCAACACGAAGGTTGCCATAGACGCCGACGCCGACGCTTTCCGCGCGTTGTTCCTCGATTCATTCGCCCATGAGCCCCAAAGCTAGCGCCCTGCTTCGCCAGCTCGGGATTGGCAGCGCGACGGCGCTGGTGATCTCAAACATGATCGGCACGGGCATCCTCACTACTTCCGGTTTTCTGGCCGGACAACTCGGCTCGGCTCAATTAGTGCTGCTCATCTGGGGCGTTGGCGCGGTGTGCGCTCTGGCGGGCGCGTTTTGCTATTCCGAATTAGGCGTGAACTTCCCCAGCTCCGGCGGCGAATATGTCTATCTGACCGAAGCCTTCGGGCCAACGTGGGGCTTCATGACCGGTTGGATCTCGTTCTTCGCTGGATTCTCCGCGCCCATTGCAGCCGCGGCGCTGGCATTTTCCGATTACCTTGGACATTTTTCAACCAGCCTGAGATTGGACAGCGCCCGGCACGTCATCGGATCGGGCTCGTGGGAGCTGAAGCTCGGAGCGGCGCAAGCTTTGGCCAGCGCGATCATCGTGCTATTCACCTTCATCAATTGCTTGGGGATTCGCCGCACAGCGCGAGTTCAAAATGTTCTGACGTCTCTGAAAATCGTCATTATTCTGACGTTCCTGATCATGGGATTCGCCTTCGGCCAGGGAGACTGGCAGAATTTCACCCATCCAGCCGTTCGCACGTCGGTTACGCCGATGTTCGCGCAATTCTTCGTGAGCCTGTTTTACATCTACGTCGCTTACAGCGGATGGAACGCGGCAACCTATGTGGCCGAGGAGCTGAAGCATCCGGCCCGCACGCTTCCGCTATCGCTGGCTTACGGGACGGCGTTGGTTGCCGCGCTGTTCCTCGGGCTCAATGTGTTGTTCATCTATGCGGTGCCGCTCGAATCGATGAAGGGCGTGGTTGCGGTGGGAGCACTTGCGGCCCGGCATCTCTTTGGACCCGCAGTGGCGGGGATTTTCAGCGCGGCCATGGCGCTTTCGCTGCTCGCGACCGTGAACGCCGAGATCACCATCGGCCCGCGCGTTTACTACGCCATGGCCAAGAACGGTGCGTTTTTCAGCATGGCAGCGAAAGTGGATCCGCGCTGGCACACCCCTGTAATCGCGATTCTGTGCCAAGGCGTGTGCGCCGTGCTAATGACTGTCAGCCCATTTCTCAATCTGCTGCTCTATATCGGATTGCTGCTCAACTTTTTTGCGGTTCTCTCGGTGGGTTCACTATTCATTTTCCGCAGGCGGCCGGGCTGGCAGAAGCTGGCAGTGGTGAGTTTCGCTTATCCGCTGCTGCCACTGTTTTTCGTGGCGGTGGGCGTGTGGATGACGATTTTGGGAGTCATGCTTCGCCCAGGAATCTCAGCCATCGCGGTGCTGACAGTGGCGGCAGGCGCAGCGGTGTACCATTTCAGGCTCCGTAAAGCGACGGCGTGAAGCTTGCAGGAGCCTGCAATAGTTCCAGCAGCGCCTGGCCCGCGCGATGAAAGCGCTTCTTCCTGCGATGTACGATGCCGACCGGACGAAACAACTCAAAGCCCGCAATCCGAATCGGTACCAAACGGCCTTGCCCGATTTCTTCTTCCATCACCCGAGCGGGCATGATGCTGACACCCGAGCCGTGCGCCACCGCTTCCTTGATCATTTGCAGAT
>PKZC01000459.1:5589-11688 GCA_003132905.1 Bryobacterales bacterium | reverse complement strand
ATCAAGCCGGGCATGATGGGCGCGGTAGAATACGGCACCGCACGCCGCGCGGGCTTCAGTGCCACCGAGCCGATTTTCGGCAAAACGGGAACCTGCACTGACAACCGGACGCCCACGCATCTCGGCTGGTTTGGATCCTACAACGAAATCGCCGGACGCAAACTGGTAGTAGTGGTTCTGCTCACGTCGAGCCAACACTCCGTCAGCGGACCCATCGCCTCAGGCGTTGCGGGCGCTGTCTATAAGAATCTGTCCGGCCTAAACTACTTCGCCCAAGCCGCTCCGCAGATTTCGCCGGCCGCTTTGGTCTCGAACCACTCTTACTGATCCATCATCTGAGGGAGTGGCCTTCTTAGAAGTACTCCCTCAAATCCCCAAACCGCGCGATCTTCAGCAGCCGCCCCGGCCCCTCGCGCAATTCCTCCCGCTCTAACGTCCAGGTCCGTTCATGCGGCACAAATACCGCGTGGATGCCCGCCTCCAGCGCCGGATTCACATCCGACTTAGGAGAGTTCCCAATCATCCACGTGTCCGCCGGATCGAGCGCCCTCTCGCGAATCAACGCCGCGTACGACGGCGCGTCCTTCTCCTTCACGATAGCCGTGTGGCCGAAATAAATCGCCAAACCCGAACGATCCAGCTTCAGCTTCTGCTCTTCCGGATCGCCTTTGGTGAATAACGTCAGACTGTGCCTGCCGGCCAGATAGTCCAGCGTTTCTTCCACGCCCTCGATGATTTCGATGGGATGGTGCAGGATCTGCTCGGTAAAGCTCATGATGCGCGGCAGATCATCCGCGAGCACCTCGCGTTCCGCCAGCTTGTGATAACACTGGGTGAGGTTCCGCGCGAAATTGGCCGTTCCGTAGCCATGCGTTTTACTGTTGACGATTTCAATCTCGTCCAATACCGCGCGCACCTCGTCCGGCGCGAGCTTCGAATGCGCCAGAAATTCGCAAAAATCATCGAACGCCCGTTCGAAATAGATATTGTTCTCCCAAAGCGTGTCGTCGGCGTCCACGATCAGGTTTTGTCTTTGGCTAATTCTAAGGGGGCGATTCTTCACACGCCCAACGATCCTTTGGAGTGGCCGTTGGTGGGCGCAACCGCGCGCACATGCTGGATCTGGCGCTGGCGGGAACTGTAGCTCGGAAAGAACTCGGCCAGCCGCCGCATCCGGTCGGCTTCCGATCGGGTGGACAGCAGAACCTGCCGGAAGTCGAGATCGGGCACCACTTGCGCCAGTTGAAAGCTGAGCTGCGGATCGCTCAGTTCCGGTTCGTGCACCGGCTCGGAATCCTCCAGCGCGCGCAGGTCGTTATAGGAATCGATCACGCGCTTGCGCGCTTCGGGTGAGATCGGATCGGTTGCGTCGTCGTCGAAATACTGCACCGCGCCCCGCAAATACGGCTTCTCGTCGTTGAGCAGGATAATCTCAAAACGCCTGCGGCCCACCGTGATCAGATCCATGCGCCCGTCGGGATATTCTTTCAGAACCTTTTCGACAGTGGCTGTACAGCCGGTATTTACAATTCCCCTCTCGCCCGCCAGCACCACGCCGAACTCCGTGTGGCCCCGCTGGACGTCCGCGATCATCTGCTTATAGCGCTCCTCGAAGATATGCAACGGCAACGGGGTCCTGGGGAAGAGGACCACTTGGAGGGGAAAAAGCGGCAACAGCTCTTCCTGCATGTGTACCATTATGCTGCTTGCCCGAATGCCTTTGCACCTCTTGTTGCGAAGCGACCGGAAGCTGTGGGACCATTCGTTACGCGGACGTTACGTGAATCGATGCTACTGAAGTTGAAGCGCACTCCCGGCCTCTACTTGGTCGGTTTTATGGGGTCGGGGAAATCGGCCGTCGGCCTCCTGCTGGCTGACGAGCTCGGTTGGTCCTTCGCCGACATCGATCAGGATATCGAGCAAGCGCAGGGCGTTTCCATCGCTGAGATTTTCGGCACGCGCGGCGAAGAGGAATTTCGCAAAATCGAGCAGGAAGCGTTGCGCAAACGAGTGCGAGACGTAGAGTGTGGCAAACCAATGGTTCTCGCCTTAGGCGGCGGCGCGTTTCTAGATCCAGCCAATCGCAAGCTGCTCGAAGAACGCGGCGTCACCGTTTGGCTGGATTGTCCCTTCCCCCGTATCTGCGCGCGGATGGAAGGCCAGACGCATCGCCCGCTGGCGCGCGATCCTGAAAAGTTCCGGAAGCTGTATGACGACCGCCAGGATGTGTACCGCAAAGCCGAGCATCGCATCGAAGCCGATACCGACGATCCAGCGGCGATCGTGACCCTGATCTTGCAACTCCCGATTTTCTAAATCGTGCGACGTCAGGCTCTTCGCATTTTTCGAGCCGCGCTGAAAGCTGCCGCTCCCGCGCAGGCAGTTCTGCGCCATGTCCGTCTGGATAGAGACACATTCATTGCCGGTGGCGGGCGTTATCGCTTGCCGTCCTTCCGCAACATCTACGTGATTGGCGCGGGCAAAGCCAGCGCCCAGATGGCCCGGGCCATCGAACGATTACTCGGCGCGCGCATCACTGCCGGCGAAATCAACGTCAAAGATGGCCATGGCGCGCCGTTACGGNNACGAGTGCGGCCATCCGGTACCCGACCAACGGGGCGTGGACGGCGCGCGGCGTATCGCTCGGATAGCCAGTCAAGCCACTGCGGACGATCTGATCGTTTGTCTGATTTCGGGCGGCGCTTCGGCCCTGTTGCCGCTTCCTGCGCCACCGATCACGCTGGCCGAAAAACAAAAGACCACGCGATTGTTGCTACGCTCCGGCGCCAGCATCCACGAGATGAATTGCGTTCGCAAACACATTTCGCAGATTAAAGGCGGCCAATTGGCGCGGCTGGCTTACCCAGCCACACTCCTCACGCTGATTCTGTCGGACGTGATTGGCGACGATCTGGACGTGATCGGTTCCGGGCCCACCGTTCCCGATCGTTCCACGCTTGCCGACGCCCGCGCGATTTTCGATAAATATGGCATCGGAAACAAACTGCCCGCGGCCGCTCAGGAGACTCCCAAGCCCGGCGATAGAATTTTCGCGAAGACCCACAATGTCATCGTCGGTAGCAACGCTCTGGCCGTCGACGCGGCCGAGGTCGAAGCACGCCGGTTGGGCTTTCACACCCTGGTGCTCTCCACGTTCCTCGAAGGCGAAGCGCGCGAGATAGCACGCGTTCACGCGGCCATCGCGAAAGAAATCAGAGCGACCGGCCGGCCCGTGAAAACTCCTGCCTGCGTCATTTCAGGCGGCGAAACCACCGTTACGGTGCGTGGCAAGGGACTCGGCGGACGCAATCAGGAGTTCGCGCTAGCAGCGGCCCTTGACATCGCGGGCTTGCAAAATGTCCTGATTCTCAGCGCGGGCACCGACGGTACGGACGGGCCCACCGATGCGGCCGGCGCAATTGCCGATGGAACCACGCTCGTTCGCGCGCAAGCCCTGGGTCTGAACGCGCCAGCGTTTTTAGCTAATAATGACTCGTATCGTTTTTTCGAAGCCACCGGCGATCTCATCAAGACCGGCCCCACCGGCACCAACGTCGCCGACATTCAGTTGGTGTTGGTGCGCTAGCTATTCGTGCTCCACCTTCAATGGTGCACTCGGAGGCTTGGGCGTTTTCGGGACGCTAGGGATGTCGGGGAATGTGGTCGTCTCGTCTCCGCTCGCCTTGCGCACCGTCACCGACCCGCGTCCGGTCTCCACACGCAATTGCGGTCCGGCTCCCGTGCTCCCCGCGATGGTTGCGCCGCCGTGGCCTGCTTCTTCCTCGCGTAGCGGCTCGCCATAGTCGTTGCCCGCCTCGCCATGCTCGGTAGAAGCTCTCAAGTCGAATTTCGCGCCGGCCGGCAGCGCCAGATCGATGTCTCCCGAGCGCGTGCGAACTTCCATCTTGGGCAGGTTCTTTCCCGGCTTCAAATCAATGTCGCCCCGATCCACCGTCAAATCCAGCGCTTGTGTGAACTCCGAAAGTTGCACATCGCTTGAGCGAGCCTTCAAGCGGATAGGACCGATAATGTTGTTTCCCGTGAAGTCGCCCCGGCTCATCCGGACCTGTCCGGGCAGTTTCTCGCACTCCATCGAGTTCAGCGGATCTTCCCACCGCAGCGGCTGCGCCAGATTGCTCAATTGAATCTCGCCGACGTAAACTCCGTTCACCGTTACCAGTCCGGCGATATTTTGCAACTCTACGTCGTCACCCCGGCCCTTCAGTTCCAGGGTGCCCTTGACGTTTATCGCGCGGATGGTATCGCTCGCGCGCGTCTCAACCTGCACGTTTCCGCCGAGATTCTCCAGCCGCACGCCCGCGTTATCGCTGTTGATGTTCACATTCCCGTTGATGTTCTGCACGTCGAAATCGCCGTAGCGGCCATGCGCCTCAATCGACGACCCCTCGGGAACCGAAATGTCCAACTCGGCGTTGGGCTGCACGCGGTCGCTCACCTTGTCCTGGTTGGTGCGTACAATAATCTGATCGCCTTGCTGGATCAATTCCAGCGGCGTCTGCTTGTAGGCGCTCTCGGCATCGGCCTGTTGAAACGACCGCATCGTTTCTCGCCCGCTCGCCTTTACCGTCATGTCCGCTGTTCCGGTGATCTTGGCATTGCCGCGAAAGCTCTCAATCACGATGCGGCAATTCTTCGCGCAAGGTTTTTCCACCGCCGCTAGCGTATAGTCGTAGCTTTCGCCCATCGGCAACACCACGCGCCTCCACGCGCTGCGGGAAGGGAACCAGGACGGGGCGTTATGCGCCGTGTACATCGTGGCGCCCACGATGCAGATCACGAAAATCAGCGCCCATTCGCCGCCCGATACGCCATTGCGCGGCAGCGGCCTGCCCGTCATAGACCAGAACAGGATCTCGATCAGACGGATTGCGCCCCAGGCAATCAATAGAAACGGCCAGAACCGCGAGATAAGATCCACCAGCGGAATATCCGGCCACAGATTACGAAATAAGAACAGCACGCCGAGCCCGATCAGGATCAGCGGCCCAATCACCGAACCGCGCCTCATATTGCGTTGCCTCCGGGCGGCCTGTCGCCTGTTTCTCCCCCTGGGTATTGGCCTGGATGTTGGCCCGGATATTGACCTGGATAGTTGTAAGGCGGCGGGGGCCCCGGTTTGCCGGTCGCTCGTTCCAATAGCTTCAGCACGCCGAACACGATGATCAAAATCGGCCACGTGCGCCAAAATCCATAGATGCCCGCATAGTCGATGGCCACCAGCGATCCCAGCGCGATCAGCATAATCGGTCCCCGAATCGCTTGCACGAAATTGCTAACGTCGTTCATTGGCAGCCTCCCCGGTTGGCGGTGCATGCTGATCCCGCGGTTCGGGATGCCCGGATAGCCGCTCGTAGAGCATGTACACGCCCAGACAAATCAGGGCCACGGGCCAGTAACGGAGGAGTTCGCCGATTCGAATGATGTTCAAATTGTGTAAGAGAAAGAGCAGACCCACCGCGATCAGAACCGTCGGCGCCAGCGGAAACCGGTTCGGCTGGCCGGAGCGGGGCACGATACTGGAAAACTCGTCCACCGGTTGCCCCAGTTGCCGCCGCTTCGCCGTGTGATACGCCTCAAATGCCATATAGAAGACCCAGACCGCAATCATCATTCCGAACAACGGCTGGAGACCACCGCTAATATCTTCGCTGCTGACGATGGTGATGAGACCTCCGAAGACCAGGACATGGAAAAATCCTTTGACATATTGGCCGTTATAAATCGCACCCACGCCGGGAATGAAGCCGAGCAAAAAGGCCAGTCCAGGCGACGCTCCTGAGTCAGTGATGGGGGGGCGCGTGGGTTGCGTCGTCGTAAACGGTGCAGGTTCCGGTGCTGTATAAGGCGATGGCGACGGTGGAGCGTACGGGGGCGGAGGCGGAGGAGCGTATGGGGGCGGCGGAGGCGAGGGCCACGCCGTAACCGGAGCATGCTCGGCGCAGTACACGCTTCCATCGGCTTGGCGGCGGCATGTTTCGCACAGCGCCTTTCCGCACTCCCGGCAATACGCGACAGCCGGCGCCTCTGGATGATTTACACAATTCATTGCTGACTTCCTTCTTTTGCGCCCCGTTGCTG
>PKZC01000459.1:0-5511 GCA_003132905.1 Bryobacterales bacterium | reverse complement strand
GCGTTTGGCCCAGGACGGACGCGGGTCGCTCGGCAGACGCTCGGCAACGGCGCCCAGGCCAATCGGCGCCTGATGCAATATCCGCGTCATCAGTTCGGCTGGAGGCTCGGTGCGGGGCACGCGCTCGAAGAACGCCGTCACGCCCAGTACATCTTCCGATAATTGCTGGCACGCCGCGCATCCCGACAAGTGGCTTTCAAGCGCAGTCCGCTCCTCTGCGCGGAGCGTTCCGTCCACGTAGTCGCACAGCAGGATTTCAAACTCTGCGCACGTCATATGCGAATCTTCTGTCTGCGAAGCACCTTGGCCAGCTCAGCGCGGCCGCGATTCAATCGCGACTTTACCGTTCCTTCCGGAACGTTCAGGATCTGCGCGATCTCCCGATATTCTAATTCCTCCAAGTCCCGCAGGATTACCGTTTCCCGAAGCTCCGGCGATAATTTCTGCAATGCCGCCTGCAACAACTCGCTTGCTTCGCGGCCGGCGAGCATCCCTTCCGTCCTGGCGATGGTGCCAGTGTTCTCTTCGAGCGGCGCCGTCAGATCTTCAATCGATTCGGTGGCCCGCTCCATGCGCGTCCGGCGGTAATGATCGATCAGCAGATTTCGGGTCAGCCGGGTGAGCCAGACCACGAACAAACCCTCGCCTGCCCGAAAGCTCCGCAGATTCTTGAACACGCGCAGGAAAACATCCTGGGTCAGATCCTGGGCCTCCGCGTCGCTATTGGTGAAGCGATAGCAGATCGAGTACACACGCCGGGTGTGCACCCTTACCAGGTCTTCCCAAGCGGCTTCCTGGCCGCCCAGGCAGCGCTCCACGAGTTGAGCATCGGCATCCAAGCTGTTGCTCGTCCGGACTTGCGGGTAGGGTGACTCCCAGCTCCATTTCGCCGCCGGAATTGCCACCGTTGCCATGCTGCTTCCTATCTCCTGCTTCCAATAAAGAAAACGAGGATCTATGATAAGAAGTTCACTTGAATCCAAGCTTTACATTCTACCGGGGCTTTCCCCTAAAAAGAGGCTCTCCCTATAAGGAGGCATTACTCTCTAAAGGGGCCGGCAACCGGCACCACTGACCACCTTGTCCCCCGAACCTGCAGCAAACCCTTCCCGATCGTCCCGGGCCCGTCCTTCCCGAACGCTAGTTCTAGCTGTAGCAGCCAGCCTGCTTGTCCTTGTGATTCTAGCTTACCGGACCCGAGGCCTGTCGTTCCGCTGGGATTTGTTGCTGGCCACGCTCGATCATGTCCGCTGGCGCTGGTTGGTGGCCTCTATTTGCTTGATATTGTTGAGCAATGTCGGCCGCGCCCTGCGCTGGCAAGTGATGCTGCGGCCATTCGGACATCCCCTCGGGGTCTGGCGTTTGACCTCCGATACCGCCATTGGCTTCACCGCCGGAGTTGTGCTGGGGCGCGTCGGCGAGGTCGTCCGGCCCTATCTGATTGCCGTCCAGACGGGTCTGCCTTTCTCGTCACAAGCGGCAGCGTGGCTGCTCGAACGGATCCTCGATCTGCTGGCCGTATTACTATTTTGTGGCTATGCTCTCATACGAATTCCACCAGATAGCTGGCGTTTGGGCCCTAAGGTTCAGGATGCCCTGATAGCCGGTGGCTACTCGCTCGCCCTCGCCGGAGCGCTTTGCCTGGTTCTATTGCTCGCTTTTCGACAACCAAATGGTGTGGCCCAACGGCGCGTCCTGAGCGCGATCACTTTCCTGCCGGAACAAAAGCGGCAGCGGATCGCTGGTATGCTGGAAGCCTTCTCGCAAGGGGTGGAGTGTACTCGGGATCTCCGCCTGCTCGTGCTACTGCTAGGTTACACACTGCTGCAATGGTCCGTCATCGTAGCCGGGACTTTTGCACTTTTTCGGGGCTTTCAAGCCACCCAAGCCTTCGGATTGCTGGACGTTTTAGTCCTCATGGCATTCGTCTCGCTGGGCGGCCTGGTCCAAGTCCCGGGGCTGGGCGGAGGCATACAAGTGGCTTCTATTGTTGCTCTTACAAAGATCTATGGCGTTCCACTCGAGTCCGCAACAGGCATCGCGATTGTTCTTTGGTTTGTCAGCTCCATCACCATTGTGCCCTTTGGAATCGCTTGCGGCTTCCACGAAGGACTGAATTGGAGTAAACTCAAGTTGCTGTCAACAAAGCAGATCCTGGAAGATCCCCCATCATGAATTGCCCGTTCTGCGGCCACAAAGAGGACAAAGTCATTGATTCCCGTGAGAGTAAGGAGGGCGACGTGGTCCGCCGCCGTCGCCAATGCCTGGGCTGTGAGCGACGCTTTACCACCTATGAGCGCAGTGACGAAATTCCGTACATGGTCGTCAAAAAGGATGGGAGGCGTGAGAAGTTCGACCGCCAGAAGGTCCTGAACGGACTGCTAAAGGCTTGCGAGAAGCGGCCGGTCGCCATGGCTAAGCTAGCCGAGGTGGTCGATGCCGTCGAAGCCCGGCTAGCCGACAATCCCGATCGGGAGATAAGCACCACCGAGATCGGGGAAATGCTCATGGAACACCTCAAGAACCTCGATAAGATAGCATATGTGAGATTTGCGTCGGTCTATCGCGATTTTCAGGATGTGGAGGCTTTTCTGAATGAATTGAAGAACTTGGTTCTTCACAAGCGCGCTTAGTATCCTATTTTACTAAATACTGTAGGCTGCGGCTACATTAGGTGTAACCAATCTGGAATCAGAACATCTTCTAATTAGGGCTTAACTTCGCGATCGATTCGATGCTATAATCGATTGCTAATATTCAAGGTCGGCACGGTGGCTGAAAGCGCGCCTAAGCTAGTGGTTTGTACACAGTTTAACATACCCCGCCAGGTGGATATTTTCGCAAGAGCGATTCGTACGAAGTGTTGTGCCCGGTTGGGGAGGTGAGCATCCAAGTGGATCAATTCGAAGATCAGTTTTCAGCAGAGGGTCACGAACCTCTAGGACTTCCATTCGACGAAGAAGCCAATTTCTTCCATCCCGAAGAAGTCCAGGAAGAGGAATTTCCGGCCCAACAGGCCGAGGAGTCGATTTATACCGACGACCCGGTACGCGTGTACCTGCGCGAAATGGGCTCCGTCCCGCTGCTGACTAGAGAGGGCGAAGTCAATCTCGCCCGCCGCATGGAACGCGGGAAGCTGCGGATGCAGAAGTCCATCAGCCGGTCCGCTCTGGTTCAGTTGCGGGTTTCTGAAATCGCCGAGTTGCTCAAACGCGGCGATGATGAACTCGATAACTTCGTCGATTTTGGCGATGTCGAAGAAGGCAGTCCGGCCGACACCAAAAAGCAGGCCGAAGTTCGCGGCCAATTTGGCGACCTCATCGCGTCGCACAAAAAACAGCTCCAGCTCATCGACAAGCTGGAAGCCATACCGCTCAGCAACAAGAAGGTCCGCCGCAAAGCGCAGGGCAAAGTAAACCGCGCCAAAGTGGAAATGTCGCAGGCCATTCGACGTCTGCCCTGGTTGCCTTCGCGCTGGAAACAGTTCGCCAAAGAAATCGAGCATGCCGTCGAACAGTTGGCTCATCTGGAGGCCGAACTGCGCAAGCTGGAAGGCCGTTCGGGTCTGACCGCTCAGGCTCGCACCCGTGAGTTGCGCCGCGAGGTTCGCAAGCTCGAAAACGCAGCAGGCGCTTCGCTGGGCGATCTCAAGCACAGTATGTCCGTTATCCGCCACGGCGAAATCGAAGCCGAGCGGGCCAAGAAAGATCTGGTCGAAGCCAACCTTCGCCTGGTGGTTTCGGTCGCCAAGAAATACGTCAATCGCGGGCTGCATTTGCTGGATCTGATCCAGGAAGGCAACATCGGATTGATGCGCGCCGCCGACAAGTTCGAATACCGCCGCGGCTATAAGTTTTCGACATACGCTACCTGGTGGATTCGCCAGGCCATCACGCGCGCCATCGCCGATCAATCGCGCACCATCCGCATCCCGGTGCATATGAACGAGAGCATGAACAAGTTCCTGCGCGCTACCCGCGAGCTGGAAAAGGAACTTGGCCGCGCTCCCGACCAACGACGAAATCAGCCGCCGGATGGATATTCCGGTGGAAAAGGTCCAGAAGCTGAAGACCATCTCGCGCGATCCGGTTTCGCTTGAAACCCCGGTAGGCCGCGATGGCGAGTCCGCGCTGGGTGATTTGATTGAAGACCGCTGGGTGGGTTCGCCCGTAGACGCCGTCATCGATTCGAACGTCCGCGACGAGACCGCTAACATTTTGAAGACCCTGTCTCCCAAAGAAGAGAAGGTCATCCGGCTGCGCTTCGGCATCGGCTGCGAGCGCGAGCACACCCTCGAAGAGATCGGGCAAGAGTTTGATGTCACGCGGGAACGCATCCGTCAGATTGAAGCCAAGGCCCTGCGCCAGCTTCGATCCCCGGAGCGCGCTCGCCACCTCAGAGCTTTACTCGCTGCCAGGTAAAGCCAAGTTACTCCTCCTCCTGTGAAAGGCCGGGCTTACCCCCCGGCCTTTTTTATTGACAAGCAAGAGTATCAGCCACAGATGGACACGGATGCACGCAGATAAGAACCAAGGCGAATTACTTCTAGTCGAAACCGCGGAAATCGTCATGAGATGGACACAGGGCGATTTTTCGATTCGGACGACCTTTGAGCGGCGTGGACGATCGACACCTTCTTAAAGACTGTTTTTCCTTTGATCTGCTCATTCCGGTTTACGTTGAGAAGGGCAACTGGCCTGAGCCGCATGGTCCGGCCCACCCGGGGGTGTTTGAAGACGCTTTTCCGGCAATACTCAGTCAGCTAGTTGGTCCCGACAACGTCCTAACGCTTCACCTGGAAGCGGTCGAACCTAATTTTTTCGATGAGCTCACCTTCATTAGAGAAGTGCTGGTTCCGCGTCGTTTGGATTACGTGCTGTTGCCGCCGAGACCCGATCCCAAGTATCCAAAGGCGGCTGCTGGAAACCTGCTGTTTGAGTGGCCGCTCGATTCGGCACAGCATATTGTCGATCAATGGTTCCAGGGCTTCGTGATAGAAATCGAGGGCTACATAAGCCGTCGATCCTGCTTGGGTGAACTGGCAAAGCTCCATTTTCAACCTTACAACGCCAGCACCATTCGAGAGCTTCTCAGAGGGCTTGAATTCGCCTTCAAACTGTGGCTGGACGACAACGGTCTGTTTATTCTTTCGGACAAGCTTCCCGAAGAAGAGCTCCGGAAGCGCCTCATCGACCAAGATCTCGATGCAACGATAAAGACCGCGATCGAGGAACGTCGATGAGCATGGATAAGAATTTTCCTTCCGATCCGCGTTCATCGGTGTTTATCTGCGGCCANNCCATCGCGGCCGGCGCTTTCACCATGCCGCCGGGCGTGCCGGTATCGCCGTTCGGCGCCGCCTCTTTCAAGAAGCTACCCGATTTCTGCCGCGTTGAAGGGATGATTCAGCCCTCCAGCGATTCGCACATCGAATTTGAAGTCTGGTTGCCTGCCTTTGGCTGGAACGGCAAGTATCATGGCGAGGGCAACGGCGGATTCGCCGGCTCCATC
>PKZC01000211.1:12524-13392 GCA_003132905.1 Bryobacterales bacterium | reverse complement strand
GGATCGCACACCACCAACGTTCCCAGGCCGCCGAACGAACCCAAGGATGCAATTAACGGATTCGCCTTGGACTGCATGTCGCAATTCAAGTTGGGATATTACTTTGTGGTGCAGGCGATTCACGACCGCCGTTATCCGTTGGTGGACGCCGAACGCGGCATAGTTTGGGCGCACGTGGTGTTCGATCAAGGCACCGTGAGCTCTGGCATTCTATCGGACGGCCGCCCCTACAAGTTCCCGTTCTTCAAAAGTCCGTCGAGCATCCTGGTGACTGAGGCGTTTCTCATAGAAGATCGCAAAATCCGGAGGGTGGAGATGATCGGCCCTTCCGCGTTCTATCATTTGCATTCGCCCTGGGGCGGCGTCTCCGGCCACTAGCGCAGAATAGAAAGGGAGGTTTCCCGTGCGCCTTCAACTATTTGTTTTCCTGACACTATTATGTCCGCTCGCCTCATTCGCTGCCGATCATGCTGGTGCAAATCATTGGGTGCCTTCTAAGACGCCTGATGGCCAGCCCGACTTGCAAGGCACATGGACCAACGCTACCATCACGCCATTCGAGCGGCCAGCCGAACTCGCCGACAAACCGCTGTTGACTCCCGAAGAGGCCGCCGAGGTGGAGAAACGCGCGGCCGAGAATCGAGTCGACAGGCCTCCGAAACCGGGTGACGTCGGCAATTACAACCAGGTCTGGTTCGATTCCGGCACCAAGGTGATGTCCACGCGTCAAACTTCTTTGGTGGTCGATCCGCCTGATGGCCGTGTGCCGGTGACTGGCGCCGCGGAGGCGCAACGGGATTATAACGCGGCGCACAATGCCGATTCGTACGAATACATGAGCGTGTGGGATCGCTGCATCACGCGCGGC